>CAUJED010000067.1:0-39342 GCA_963169535.1 Bacteroidota bacterium | reverse complement strand
CGCGCGCCCGCGATCGTGAGCGGCTTGCGCAGCGTGCGCCCCGAGCTGAGCGTGTGGATGATCACCGGCGATGGTGATGCACTGAGCATCGGCGGCAACCACATCATCCACCTGCTGCGCCGCAATGTGGACGTGAACGTGCTGCTGTTCAACAACGAGATCTACGGCCTCACGAAGGGGCAGTACTCGCCCACTTCTCCGGAAGGCGCTGTCACGCGCAGCACGCCGATGGGCAGCACGGACCATCCGTTCAACCCGCTGGCGCTGGTGAAGGGCGCCGATGGCACGTTCATCGCCCGCAGCATGGACCGCGATCCGAAGCACCTGCGCGAGGTCCTCGCCCGCGCCGATGCGCACCGGGGAACGTCGCTGGTGGAGATCTACCAGAACTGCAACGTGTTCAACGATGGCGCGTTCGAGGTCTTCACCGAGAAGGCCAGCAAGCCCGCGAACACGCTCTTCGTGGAGCATGGCAAGCCGCTGGTGTTCGCCGGTGGCACCAAGGGCATCTGCATCAAGGACATGAAGCCGCGCGTGATCGACATCGGCTCGGACTTCTCACCCAACGATTGCTGGATCCACGACGAGCGCGACAATTTCAAGGCGTCGATCTTGGTGCGGCTGTTCGAGGATCCCCAGCATGAGGGTGCTTTCCCGCGTCCCTTCGGTGTGTTCTACGTGGCCGATCGCCCCACGCACGAGGAGAAGCTGCAAGCACAGGTGAAGCGCGCGAAGGAGGTGAAGGGCGTGGGCGACCTGGATGTGCTGCTGAAGGGCGAGCATACCTGGGTGATCGGCTGAGCCGATCACGATCTGTGTCCGCGATGATCCATCGGCTCTCCTTGAGATCGGCGCATATCACCCTGGGTGTGTGGTTGGCGACGATCGCTGCCACGTCCAACGCCCAATCTTTCGACCTGGAGCAGTTCGATCAGCTCTTTCGTCCACGCCTTCGGGTGGATGCGCGATGGACCCCCGGAACGCCTTTCAGCAACGCCCCGGGCAGCTTCGAGGACCGGTCGGGCACGGCGGGATTCACCGTACCGATCCACAAGAAGTGGACGGCCGCATTGGAACTCGACCTCACCAGCGATAGTTGGAAGGACCTGTTGAAGAACAGCATACGGATCCGCGCTTCGCAGGTGATGCTGAGCGGGCGTTACCAGTATAGGGACCTGCGTTGGGGTGGCGATCCGCGACAGTTCCACGGTGCTTCCCTGGGAGCGCTGGGCATCAGCCTCACGAAGAAGTACCGGGTCCTCTTCTGGAGTGCGAACGTGAACGTGAGCGAGGAGAGCACCACGATGGATCGGGCCAGGCCACGCTTCAACGGGGTGGTCGGGAAGATGAAGGTCATGGGCTTGCGGCGACAGTTGTTCTACGGGCTCACGGCCACGTTGAGCGATGGTCTCAACCTGCCGGTTCCTTTCGTGGGTGGGGTAGAACCCATCGGGAAGCGCTGGACCTTCCAATACCTCCTGCCCTTGCAGGTGGGGGTCGGTTACAAGCCCGGCAAGCGGACGCGTCTGTTAGCCGGTATCGGCGTTGATGGATTCCGCAGCGGTTCGGCCAGCGGAGAGGACCGCGTGAACATCAACTACACGGCATTGCGCGGCTTCGTCCACGTGCGCCACAAGCTCTCGAACACACTACAATTACGTGCCGAGGTGGCGGGCCTGCCCGTGCATGCGATCCGATCACCCGACCAGACGGGGGAACAACAACGCCTTCCGATCGAACCGGGATCCAGTGTGATGGTAGGCATCAATGTCCTCTTCGGACAAAGCATGCTGGAACGCCTGCTCGGTGAGGTGCTCCGATGATCCCTCCGGCACGCCGCGGTCGGGTTTTCTTCGCCTTGAATGCGCCTATGGAATGACGATGATCGCAGGGTGATCCCCTGAAGGGGAAGGCCTGCGTTCCGCTCGATGCGCGATGCCTACCGCAGGTCGGATGGTATCAAGCACACCGGGATGGGCTCCATCTTGTGGCGGTTCGCCGCCCTGCGTCGGTCGAAGATCCCCAGCACCTTCCGCTGCCGCTCACTGAGGGCCAAGGTGTTCGTATCCACGCCACGATCGCGCAGGTCCATCGCCCATTCCAGCTCGGGGTAGCTGGCGCCGATCTGGTCCTCGTCCGTGCGGCTGTCGCCGAAGAGGCCATCGGTGGGTGCGGCCTGCATGATGCTGTCCACGATGCCCAGTTCCTTCGCCAACGCGTACACCTCGGTCTTGGTGAGGTCTGCGATCGGAGAGAGGTCCACGCCGCCATCGCCGTACTTGGTGAAGAAGCCCACGCCGAAGTCCTCGATCTTGTTGCCGGTGCCCGCCACCAGGTAGCCATGCACCCCGGCCAGGTAGTACAGGGTGGTCATGCGTAGGCGGGCACGTGTGTTGGCGAGCGCGAGCTGGTGCAGGCTGTCGTTGGCACTGTCGGGTAGGGCGCGTTCCAACGTATCGAAGGTGGGGGTGAGGTCCACGCGTTCGAGGGATACGTTGCCGTGGTGTTGCTGGAGCCTGGCCACGTGTTCCAGTGCTCGGGTCACGTGGCTCACTACCTGGTGGATGGGCATCTCCACGCACAGGGTGGGCAGGCCCGTTCGCGCACACAATGCGCTGGTCACCGCGCTGTCAATGCCACCGCTCACGCCCACCACGAAGCCGCGCTGGCGGTTGGTGGTGCAATAGTCCTTCAGCCAGGAGGTGATGTGGTCGATGACCTTCGTGGTATTCATTGGTACAAAAGAAACGAACCCCGTTCATCGGTGATGAACGGGGTTCGGTCGTGTGGGTCCGTGATCAGAAGAAGATGGCCAGGTTCAACTCCAGGTAGTTGTGCAGGGCCTTCGCCTTCTTGTCGCCGACATCCACCTTGCGCAGGGCATTGGTGAACCCGTTGTTGTACGTGATCCCGGCCTGCAGGGTGGTGCTGCCCGAGAAGTTGTATTCCATGCCGGCACCTACGATGAGCGAGGCGCGGAACGGCTGGATGGAATTCTGGAAATCCTCGTCCTCCAGTTCCTCGAACCGGATCACGTAGTTGCCGGTGGCGTCGAACACCGGGCTGTCCATATCGGCCTTCGCGCGGATGTTGTAGCTGGCGCCGAATCCGAGTTGTCCGTAGTACCGCATGTACCCGATCTCGT
Source organism: Bacteroidota bacterium (assembly GCA_963169535.1). Taxonomy (GTDB): domain Bacteria; phylum Bacteroidota; class Bacteroidia; order Flavobacteriales_F; family PHOS-HE28; genus PHOS-HE28. The sequence continues at coordinate 36,197 of CAUJED010000067.1, read as the reverse complement.
TGGTCATGAGCTTGAAGGTGAGGGGCAGCTCGATATGGCTCGTGCGGAAGTCGGTGGCCAGGTCCTTCTTCAGTACGGGACCGTTGATGGCATCCTTGTACTCCACGCTGCGCAGGTATTTCCCGCCCAGGTTGTTGAGGAACAACCCGGTGCCGAAGCGGTAGTTCCCCGAGGCGCCGATGGGGAATTCGGTGATCAGGCCGAAGGTGTAGCCCACGGAACTGCCGTTGTTCTTCAGCCCCTTGGTGTCGGCTTTCAGCCACGACATGTTGGGTGCCAGCTTGATGCCGAAACGTACGCTGGCATCATCTTGTGCGTTCATGGCTGGCGCGGCCAGGAGGGCGGCAGCCAGGATCGGAATGACCTTCTTCATAGGTTTGTCGCTCTTTTACGAACGCTCAAAGGTATACGTGTTGAACCGTTGCAGTACATGGGTCGCGCTTGGTGCGCTGGCCATCCTTGGGACGGCTTGTGGTGGCGAACGTCACTCCGGGCCATCGATGGACGATGTGCCGCTGTCCGTGGATATCGGCCGCTTGGATCGGATGATGTTCCGCACGGGCGACAGCGCGCGTACCAAGAGCCTGGAGGCCCACGCCACCTTCGGGGAGTTCTACCGTATCTATATCGAGGATATCCTGCAAGGTGTGCCGCTGGACGATCCGCGACTACCCATGGTGTTGACCCGGTTCACCACCGACCCGGATTGGGCCAGTGTGCAGGTGGCGGTGGATAGCGTGCTTGGCGACATGGAGCCTCAACGGTCGGAGTTCGAGAAGGCCTTCAAACGCCTGTTGGTCCTTTTCCCGGATAGCCTTACCCCGCGCCTGGTGGCCTTCAACTCGGGTTTCAACTACGGTATTTTCCCCACGGATAGTGTGTTGGGCATCGGTGTGGAATGGTTCATCGGCAAGGACCATCCCGTGGTGGGCTACCTCGCACCGGAGACCTTCCCGCAGTATGTGAAGGATCGTATGCGGCCCGAGCTGTTGGTGCCCAGTGCCGTGAAGGGCTGGTTGCTCGTGCACTATACCCGCGATATCCGGGGCGAGGATCTGTTGACTAATCTGGTGGAGACCGGCAAGGTGATGGCCCTGCTCGACCAGCTCCTGCCCGATACCGACCCGGCCTTGAAGTTCGCCTTCACCAAGGAGCAATTGGCCTGGTGCGAGGCCAACGAGTACGCCATCTGGAAGGACCTCGTGTCCAAGGACCAGCTCTACAGCAAGCGGCTCGAGGATATCGGCCGGTGGATGAACGACGGCCCTTTCACCAATGGTCTGCCCCGCGAAAGCCCTGGTCACCTCGGCGAGTGGATCGGCCACCGTATGGTGACGGCCTACCTCAAAGCCCATCCGAAGACCACTTTCGAGCAACTCTTCGCCCTCGACGATCCGCGTGTGGTGCTGAAGGAATACAAACCGCGGTGAAATGGTGGGTTGAATAGGATCGTCCTTCGAGGCTCCGTACCCGCGACCCAATGGGCGTCTCTACGGTCCTGCCGCCAATGATCCTATTCGACCCATTGCCAACTGCCCACTACGAATCCCATGAAAACCTCCGATATCCGCCTGTCCGTTCACCTCGACGAGAACCACGTGCCCGAGCGTATCGATTGGGCCGCCGAGGATAACGGAGAACAAAGCTCAAGCAAGGCCGTTCTGCTTTCCCTGTGGGATGAGAAGGAGAAGAACACCTTGCGGATCGATCTCTGGACCAAGGACATGACCGTGGAGGAGATGAAGGCCTTCTTCCACCAGAACATCCTCACCATGGCCGACACGTTCGAGCGTGCCACCGGCGAAGGCAAGATGGCGGCGCAGATGCGCGATTTCGGGGCGTACTTCGCGGAGCACATGCTGCCGGAGCTGAAGAAGTAGTTGCAGTTGGCGGTCGGCTCCTTGATGGTCACCCGGCCGGGGCGTTGCAAACCGTCCACTGCGAACTGCGCCTACTCCCCCCATCCGGCATTCACCTCTTCGATGAAGCCCAGCAGTTCATCGCGCCCTTTCGATGTTTCCGAGCTGGTGAGGAACATCGTGGGCAGGGTTTCCCAACTCTCCTTCAGCTTGCGTTTGAACCGGGCCACGTTGCTATCCACCTTCGGGCCGGGGAGTTTGTCGCTCTTGGTGAAGACGATCGTGAAGGGGATGCCGTTCTCGCCCAGCCATTGCACCATGTCGAGGTCGTTGCGCTGCGGTTCAAGGCGCGAATCCACCAGCAGGAACACGCATTGAAGGTTCTCACGCTCCTTCAGGAACGTCTGGATCATCTTCTCCCACACCGCGCGCTCGGTCTTACTCGCTTTCGCGAAGCCGTAGCCCGGCAGGTCGGCCAGCATCCATGGTTTCTTGCTGGTCAACGTGCCTTCCACACGGAAGTGCTCCACGTTGCGGGTCTTGCCCGGGGTGCTGCTCACGCGCGCCAGCTTCTTGATGTGGCACAGCATGTTGATCAGCGAGCTCTTGCCTACGTTGCTACGGCCGATGAAGGCATACTCCGGCAGGGTGGGCTTGGGCCAGTCCTTCACGCTTCGGCCGCTGGTGAGGTGTTCGGCGAGGAGGGATCTCATGGAAGTGTTATGACCGGACGCTGAATGCTGAAGTGTACCGAAGCCTACTTCTGCATTCAGCGTTCCACCTTTAGCGTTCCACTTTCAGGGTTCCACCTTCAGTGTTTTCTCCAGCCACTTGTCCACCACGGCATTGAACGTGTCCGGATGTTCCATCATGGCGGCGTGTCCGCAGTTGTCGATCCAGTACAATTCGCTCTGGGGGATCAGCGTGTGGAACTCCTCGGCCACATGCGGCGGGGTGATGGTGTCCTGCCTGCCCCAGATCAGGCACACGGGCATCATCAGGTTGGGAAGGTCCTTGGCCATGTTGTGGCGGATCGCGCTCTTGGCGAGGGAGAGGATGCGGATCAGCTTGGCCTTGTCGTTCACCGTCACGTAGCACTCCTCCACCAGTTCGTCGGTCACGTGCTTGGGATCGTGGAAGGTGAGGGCGATCCGTTGGCGCAGGAATTCCTTGTCCTCCCGGCGCGGGAAGCCGCCACCGAAAGCGTTCTCGTACAGGCCGCTGCTGCCGGTGAGGATCAGTGTGCGCACTTTCGAGGCCCACTTGGTGCAGTACACCAGGGCCACGTGGCCACCCAGTGAATTGCCCAGTAGATTCACCTGTTCCGCGCCGATGTGCCGGATGAAACGATCGAGGAAATCAGCCAAGGACGGCACGTTGGTGTTCAGCATCGGCAGGCTGTACAAGGGCAAAATGGGCATCAGTACCCGGTACTTGCCACCGAAATGCGCGATCGGTCCTTCGAAATTGCTCAGGGCACCGAACAAGCCGTGCAGGAAGATCAACGGCGGGCCATCGCCCACGTCGATGTAGGTGAACTCGCCTTCACGCTTCAGATGCTCTTCGTTCGCCATGGTGTCCGTCCAAAGGTAGAAGGATGGGTGGAACATGGAGCGGCCGGAGCGATGATGGCCATGCGTTGGATGCGGCAGACCGCGTTGTTGCTCCTCCTGGTGCGGAAGGACGCGGCGAGCTGAGCTTCCGGTGAATGCTCCATGATCACCAGCGGATCGATCGTTGGCCGATCGCCGCTTCCGTTCCCGCGACCTTTCGATACGTGCAGTGTGTACTTGGATGTAGCCGCGTTCGTGCGGGGCGCTCCATACAGGTATCGACCGGGCCGCTGTGGAAGGGGGTACGTATGAAGCCGATGCCTTTGGTATGTCTGGCCAATTCGCATTATGGTGTAGGCTAAAGAGTACCTCGAAGAACCTCGTTCCGGCGGCGTTCATGAGCAAGAAGCACAGCGGTCATCGCTTGCTCTCTTTCGCCCATACTTTGTTGCTCCTCAGTCGGATACTTCGATCCAGTATCCTCTTCTTCGGAGCGCCTCGTCTGGACGAATGATAGCGGTGCGCGCCATCCGTTCGAGGTTCTTCGAGGCACCCTAAAGACCGCATGGATCGGTTTTTTCCTTGGTGTGGATCGGGACTTGGCCCTGAGAACGGACCATGGGTGTAGATGCCCGACGAGGAAGGACTGTTCGATGCCGGGCCAGGGGGTGTCAAGGAGGTTCGATCCGGGGTGGGGGCCACTTTTTACAGCCACCGTATGCTTTCCCACTTCCAACCACTTGGGCTGCCAATGGCGTTCCACACAATGCCGTGTTCGCATCTAATTCATTGATATTCAGATAGCTGCCAGGTTGATCGGTGATCTTTCGAAAGGGTCTATAAGGGTTTTGGTCCGATCGTGGAATGCGTAATGGTTGTTGATAAGCTCCCACATCCACCCACCGCCTAAAATGCCTGTTTTATAGGCCAGTTGCGGTTGTTCCACAACTTTTGCACACCTTCGCCGTTCAAGAATTATCAACAACAAGGCGAAATAGGGGGTGATCGTGGGTAAAAGTGGGCGCTTCGGCCTACTTTCGCGACCATTCCTGCGAGCATGCATCATGCTGAACCTGTTAGGGGAATACCCAAGCACCTTGGACGCCAAGAGCCGTGCGCTCCTGCCCGCCGCGCTGAAGAAGCAGCTCGGTGGTGCGGAGTCGAAGGGTTTCGTGGTGAACAGGGATGTGTTCAGCGAGTGCCTCGTGCTGTATCCGATGGACGAGTGGGAGAGGACCAGCGCCGATGTGCGCCGGCTCAACCGCTTCGATCCGGACAACGTGGAGTTCATCCGGCGCTTCCTCAACGGGGCCACGCCGGTGGAGCTCGACGCCAACGGACGGCTGCTCCTGCCCAAAACGCTGATGGCCTACGCCCACCTGGGCAAGGACATCGTGTTCACGGGCATGGGCGACCGCATCGAGATCTGGAGCGAGGAACACCACAAGCGCGCGCTCGGCGGGAACGTGGACTTCAAGTCACTGGCCGCGAAAGTGATGGCGGACAAGCCTAATGCCAATGGCGCATGAATACCACGACCCCGTTCTTTTACAAGCCTGTCTTGAAGGATTGAACATCCGCCCCGACGGCGTCTATGTGGACGTTACGTTCGGTGGTGGGGGCCACAGCAAGGCCATCCTCGCACAACTCGGTCCACACGGAAGGTTGGTCTCGTTCGATCGCGACCGCGATGCATGGCGGAACGCTCCGAGTGATGATCGCTTCACCCTGGTGAAGTCCGATTTCCGCTGGTTGAAGAACCACCTACGGTTCCTCAACGCACTGCCGATCGATGGCCTGCTGGCCGATCTGGGCGTGAGCAGTCATCAGTTCGACACCGGTGCACGGGGGTTCAGCTTCCGCTTCGACGGCCCGCTGGACATGCGCATGGACCATCGGGCGAAACGCACGGCATCCCAACTGCTGCGCGACCTGGACGAAACGGCGCTGACCGACCTACTGCGGAAGTATGGCGAGGTGGACGGTGCTCATCGCGTGGCGCGCCAGCTGGTGAAGGCCAATGCGGATACCCGTATCGGAACCACGTTCCAACTGGTGGAAGCGTTGAAGCCCGTGACACCGCGTACGAAGGAGAGCGCTTTCCTCGCACAAGTGTTCCAGGCGTTGCGTATCGCGGTGAACGACGAACTGGCATCCCTCGAAGCATTGCTGGAGCAGAGCGCCGAGGTGATCGCGCCGGGCGGGCGATTGGTGGTGATGAGCTACCACTCTCTGGAAGATCGCCTGGTGAAGAACTGGATGCGCAGTGGCGACCTCACCGGCGAAGAGACGAAGGACATCTACGGCAATCGCACCCGGCCGTTCGATCCAACAAGCAACAAGGCGATCCAACCCACGGATCAAGAAATAGCAAGGAACCCACGGGCACGAAGCGCCCGATTGAGAATAGCGACACGCACGTGAACAAGTTGCGCGAAAAGAAGCAGGAGGAAACACCGGAGGCCGAGGCCGCCGTGCGGAAGCCACGTGCTTCCACCCAGGCGAAGAAGAACGCTGCTTCGGGTGGTGCCGCGCGTGTGCCTCGTGCCATGATCGATGTGCTCAACGGCTCGTTCCTCACCAAGGAACGCGTGCTGGGTAACATGTCGTTCATCCTCTTCTGCGCCGCGTTGATGATCACCTACATCGCGTACGGATACCACACCGAACGGGTGGTGCGCGACCTGCACCGCACCGATGCCGAGCTGAAGGAGCTCCGCAGTGAGTACATCACCGTGCGTGCCCATCTGGAAAAAGCCGAACAACAGAGCCAGGTGGCCGCTGGGATCGGGGAGCTGGGTCTGAAGGAGAGCCGGGTGCCACCGGTGAAGCTCCAAGTGGCCAAGGATGAACTCAACACCACACGTACGCCATGAAGGAGGATCGCCAGTTCCGTGCGCGTGCCAATGTGGTGTACCTGGTCGTCGTGCTTTTCGCGTTGGCCATCGCCATCAAGCTTTTCACCATCCAGATCGCCGAGGGGGACAAGTGGCTGGCCAAAGCGGAGACCGTGAGCACCATGTACCGCACCGTTCAACCGGACCGTGGTCACATCTATAGCGAGGACGGACGATTGCTGGCTACCAGCGTGCCCGAGTATGATGTGCGCATGGACATGATGGCCAACGGTCTTACGGATGAACTGTTCCGGACCAACATCGAGCCGCTCAGTATCGCCTTGGCCGACCTCTTCGGGGACCGTACAGCGGCGGAATACCGACGCGACCTCACCGATGCCCGCCATCGCAAGGAGCGGTATTACCTGGTGAAACGGCGCGCGGACCATACGCAGGTACAGCGTTTGCGCACCTTCCCACTGTTCAACCTGGGCAAGTTCAAGAGCGGCCTGGTCACCGAGAAGCGTACGGTTCGGGTGCATCCTTTTGGACGACTGGCGTCGCGAAGTGTGGGTTATGTCCTGCGCGATAGCACCACGCTCGGCCTTGAAGGGGGCTACGATCGGTTGTTGCGCGGGGTGACCGGTCGTCGATTGGAACGCAGGCTCACCGGAGGGGTATGGATGCCCGTGGATGGTGGCAGCGGTGTGGACCCTGTGCCCGGCAGTGATCTCCACACCACCATCGATATCAACCTGCAGGATGTGGCGGACGCCGCACTCGAGCGTCAACTGCGGAAGCATGGTGCGGAGTATGGCACGGTGGTGGTCATGGAAGTGGCCACCGGGTACATCAAGGCCATCAGCAACCTCACCCGACGCAGCGACAGCACCTATGCCGAGTCCATGAACTACGCCGTGGGCGAGGCCGCCGAACCCGGCTCCACCTTCAAGCTCGCCTCCCTCATGGTGGGCATCGAGGATGGCCGGATCAGCCCCACCGATACGGTGGACACACGCAACGGAAAGGTCCTGTTCCACGACCGGACCATGCGCGATTCACATGAGGGTGGTTACGGCAGGATCACCCTACAGCGCGCATTCGAAGTGTCGGCCAATACAGGGGTCAGCCTGGCCGTGCACAAGGCCTATGCGAAGGAGCCGCGCAAGTTCGTCGAGGGCCTCAAACGCATGGGACTCGGTGAGCCCACCGGGGTGATGATCCCGGGAGAGGGTGTTCCGGTGCTGCGTGGCCCAGGAGAGAAGGGCTGGAGCGGCGTGAGCCTGCCGTGGATGAGCATCGGTTACGAGCTGGCGATGACCCCGCTCCAAATGTTGACCTTCTACAATGCCGTGGCGAACAACGGCCGCATGATGCAACCCCAGCTCGTGAGCCAGACCTCACGGAACGGCAAGGTGATCGAGCGCATGCCGCCCAAGGTGCTCCACGAAAGGATCTGTTCGGATAGGACCCTGAAGATCGTGCATGGCATGCTGCGCGGAGTGGTGGACAGCGGCACCGCTGTGAATCTGAAGGCCGCGCACTTCGCCATCGCGGGAAAGACGGGTACCGCCCAGATCGCCAAGGGCGGTGCGGGCTATAAGGGTGCAGGCGTCACCTACAAGGCCTCGTTCGTGGGCTACTTCCCGGCCGATGCCCCCAAGTACAGCTGCATCGTGGTGGTGAATGGCCCTACCATGAGCGGCTTCTATGGCAATGTGGTGGCTGGCCCCATTTTCAAGGAGATCGCGGATAAGATCTACAGCAATCGCCTCGAACTGCAGCAAGATACCGAGCTGGCACAGCTTGCCGATCCGTTGATGCCCATCAGCATGAGCGGCCACGCCGGTGACCTCCGCACCGCTTTCGCCGGGTTGAGGGTGCCGGTGACCGTTGAGGGAGAAAGCGAGTGGGTCACCACTGAGGCTGCGGATACCGTCGTGGTGCTGAAGCCTCGCGGCATCCCGGCCGATGCGATGGATCGCGTACCCAACGTACTGGGCATGGGCTTGCGCGATGCGCTCTTCATTCTCGAGAACCGAGGACTGCAGGTGAAGGTGCAAGGCAATGGCATGGTGAAGCACCAATCGTTGCAACCCGGATCGAAGGCTTTCGAGGGAACCACGATCCTGATCGAACTGGCATGAAGTTGCTGAGGGACATACTCTATGGCGTGCGGATCGAGCAGGTCGTCGGTTCCACCAACACCGCGGTCGAGTCCATCGCCTTTGACAGCCGTAAGGTGGTGGCCTTCTCCGCTTTCGTTGCCACGCGAGGTACCCAGGTGGATGGTCATGATTTCATCGCCAAGGCCATCGGCAGCGGTGCCGGTGCCATCATCTGCGAGGTCCTGCCGGCCGAGTTGAAGGATGGTGTGGCCTATGTGCGTGTGGATGACGCGGCGGTGGCCTTGGGCATCATCGCAGCGAATTTCCATGATCAGCCCTCGAAAAAGTTGAAGTTGGTGGGTATCACCGGCACCAACGGGAAGACCTCCACGGCCACGTTGCTGTTCCGCCTCTTCCGCGCCCTTGGCTACAAGTGCGGCCTCATCAGCACGGTGGAGGCGCGCATCGGCCAGCGGACCATTCCCAGTACGCATACCACCCCCGACGCCGTACGCCTGAACGAACTCCTTGCGGAGATGGTGGCCGAAAGGGTCACGCATTGCTTCATGGAAGTGAGCAGCCATAGCGTGGTGCAGGAGCGGATCGCCGGCTTGCGCTTCGCGGGTGCCGTGTTCATGAACATCACCCACGACCACCTGGATTACCACGGCACCTTCGCCGAGTACATCAAAGCCAAGAAGCGCTTTTTCGATCAACTCCCGGCCACGGCCTTCGCCTTGGTGAACGCCGATGATGCGAACAGCGCCGTGATGCTCCAGAATACGAAGGCGAGCAAGCACTCCTTCGCGGTGAAGAGCACCGCCGACCATAAGGCGCGCATCGTCGAGAATCAGTTGACGGGCCTGCACCTGAACATCGACGGGCACGACATGTATTCGCGACTGATCGGGGAGTTCAACGCCAGCAATCTGCTCGCGGTGTACACCGTGGCAACGCTCCTGGGCGAACCTGCGATGAACGTGCTCACCGCTTTGAGCGACCTGCAGCCGCCGCGTGGTCGGTTCCAGATCGTGCGCGGTGCCGCAGGTGTCATCGGGATCGTGGATTATGCCCATACCCCCGATGCGCTGAAGAACGTCCTCTCCACCATCAACGATGTGGTCAGCGATAATGAACAAGTGATCACCGTGGTGGGTTGCGGTGGTGACCGGGATCGGGCGAAGCGCCCGGTGATGGCCCGGATCGCCACGGAACTGAGCAGTCATGTGGTGCTTACCAGTGACAATCCACGCACCGAGGATCCCATGACCATCCTGAACGAGATGCGTGGCGGTGTGCAGGTGGGTGATCTGCCACGCGTATGGGTGAACGCCGATCGACGCGAGGCCATCCGCCAAGCGGTAGGCATGGCCAAGCCCGGGGATGTGGTGCTGCTTGCTGGAAAAGGTCACGAGACCTATCAGGAGATCAATGGGGTGAAGCACCCTTTCGATGATGTGGCCGTGTTGCAGGAAACCCTTGAACTCCTCCACAAGTGATGCTGTACCACCTCTTCAACTGGCTTGGTGCGGACGTTCCCGGTGCGGGGCTGTTCACGTTCATCTCGTTCCGCGCGGCCATGGCGGTGTTCGTGTCGCTGCTGATCTCCCTGTGGTGGGGAAAGGGCATCATCAACCTGCTGCGCCGTATGCAGGTGGGCGAAACGGTGCGCGACCTGGGCCTAGAAGGGCAGATCCAGAAGCAAGGCACTCCGACCATGGGAGGGCTCATCATCCTGGCGGCCACGGTGATCCCCACGTTGTTGTTCGCCAAGCTCGACAATATCTACATCATCCTTCTGCTGGTGAGCACCGTCTGGCTCGGCGCCATCGGTTTCATCGATGACTACATCAAGGTCTTCAAGAAGGATAAGCGAGGGCTCGCCGGAAAGTTCAAGGTGGTGGGTCAGGTCGGGGTGGGCATCATCATCGGAGCCACCGTGTACTTCCATCCCGAGATCCGTACTCGCGTGGAGATCTCCGAGGTGCTCGCTCAGCAGTTCGATGAGAAGGACGTGCACACCATCACCGAGGAGGATGGGACCGTGCACTACATGCTGAACCGGAAATCACCGAACACCACGATCCCCTTCGTGAAGGACAATGAGTTGAATTATTCGACCATCCTGGCGAAGCTCTTCGGCAATGGCGCCCGCCAATACACCTGGATCCTGTACATCGCCGTGGTCATCTTCATCATCACGGCCGTGAGCAACGGGGCCAATATCACCGATGGTGTGGATGGTCTGGCCACCGGGACCTCCGCCATCATGGTGCTGGCATTGGGCATCCTCGCGTATGTCAGTGGCAATGTCATCTTCTCGCATTACCTGGACATCATGTACATCCCTGGCAGCGGTGAACTCGCCGTGTTCATCGGTGCTTTACTGGGGGCGTGCATCGGATTCCTCTGGTATAACGCCTATCCCGCGCAGGTGTTCATGGGCGATACCGGCAGCCTCGCCCTCGGAGGTATCATCGCCACGCTGGCCATCCTCGTACGCAAGGAGTTGTTGATCCCCGTACTGTGCGGCATCTTCCTGGTGGAGAACCTCAGCGTGGTGATGCAGGTCTCCTACTTCAAGTACACGAAACGGAAGTATGGCGAAGGCCGTCGGATCCTCCTGATGTCACCGCTCCACCACCACTACCAGAAGAAGGGCATTCACGAAAGCAAGATCGTGAGCAGGTTCTGGATCGTGGGGATCATGTTGGCCGTGTTGTCCATTGTCACCCTCAAACTGCGATGACCGCTCAACGCCCATATGGTCCGAGGTTGGTCGTGCTTGGCGCACAGGAAAGCGGCGTGGGGGCGGCTCGGCTCGCCAAGAAGCGTGGCTACGAGGTATTCGTGAGCGACCAAGGTGTCATTAAGCCCGCGTATCGGGAAGTACTGACCGCTCATGGCATCGCGTTCGAGGAGGGAGGCCATACCACGGCGCGCGTGCTCGAAGCCGATGGGATCGTGAAGAGCCCGGGTATCCCGGATTCGGCGCCCCTCGTGAAGGATGCCGTGGCGAAGGGTGTTCCGGTGATCAGTGAGATCGAGTTCGCTTATCGCCACTGCAACGGGCGTATCGTGGCGATCACCGGCAGTAATGGTAAGACCACGACCACTCTGCTTACCCATCATATCCTGCGGAAGGCCGGCCTGGACGTGGCTTTGGGAGGTAATGTGGGCACCAGCTTCGCCGGACTGCTGGCCGACCGGGACCATGACTGGTACGTGTTGGAGCTCAGCAGCTTTCAGCTGGATGGGATCCGCGATCTCCGACCTCACGTCGCAGTTCTCCTCAACATCACGCCGGATCACCTGGACCGCTACCAGTACCGCATGGAGAATTACGTGGCGAGCAAGTTCCGCATCGCCATGAACCAGCGGGAAGATGACCATTTCATCCATTGCGCCGATGACGCCGGATCGAATGCCTGGTTGCTCCAGCATCCGGTGAAGGCGCGACGCTGGCCGTTCTCGATACAGCACCCCATCAACGAAGGCGCCTGCCTGCATGGCGACCATATCCACATCACAACCAACAGATCCACCTTCAGCATGTCCATGATCGAACTCGCACTGAAAGGGAAGCACAACGTGTACAACTCCATGGCGGCGGGCATCGCAGCGCGTGTGCTCGACATCCGCAAGGATGTGGTACGCGAAAGCTTGATCGATTTCCAGAACGTGGAGCATCGCCTCGAGCATGTGGCCACCGTGCATGGCGTGGAGTTCATCAACGACTCCAAGGCCACCAATGTCAATTCGGTGTGGTATGCCCTGGAGAGCATGGACAAGCCGGTGGTGTGGATCGCCGGCGGCCAGGACAAGGGGAACGACTATGCCAGTCTGATGGGCCTGGCCAAGCAGAAGGTGAAGGCCATCGTTTGCCTCGGCGTGGACAACAGCAAGATCCACGAGGCTTTCGGCAAGGTGGTGCCCATGATCCTGGATACGAACAGCGCGGAACAAGCCGTGATCGCGGCCAACAGCATCGCCGAGGCCGGTGATGTGGTGTTGTTGAGCCCGGCCTGCGCCAGCTTCGACCTGTTCGCCAATTACGAGGAACGGGGCCATCTGTTCAAGGCCGCTGTGAAGGCGCTCTGATCATTCGATCCGAAAGACCATGGAACACGACAACAAGACCCCTCTGATGCGACTGGCCGCCGGACAGCTCGTGGAGGCGCGGCGTGCGGCCCTTGCCGCACAAGGCCCACGACCGCATCGTTTGGAACAGGTGGCCGTGACGAACGGCGTGGTGTTCATCAATGACTCCAAGGCCACCTTCCTCGATGCCGCCCTGGAGTCGCTTGCCTTGATGCCTGGAAAGGTGGTGTGGATCGTGGGGGACATGAGCAACGAGATGGACGAAGGCTACGTGCAGAACCTCGTGAACGAGAAGGTGAAGGCCATGGTGCTCTTCGGTCGCACGGCGGACAGCGTGGGCCTAGAGGGCGCTTCCGGTGTTGAACATCTCTATGTGGCGGACGAACTGCGAACGGCGGTCTTCCTTGCGAACGAATTGGCCAGCTCCGGCGATACCGTGCTTTTCAGCCCGGCCTGCCCCAGTGGTAATGGTTTCGCCAACTATGAGGAACGCGGGGTGGAATTCAAACGGGCCGTACGTGACCTATGAGGATGATGAATGAACACGGAGATATGGCGAACGCACGTGCCTGGGCGGATCCCGGGTGCGTATGCAACGGCCATCGTTGATGAACGAGATGAACACGGTGCTCCATAGACTGAAGGGTGATCGCGTGATCTGGATGACGGTCCTGTTCCTGGGATTGATCAGCCTGCTCGCGGTGTATAGCTCCATCAGCTCCCTCGCCTTCAAACGCGACGGTGGAAGCACCATGCACTTCCTGGTGAAGCATGGCTTCATGCTGCTCTCCGGTGGTGCCATCATGTACTTCGTGTCGCGTCAGCGGTACACGATCTACTCAAGGCTATCGCAACTGTCCATCGGGCTGGTGGCGGTGCTGCTGTTGCTCACATTGTTGCTGGGTTCGAACATCAATGATGCCAGCCGTTGGATCACCATACCGATCATCGGCCAGAGTTTCCAAACGAGCGACCCGGCCAAAGTGGTGCTCATTGTCTTTCTCGCACGGGTGCTCGGCAAACACCACGGCCAGGAATGGACCTTGCGCGATGTGTTGGTGAAGCTCATGCTGCCCGTGGGGGTGATCTGTGGCTTGATCCTCCCGGCCAACTTCTCCACCGCGGCGGTGCTCTTCACCGTCTGCCTCGTCATCATGTTCGTGGGTCAGGTGCCCATGAAGCACATGGCGCTGATCGTCGGTGCGGCTGTGGGGATGTTCATCCTGCTCCTTCTCCTGGCGAAGTCGAGCCCGGGACTGCTGCCACGATTGGACACGTGGGTGGGCCGCATCGAATCATTCGGCGTGGAGGACCACGACGCCAACTACCAGGTGGAGCATGCCAAGATCGCGATCGCATCGGGCGGATTCCTGCCCAACGGGCCGGGCAGTGGTGCCTCCCGTAACTGGCTCCCGCACCCGTATTCCGATATGATCTACGCGTTCATCATCGAGGAGTATGGCAGCATTCTCGGTGGGCTGGGGCTGTTGTTGCTTTACCTCATCCTCCTTTTCCGGGCGGTCCGGATCGCCTCCAACTGCGACAAGCCCTTTGGTGCTCTCGCGGCCATCGGCCTGGGCCTTATGCTCGTGATGCAGGCCATGATCAACATGGCCGTCGCCGTGAATCTTGTTCCTGTCACTGGTCAACCGTTACCGCTCGTGAGCATGGGGGGGACCAGTGTGTGGTTCACCTGTCTCGCCATCGGCATCATGCTCAGTGTGAGCCGTGGTGCCGAAGAGAATTTCCAGTCAACAACTCCGACCGATGTCAAACGCCCACGAACAGCGCTCGCTTAGGGTGATGATCGCCGGGGGTGGAACCGGCGGTCATATCTTCCCGGCCATCGCCATCGCCAATGCGGTGCGCGAGCGGGAGGCGGCTGCGCAGTTCCTGTTCGTTGGTGCCGAAGGCAAGATGGAGATGGAGAAGGTTCCTGCCGCAGGGTTCAGGATCGAAGGCCTTCCGATCCGTGGTTTTCAACGCGGATCCATCGTGAAGAACCTCGCACTACCATGGCGTTTGTTGCGGAGCATGATGAAGGCGCGCAGACTCGTCCGTGCGTTCAACCCGCATGTGGCCGTGGGCGTCGGTGGGTATGCGAGCGGCCCGTTGCTCGCTGCCGCGCAGCGAATGGGGGTGCCCACCTTGATCCAGGAGCAGAACAGCTTCCCGGGAAAGACCAACATCTACCTGGCGAAAGGCGTTGACCGGATCTGCGTGGCGTACGAGGGAATGCAGCGCTTCTTCCCCCCGGAAAAAGTGGTGCTTACCGGAAATCCGGTGCGGCAGGAGGTGGTCCGCCTTACGGGCAAGCGTCCGCGTGGCATGGAGCACTTCGGCTTGCAGGAAGGTAGGCCGGTGCTCTTCGTTACCGGTGGCAGCCTCGGGGCACGAGGAGTGAACAAGGGTATCGAGGCGGCGCTGGAGGCATTGCAGAAGGCAGGCGTGCAAGTGGTCTGGCAGACCGGAACGCCATACCTGAAGCAGGCGCAACAAGCCGTGGCGGATCTGAACTATACCGATTGCAAGGTGCATGAGTTCGTGAACAAGATGGACTACGCTTATGCGGTGGCCGATCTCGTGGTGGCGCGTGCCGGTGCCATCAGTGTGAGTGAGCTGTGCCTTGTCCAGAAACCCGCCATCCTGGTGCCATTACCCACCGCTGCCGAAGACCACCAGACCCACAACGCTCGTGCTTTGACCGATCGGGGGGCGGCGGTGCTGGTGCGCGATGATCGGGCTGTGGCGGAGCTGGGGTCCACGGTCCTGCGCCTCATCAAGGACCGCGATGCGCTGGATCGACTGCGCACGGCGATCGCCGGCCTGGGCGCCAACAATGCGGCGGAAGTGATCGCCGCCGAGGTGATCCGGCTCGGATACAAGACCATGGACAAGGAACGGAACCCTGTTGACGCATGAGCACGCTGCGCGGAAATATGTTCTTCTTCATCGGTGTCGGTGGCATCGGCATGAGCGGTCTTGCCCGCTACTTCAGGCGCCGTGGTGCCGAGGTGGCCGGTTATGACCGCACACCGAGCGAACTGACCAACCAGCTTCAGAGCGAGGGCATCGATGTGCAGTTCAACGAGGATCCGCGGATGATCCCCGAGGAATTCCGGAACGCGGTGCCAGCCGAGGTGATGGTGGTCCGGACCCCGGCGGTACCGGTATCGAGCCCGTTGTTGAAGTACTGGGAAGAACGCGGTGCGCGTATCCTGAAGCGCGCCGATGTGCTCGGTATGGTGACCCAGGACAAACGCACCGTGGCCGTTGCAGGAACCCATGGGAAGACAACGGTGAGCACCATGATCGCGCACCTGCTCACCGTGGGCAAAGTGCGGTGCAATGCTTTCCTCGGTGGCATCGCAGCGAACTATGGCACCAACGTGTTGTTGAACGATGATGCGGTGGTGAACGTGGTGGAGGCCGATGAGTACGACCGCAGTTTCCTCAAGCTCTGCCCCAGCGAATCGGTGATCACCGCCATGGATCCTGACCATCTGGACATCTACGGAACGCCGGAGGCCATGTTCGATGCCTACACCCAGTTCGCGGTGCTCTGCGAGGGCCCCCTGTTGGTGCACGAGAGGATCGCTGCGCATTTCAAGGAGCGCCGTCAGGTGATGACCTATGCTTTGGGCAGCGCTCACCCACCCAAGGCGGTGAACCTCCGCGTGGTGAATGGAGCCTACGAGTTCGACCTTCACACCGAAGGGATCGTGCTCAACGACCTGCGCCTGGGCATGCCGGGTAGGCACAACGTGGAGAATGCCATCGCGGCGAGCACCATCGCTCTGCGCATGGGTGTGCCCCCGGATCTGTTGCGGCTCGGGCTGGCCTCGTTCCGGGGTGTTGCCCGCCGGTTCGAGACCCGCATCCATGGTCCACGGATCGTCTTCATCGACGATTATGCACATCACCCGAAGGAGCTGGACGCATGCATCGCCAGTGTGCGTGAGATGTATCCCGGCAAGCGTGTTACAGGCATCTTCCAGCCGCATCTCTTCTCCCGTACGCGCGACCTCGCCAGGGACTTCGGCAAGAGTTTGTCCGCGTTGGACGATCTGTTGCTCCTCGACATCTATCCGGCGCGTGAAGAACCCATCGCCGGTATCACCTCACAATGGCTCCTGGAGCAGGTGCCCATGGAGGCCAAGCGTTGTACGACGAAGGAGGATCTTCTGGACGTGCTCGGACAGCGTGACCTACAGGTCGTGGTCACGCTCGGTGCAGGCGATATCGATCGCCTCGTACCATTGATCGAACGACTGCTGAACGAACGCTACCGCCCATGAGCAAGCTGAAGAAGATGATCCGACCCATTGGCATCGCAGCGGCGATCATCGGCGTGATCCTCGCACTCGGTTTCGTGGAGCGCACCGCCGATCGTGCTCCCATCACCGACCTGGAGGTCACCGTACAGGAGGCCGAAGGCATGCACTTCATCGATGAGGTGGCCGTGAAGCGCGAGGTCCTGGATCAAGGGATCGCAGTGATGGGCTCGGCCACCGGCGCTGTGGATGTGACAGGTATCGAAGAGCGGCTGAAGAGCATCCCCAGTGTGGCCAAGGCCGAGGTATATCACACGTTGGATGGCAAGTTGCATGCGCGTGTTCAGCCTCGTGTACCCGTGGTACGTGTCTACAACATGGATGGCGATGGTTTCTACATCGACAAGGAGGGGTGGACCATGCCCTTGAGTCCGTCCTATACCGCCAGGGTCCTCGTGGTGACCGGTCAGTTGAATGAGCCGGGTGCCACCCATGGCGTGTACTCCGTGTACGCCACCGACAGCCTGCAGCGTGCGTGCCGCTCGGACGATATCCATCGCCTGGCCATGTTCATCAACGAGGATCCGCTGTGGTGCGCCCTTATCGATCAGGTGGTGGTAACTCCTCAAGGGGAGTTCGAACTGATCCCGCGTATCGGCCCTTCACGTGTGCTCCTCGGCGATGGCAGTGCCTTGCCCGAACGCTTCGGCAAGCTCCGCATCTTCTACGAAAAAGGTATTCCCAAGGCCGACTGGCGGCGCTATGGGCGGATCGACCTCCGTTTTGCCGACCAGATCGTGTGCACCAAACGAACAACGCCCTAATACTCCACGAAAACCATGGACCACAACCAAGATATCGTCGCCGGACTCGATATCGGAACGACGAAGATCGCCTGCATCATCGGGCGCAAGAACGAGCAAGGAAAGATCGAGATCCTCGGTATGGGCAAGGCCAAGAGCGACGGTGTTAGCCGGGGCGTGGTGGCCAACATCCAAAAGACCGTGGAGAGTATCAAGGCCGCCGTGCGCGAAGCTGGCGACAACGCTGGTGTGGACATCAGCACGGTGAACGTGGGCATCGCCGGCCAGCACATCCGCAGCATGCAACACCGTGGAATGAGGATGCGGGAGAGCCTCGACCAAGAGGTGACCCAGAGCGACATCGATGCACTGATCGACGACACCTACCGCCTGATGATGCCACCCGGCGAAGAGATCATCCACGTGTTGCCGCAAGAGTACATCGTGGATAGCGAGCAGGGCATCCGGGATCCGATCGGCATGAGCGGCATCCGGATGGAGGCCAATTTCCACATCATCAGTGGCCAGGTGACAGCGGCCCGCAACATCTACAAGTGCGTGCATCGTGCGGACCTGCATGTGACCGAGTTGATCCTGGAGCCCCTGGCCAGCGCCGATGCGGTGCTGAGCAATGAGGAGAAGGAAGCGGGTGTGGTGCTGGTGGACATCGGTGGTGGCACCACCGACATCGCCATCTTCTTCGACAACATCATCCGCCATACCGCTGTGATCCCCTTCGGTGGCAATGTGATCACCGAGGATATCCGCCAGGGTTGCGGTATCATGCGTGAACAAGCGGAACTGCTGAAGACCAAGTTCGGCAGCGCACTCGCCTCCGAGAACAAGGAGAATGAAGTGGTGTGCATCCCGGGCCTCCGGGGACGCGACCCCAAGGAGATCAGCCTGCGTACCCTCGCTGAGATCATCCAAAGCCGAATGGAGGAGATCCTCGATCACGTCTACTTCGAGATCAAGAACAGCGGTATCGAGAAGCAGTTGATCGCGGGCATCGTGCTGACCGGTGGCGGAGCGCAGCTGAAGCACCTGAAGCATCTCGTCGAGGTGATGACCGGTATGAGCACCCGCATCGGCTATCCCAATGAACACATCGCCAAGAGCGCCGTGGAGGACGTGACCAGCCCCTTGCACGCCACCGGTGTGGGTCTGGTGATGAAGGGCTTCGACTATCTCGAACGCCGCCGCCCGAAGGCCCTTGAAGTGGCGAACAACCGGGATGCCAAAGTGGTGGTGAAAGGCCACTCCAAGGGCCCGTTGAGCGGCTTCTTCAGCAACATCATCAATAGTGCGTCCGAGATCCTCAAGGACGACGAGAATTGAGCACCTCCCTTCCGTTCACCTTCCAATCCTCAAAGACATGAAATTCGACCTTCCCCAAGAGCTCGCCTCGATCATCAAAGTGATCGGTGTGGGCGGTGGTGGCAGCAACGCTGTGAACCACATGTACGCCCAAGGGATCATGGGCGTGGACTTCATCATCTGCAACACCGACCGCCAGGCCCTCGACGTGAGCTCGGTGCCGGTGAAGCTTCAGCTGGGTATTGATCTTACTGAAGGCCTCGGCGCAGGCTCCATTCCCGAGCGTGGGAACATGGCCGTCCAGGAGAACATCAACGAGGTCAAGGAGCTGCTGGGCACACGTACCAAGATGGTCTTCATCACCGCCGGAATGGGTGGTGGTACGGGCACGGGCGCTGCGCCCGTGATCGCCCAGATCGCCCGTGAAATGGGCATCCTTACCGTAGGCATCGTCACCAGCCCATTCCAGTGGGAAGGCCGCAAGCGGAAGAACCAAGCCGTTGCAGGCATCGAGGAGATGCGCAATGCGGTGGACACCCTGCTCGTGATCAACAATGATCGCCTGCGCGATCTCTACGGCGACCTTTCGTTGGATAATGCCTTCGAACATGCCGACAATGTGTTGTCCACCGCCGCTCGTGGCATCGCCGAGATCATCCACAAGATCGGCAAGGTGAACGTGGACTTCGAGGACGTGCGTACCGTGATGACCCGCAGTGGTGTGGCCATCATGGGAATGGCCGAGGCGGAAGGTGAAGACCGTGCCCTGCGTGCTGCTCACGAAGCGCTTTCCTCACCACTGCTCAACGACAGCGATATCAAAGGCGCCAAGTACGTGTTGCTCAATGTGACCCACGGTGAACGTGCCATCTCCATGGACGAGATGTCGGAGATCACCGATCACATCCAGGATGCGGCGGGAAGCACCGCGGATGTCATCTGGGGCTACGGTAAGGACGAAGCGCTGGGTGATAGGATCCGGATAACGGTGATCGCCACCGGCTTCCAACTGAATCCGGAGACCGGTGACATCGCCACGGAGAAGAACACCCGCACCGTGATCCCCTTGGATGCCGACCGACCCACCATGATCACCCAGCCGATCATGAATCCGGTCTCACAGAGCGCGCCACCAGCTCCTGCGGCGCCACCCGCCATGGTGGAACCAGCCTTCCGGGAGCCCTATATCAAGGAAGTGAAGGCGGAGGTGCCGGTGAACACGCCCGCGCCGGAGCTCAACACGGTTCTCCCCGCACAGCCCACGCTCGGGTTCCCCGTGCCACAGCCGAAGGTGATGGAGCAGCCTGCTGCTCCGGTGGTGGCCAAAGAGCAGAACCCCACGACGCCGGCGGTGCCTGAGAAGCGCGTGTACACCCTCTATGACAACACGCCGGAACAGCCCAAGGCTGAAAATGTCGCCCCAGAGGCTCGTAGTGAAGTGGCCGAGGCACGCTTGACCCCTGCGGAGCACCAGAATCGTGTGGAGCAACGTGTGGCGCAGGTGCGTGAACTCAATATGCGGTTGCGCACCCCGAGCGGATTGAACGACCTGGAACGCGAACCGGCCTACGTGCGCAGGAACATCACCCTGAACGAAGGCAAGCACAGCACCGATAGTAATGTGAGCAGATACACGCTCAACGAGGAAACGGATGAGAACGGCGAACGCCGTGTGGAGCTGCGCCGGAACAACCCCTACTTGCACGACAACGTGGATTGATCGGTGGACCTTGGTGAGCCATAACCGCGCCTTACTCAAGAAACGATAGACCATGGACCTTCAGCAACGGATCGATGCCGATATCAAGGCCGCCATGCTTGCCCGTGAAAGGGACAGATTGAACGCATTGCGCGCGATCAAGAGCGCCATCCTGCTCGAATTGACCAAGGAAGGTGGTCAGGGTGGGTTGGATGAAGCGGTCGGGGCGAAGATCCTACAGAAGTTGTACAAACAGCGCGTGGAGAGCGCCACGATCTACCATCAGCAGGGAAGGGCTGATCTGGCCGCCGAAGAGGAGGTGCAGGCCGGGGTGATCGAAGCGTATCTGCCCGCTCGGTTGAGCGAAGCTGAGGTGGTGAGCGTTGTCCGGGAGGTGATCTCGGATCTGGGTGCATCGGGCATGAGCCACATGGGTAAGGTGATGGCGGAGGCGAATGGACGCCTTGCTGGAAAGGCCGATGGAAGCGCGATAGCAGCGGTAGTGAAACGCCTGCTCGCAGCTGGTTGACCGGTCGATCGGACCACAAGTGCGGAGCGCGGCCCACAAGGCCGCGCTCCGTTTTTCGGGTGTGATCATCCGGGTGGGTCATCATTCCGCTTCGGACCAAGTCGTCCATCCGGAACCGACGGTGAATGCCGCAGCATGTCGCGTGGAGCATTCCTTTTGGTGAAGTCCTGGGGAGTGCAGCGAGCCGGATGATCCGTTCCTGTGGCCGGGTCGGTAGCGATCATCCTGTTGGGTGTGAACGGGTCGTGCAGCCTATTGACCTTCCGCGCCCTTTGATCCATTCAATGCTTTTTGCCATCCGAACATCCGACAACGGATCGGCTGGTATTGGATGTCCGATCGCAGCAGCCGTTCGATGCCGAGGTGAATACCATTTGATCATCCAATACCCGTTGATCGTTTGCTCTTTTCCTCATGCCTTCTCCGAAAGACCTATTCCTTAGGCCCTGCCATCGGCAGCTTCGCTCTCTGCGGTCTACGCCTTCGGCCTTGCAGCAGGTCCCTCGTATCGGCTTGTGAAAGAATAGCCGTGCATCTTCGGCCGCTATTGAATGGTCAAGAGGTATTCGTAGGGGCACATGGAGGCCGGTGTATTTGGTGTTGCGGTGCGCTTCCATGAGCAAGGTCCGGTGCCATATGCCCGGTCATTGATCACCTCGGGGGTGTTCATTGCGCAGCGCTCGATCTTGTCCCGCCCGAACGATGAAGCGATCCCGCGATGGTGAGGTATGAAAAGCGAAAGGCCCCGAATCATCGGGGCCTTCCTTGCGTTCGTTGAACGCTGCTTACTTCTTGGCTGCTTTCTTAGCGGCTTTCTTAGGGGCTGCTTTCTTAGCGGCCTTCTTCGGAGCTGCTTTCTTAGCGGCCTTCTTCGGGGCCGCTTTCTTAGCGGCCTTCTTCGGGGCTGCTTTCTTTGCGGCTTTCTTTGCTGCCTTCTTTGCCATGGCGAATGGGTTTGTTTGTGTCAAACGTAATTGCGTTGATGCGAATGTGTACACATGGATATCAAAAAAAGTTTCACCATGCATTGTTGATATCGTTGATCCGCAGTAACGTCGATCCACTCATGGTGATCGATCAACGCACCGATATCGTGATGGTGGAATGAAGTGTGATCACTGCGCCGCGGTCATTCATGTACGTGCGATATGAGATGGAGCTGATGTGCTGAATGCCTTGATACATACGCGTTGTACGATGGTAGGGCACATTGATCACATGCATGCGAAGGTTCGTGATACACCTTCGGGTCAATCCACTTGCAGTTTGAATCCGACGCCATGGACGTTCATGATGCGCACGTTCGCGTCGGCCTTCAGGTACTTCCGAAGCCGGCTGATGAACACATCCAGACTTCTGCCGAGGAAGTACGTGTCATCACCCCAGACCATGTTCAGCAACAGCTCACGGGGCAGCACCTGGTCCTGGTGCATGCAGAGCAAACGAAGCACATCGGCTTCCTTCTTGGTGAGCTTTCGTTCTTCGGATGGATGGCTCAGCATGAGGTTCCGATGATCGAAGGTGAACGCTCCGATCTCGAACTGCTCCCTGTCACGTCGGCCTTCGGTGCGTCCATGGGTGCGTCGCAGAATGGCCTCGATGCGTAGGATGAGCTCTTCATGACTGAACGGTTTGGTGAGGTAGTCGTCACCACCGGCCTTGAACCCGGCGATGCGGTCCTCCGTCTGGCTCTTCGCCGTGAGGAACACGATCGGCACTTCGCTATTGGTGAGCCGGATGTCCTCCGCGAGGCTGAACCCATCCTTGTGCGGTAACATCACATCCAGCACACAGAGGTCGTATGCGTGCTCATTGAACTGTTTCAACCCTTCCTTACCATCCCGACAGAGGTGCACGTTGTATCCACTATGCTTCAGTGCATCTTGGATCACGAATCCGAGGTTCTGGTCGTCCTCGACCAGCAGGATGCTTGCTTTCTGTTCGCTCATGGTCGTGCCATTGAATGGTCAATGCCGAATGGGTCAGCTATGCCAGGGGGAAGGAGAGGGCGAAGGTGCTGCCCTTGCCGAATTCGCTTTGTGCCGAAACGCTGCCACCATGGGCCTGTACGATCTGTTGAACGTAATGAAGGCCCAGTCCGAAGCCTTTCACATCATGTACGTTGCCCGTGTGCACACGGTAGAACCGCTCGAAGATGTGCTTCATGTTCTCTTTCCGGATACCGATGCCATTGTCCGATACGGAGATCGATAGGTCATGCCCCTTGTTCGTCGAGCCGATGGTGATGGCACCGCCGTCCTTGCCGTACTTCAGGGCATTGTCCACCAGGTTCATCAGCGCGTTGGTCAGGTGCACCCGGTCCCCGCTCACCGTATGCACGGCCGCCTTCAAGTCCGTGTGCAACGTGACGCCGCGTTCTTGAGCTTGCAGTCTGAAATGCCCGAGCACATCGCCGGCCACGTTGTGAAGGTCCACTTGCTCGCGCTTCAATTTCAATTGCCCCTTGTCCATGGACCCCAGCTGTAGCACACGCTCCACCTGGGTCCGTAGACGCTCGTTCTCGCTTCGGATGATCCGAGCGTACTCACGAAGCCTCTCAGGCTCATGGATGATGCCAGGGTCGCAAAGCACTTCGCTGCTCAAACCGATGGTGCTGATCGGTGTCTTCAGTTCGTGCGTCATGTTCCCGATGAAGTCGTTCTTCATCTCGCTCAACTTCCGTTGTCGAAGGATGACCCAGACACTGTAGGCGAAGAAGCTGAAGACGATGACCGTGACCACGAACGGGAAGATCCACATCCAGGTGTTCTCCTCCTCTTCCCATAGCGTGCTACGCCGGTTGGGGAAGTACACTCCGAAGTAGTGCCCATCCTTGTCCAATTTCTGGAGTTGGCTATGCGACACCGAGTCGGTGTCCACACTATCCACCGATACATAGTTGCCATAGACGATGCTGTCGGTGAAACAATCGTAGATGCCGTATTCGAAGTCCTCCTGGATGTTCCGTCGGCTGAATTCCTTGCGCAACATGGCCTCCAGGAGATACGGATGCACCGTGTCGTTGATGGTGACGGCAAAGTAGTTCGGCCGTTCCTGTTTCACCGCATCGAACAGGTCCGTCGGGTCCTTGGTGATGGATAGGATCTGCTCGGTGACATCCGTCAGGGCCATCACCACCCGGTCATTGAACTGCTTGTCCAGTTGGGTGGCCTGTTCCCGGTTCAGTTCCACCTGTTCGTCCCGGTATCGCGACGCTTGCTGCAACCACAGCAACTGGATCACCACCACGCCGATCACGCTCAAGGTGGCCAGTAACATCAAAGTGGAGATCGCGCGGCGCCCCATGTACCCGCAATGTTACAAAGGTCATCGCCGCGGGTGCATTTCCGTTAACAAGCCTTTTACTTTCGCGGCCATGTCCCGCCCGGCCATCCTGCTGCACCTGTTCGCGATCCTGTGTGTGGTAGCGCTTGGTGCGGGGCTGGATGTCATGGAGGTGGATGCGGCGCAATACGCGGGCATGTCACGTGATCTTTCGCGGAGCGACGAATGGCTTCAACTGAAGTACCGGGGAGAGGATTATCTGGATAAGCCGCCCTTGCTTTTCTGGACTTCCGCCCTTTCGTTCAGGCTGTTCGGCGTGCATGATTGGAGCTACCGCCTGCCGAGTATCCTGTTCGCGTTCCTTGGTGTATTCGCCACATATCGGTTCACCCGTTTGTACCATGCGCGCGAGGTAGCGTACAGCGCCATGTTCGTCTTCGGCTGTTCGGTGGCCTTTTTCCTGATGTGCAATGATGTGCGCTGCGATACCATGCTCACCGGTGCAGTGATCACCGCCATCTGGTTCGGATGCGCTTGGCTGGAGCAGAGCCGATGGTGGCAATTGATCGGCATGGCCATGGCCGTGGCAGCCGCCATGCTCGCGAAGGGGCCCATCGGTGCGGTGGTACCCTTGTTCGCCATCGGTGGTCAGGCGTTCTTCTCAGGCAGGTGGCGTAAGCTGGTCGATCCGCGGCTCTTGGTCGCCCTAGGGGTCGTGCTTCTGGCCTTAACGCCCATGTGCATCGGCCTCTATCAACAGCATGGCCTGCATGGGCTGCGTTTCTATTACTGGGAGCAGAGCTTCGGCCGCATCACCGGCGAGAACCGTTGGAAGGACGACTCCACGGTGCTCTTCTTCACCCACGAACTGCTCTGGCAGACCTTGCCATGGACCATCCTGCTCTTGATCGGGCTCTGGAAAAGCCTCAAGGCCACGGTCACCAGGATGCCCGTACCCGAACAGGCCAGTGTGGTCGGTGCGGTGTTGTCGTTCATCGCACTGTCCCTTTCGCAGTTCAAACTACCGCACTACCTGTACGTGACCCTTCCGCTCTTCGCCGTGGTGGCGGCCCGTGAACTGCATGCACCCCAGCCTCGCGTGGTGCACCGGGTACATGCCGCGATGTTGGTGCTGCTTTGGGCCGCGTTGATCCTCCTGGTATGGACGGTCTTCCCGGAGCATCGATGGCCGTATGCGGCAGTGGTCGTGGGGTTCGGGTCGGTGGTGGTCGCCGTTCATCGGAGACATCGAGGCAACGAGCGCCTGTTCGGAACGGCGTTCTGGACCATGAGCGCCATCGGCCTGGTGCTGAATGGACACTTCTACCCTCACGTGTTGAAGTACCAGGCCAACGCCAAAGCAGGCCAATGGGCGGCCGCAGAAGGGAAGGCCATCGATACCTTTTATGGCATGCAGGTGAGCGGTGGGGCACTGGACTACTACGCCGGATTCCCCGTGCGCTGGTTGAGCGATGCCGGTGAAGCCGAACAGGTGATCGCTCCTGGAGTGTGCATTTACACCGATGCACCGCACCGGACCGCGCTGTACGAAGCGGGTCTGCGGCCTCGGCAGGAGGTTTTCCTTTGGAACCACCCGGCCCAGCGCCTTTCGCTGCCGTTCCTCGATCCTGGCCGACGCCCATCGACGCTCGAGCCACGCTACATCTTGGTCTATTGAGCCTTGTCGGGGGGCTTGGGGCGGTGTTGTTGCAGTTCCATGACGAAGCGGGGGCCAATCCCCTGATCCGGCTATTGCGACCAGAGGGTGGTCGGATCTTGCTTTGCGGCCGCAAATGAACCTGCACATGAAACATGCTGTACTCCTCCCGGCCGCCCTGCTCGTGGCGCTCGGTTCCAACGCACAAACCCCCACTACGGTGAGCATCGCCGCTGGCTACGCCGACCAGACCTTCTACAGCCTGGCGAACGGTGTGCAAGTGACCAGTCCGCTTACCAGCTGGGACCTCGCGTTCGAGATCAACGGACTCACCTCCACCATCCTGGTCAATACGGCCAAGGGCCTGAAGGTTTACGAAACTCCGGTGTCCGTTGAGGATTGGGAAACGCTCGTGGCTCCCGATGTCGCCAACTGGACGCTCATCTCCAACTCCGATACGGACTGGTCCGAGGGAGCGCTTTCCCACGGCAATAACCTATCAGAGCCGGATGGTCTCCATCTGGGCTGGGGCGAGTACGACATGGACACGCATTTCGTGGTAGGCGACAAGGTGTATGTGGTCGAGGTTGCTACGGATACCTATCTAAAGCTGCGCATTGATGCCTTGATCGGAGGGGTGTACACCTTCACCTATGCCGACCTGGATGGCAACAATGAACTATCCAAGGAGTTGGTGAAGGCCAACTTCGCGAGCAAGAATTACGGCTACTTCAACTTCACTACGGGTACTACGGTCGATATCGAGCCTGTCACCTCCGATTGGGATCTGCTCTTCACCAAGTACACCGCTTTGGTGGAGTCCGAGGGAGAGGTCATCCCGTACAATTCAACGGGTGTTCTCCAGAACAAATTGGTGGGTGTGGTAGAAGTGGATGGCGTGGACCCGGTCCTGGCTTCCTGGGCGGGCGAGGAGTTCCATGCCGAGATCAATACCATCGGGTACGATTGGAAGAGCGTCGACATGGTAACCTTCCAATGGAACATCGATCAGGATCGGACCTACTTCGTGCAGGATCGCGCCAGCAACATCTGGAAGCTCGTCTTCACCGGCTTTGGTGGCAGCTCTACGGGGAACTTCAACTTCACCCAGGAGCTGGTGAGCGCAACGAATGTTGCGGAAGCCGCGGACCAAGCGCTGGTGGTCTATCCCAATCCCAGCACCAATGGCCAGTTGAACATCGTGCTGGATCAGGAGGTGCGCAATGGCACCCTCACCGTATTGGATCGTGCCGGTCGCCTTGTTAAGCAACAGGTGGTGAACGGCACTGGGGTATTGTCCACTGTGCCGGTGGACATCACCGGGGTGGAGGCCGGTCTGTACCTTGTTCGCCTCGAGGCTGCCGGCATGGTGTTCACCACGCGTGTGGTTGTGGAATGATCCCATTCGAACGGTTGGGTCCCGGATCGGTCCGCACCGGCCGGGATCCGTCCGTTGAAGGGGGCGTGTCGGTCCGGGATCGACGCGCGCATGACGATCGTGAGTGTCGGAATATGGTCCTTTGTGGTGTAGAACGGATGATGCGCTCTTTGATCCAACGGATTTTCTTGGCGCTGATACTGGCATGTTCCGCAGGGAACATCTGGGCTCAGCTGGCGATGGTGGTGCAGGATGCGGAAGGGGGAAGGGTGCCATACGCCCATGTGGCATGGTATCCAGCGAACGCGCCAGCACTGGGCGGCATGGTCGTGATGGACGCGAACGGCAGGGGGGCGCTGCCGGTGGAACAGGCCGTTGCCGCACATGGTGTCGTCGTGCGGATCTCGTTCGTTGGATTCGCCACCCTTACGGATACCATCCACTGGGGCGAGGAGGTCCGTTTCACCTTGCACCCGGCCACCTTCGGTCTGCCTGAGTTCGTGGTCACCGGCCAATACGCGCCGGCCTCGCCGGAAAAGGCGGTGCATCGGGTGCGCGTGCTCGATGCCGTACAGCTACAACGTATGGCCGCCACCAACCTGGGCGATGCCCTGCGCAATGAATTGAACATCCGCCTTTCACAGGATAACATGCTCGGTACCTCGCTCACCATGCAAGGCCTGGGCGGGCAGAACGTGAAGCTGCTGATCGATGGCGTACCCGTGATCGGCAGGCAGGATGGTGATATCGACCTGGCCCAGATCGATCTGACGGGCGTGGAACGCGTGGAGATCGTCGAAGGTCCACTTAGTGTGAACTACGGCACCAACGCCCTGGCCGGGACCATCAACCTGATCACGCGCAAAGGTGGCGGAAGGCCGACCACCTTCAAAGCGAACGCCTATGCCGAACATATCGGCCGGTTGAACACGACCATCACGGGCACCCGCCACTGGGGCAAGAACGATGTCGTGCTCACCGCTGGCCGGAATTTCTTCGCCGGTTGGGACCCGCGGCAGTCCGGTCTCGTGGATCTGTCTCCGGCTCTTGCCGATACGACCCGCTTCCAACAATGGAAGCCCAGGGAACAGTACATCGGACGGCTCAGCTATCGGTACATCGGAGAGCGATGGGACCTGGGCTACAAAGCCGAGGGTATGCACGATGTGATCACCAATCGGGGGCGACCGCGGGAACCCTATCATGAAACGGCCTTCGACGAACGTTATACCACCATCAGGCTCGACAATGCGATCACCGCGGAGCGCCGGTTCGCTCCAGGCCTGAAGGCCAATGCGATCGTGGCGCATAACCGATACGTGCGACAAAGCAACCTCTGGTACCGAGACCTTACCGACCTGAGCGAACGACTGGTCGAGACGGCCGAAGAACAGGATACCTCCGGATTCACGCTCACCAATGTGCGCGCCACCTTCGCACAAGCCAGGGATAGTGCCCGGGTGAACTTCGAAGTTGGTGTGGACCTGAACCTGGAGACCGGGGCCGGGAACCGGATCGGTGATGGCCAGGAGGGGATCGGTGACTATGCCATCTTTTCCAGCGCGGAATACAAGCCGTCCACCTCGCTGACCTTGCGTCCTGGACTACGTTACGCCTACAACACCCGCTATACAGCTCCGGTGATCCCGTCGTTCAATGTGCGCTGGCAGTTGAACGATGGCTTCACCCTGAGGGCATCATACGCCAGCGGCTTCCGCGCACCGTCGTTGAAAGAGCTGTACCTGTTCTTCGTGGATGTGAATCACGATATCGTAGGCAATACGGAACTGGATGCCGAACGCTCGCACAACTTCAGTTCAGCGTTGGCCTATCGGCATGCAAAGGACAAAGGTGTCTATACCAGTGAGGTGAGTCTGTTCTACAACACGGTCCAAGACCTGATCATGTTGGCCCAGATCGGAGGTTCCCGCTACTCCTATGTCAACATCGGTCAGTATCGTACGATGGGAGGAAGCCTTGGTGCTGGCTGGGACAATGGCCATTGGGTGATCTCTTGTGGCGCTGCGGTCACCGGCCGATACGATGAGGTGGCCGCCGACGCAGGTGAACCGTACCTGTTCAATTCCGAACTGCGTGCCTCCATCACCAAGCAGTGGCTGCGGAAGGGATGGAGTGGCTCCGTTCACTGGAAATGGCAAGATCGACTGCCGAATTACGTGGTTCTTTCCGATGGCACGGTGGGCCGCTCCTTCGTGAGCGCATTCCACATGGCCGATGCTTCGCTCACCAAACGCATCTGGCGGGAACGCCTGGCCATCACCGCCGGTTGCAAGAACCTGTTCAATGTCACCAACCTCAGTGGAGCGGTCTCCGGCGGCGCGCATGGCGGTGGCGCCTCCTCGATCCCCATGTCAACGGGCAGGCTGGCCTTCCTGCGCCTCGAACTCGACCTGAAATGAACACCATGCGCTTGAGGTCCCTGCTCGCAGCCCTGCTCGCAGCCTGCACGTTCTCCTCCTGCCTGAAGGAGGAGTTGCCTGTTCCCAAGCAACCGCGCGGCGAAGCCACCACCATGACCACCTGCATGGGTACCGGGTACCAGGATCAACTCTGGGTGGATCTGGCCTCGGCCTCGATCGTCAGCACCAACGCTTATACCGCGTGGGACCTTGCGTTCGAAAGCGCGCCCGATGGCTGGCACGTCTACCTGAACGGGGCCAAGAAGATGATGGCGTTGAACAAAGGGGCGGTGGATATCAACCAACCACACGATACCGTGGGCATGGGGCAGTATGGCCGGATCGACGCGCCCAGTGGCGTACCGGATAGCACGGCCTTCGGTGATTGGCGAGGAACGAACGATGTCTACGTCCTGGATCTCGGCCTGAACCACCTTGGACAGTCCATGGGCCGTAGGAAGATCCGCTTCATGGAGGTCACCGCCGACCATTACCGCTTCGAAGTGGCACGCCTCGACGGTTCACAGTTGACCTCCGTGACCGTGCCGAAGGATCCCACCAGGATCCATACCTGTTACAAGGTCGGCGCCGAGGTGGCCACGATCGAACCACCCCGGGGCGCGTGGGACTTCGTGGTCACCAAGTACACCCATCAGTTCTACGATCCGTACATGCCTTATTTGGTCACCGGGGTCCTTACCGCTCCTGGTGTGCGGGTGGCCGTTGTGCCCGATGCCCAGCTGGATCTGGTCACGCTGGCTGACACGGCCTCCCATCCGTTCAGTACGGAACGCGACGCCATCGGATACGACTGGAAGTATTATTCCTTCGAGACCAGTTCGTACGTCGTGGATCGGAGCAAGGTGTACATCATCCAAGATGGGGACGGTGCTTTCTTCAAGCTCCATTTCGTGGACTTCTATAATGAGCAGGGCCGTGCGGGCTGTCCGAAGTTCGAAGTGGTTCCGTTGTAGCACAGCGCCGCCCTTTCCCACACCTTTTTAACGAGCCACGGCGACCGACGCATGTGCGGCCATTCCTGCACATGCCAATAGGGGAGGTCTGTCGTGAGGCCGAAAGCGTGGACCGCAGGGAGCGAGGCTACCGAGGGCCGGGCCTACGGAACAGGTCTCTCGGTGAAGCTGAGGAGCACGAGCAAGCAGATCGGCTGGTATTGGATGTCCAAATGGTATTACATCTCCATCTCGCTTCCACTGCCCTGCCCGGGATCCCGCGGCTGCTGGCCGCGTTTACGGAACAACGACATGTTCTGCTCCCCGAATTTCCACGTAAGGGTGAACCGTACGTAGCGCATGTCCCGACGGCGGTAGCTCTCCTGGAGCAGCAAGGGTGTGTCCAATAGATTGCCCCAACGCCTGCTGAAGAAGACATCATTCACCGAGAGAACTCCGGTGAGCTTTCGGGTGAAGTCGTGGCTCATCGAAGCATCCACACCATATTGCGAAAGGGTGCGCCCCTGCGCTTGGACCCGTGGGCTTTCGTACTCCCCGTTCACCTGCGCCGTCCAGTTCGAGGTGCGACCGAACCGATAGTTCACCACCAGCTTGCTGTCCCAGTTGGTGCCTTCGTTTCGAATGCCACCCTGCGCGCTGCCGAGCGCAACATGCGTGTATTGGATGGTGCCGCTCAATGTGATCTGCAGGCCCTTCACCGGATCCACCTTGATCACGTTCTCCCAACCACCGCTGGTGCTGTGGTCGCCGTTGATGAAGGTGTTCAACAGGATCGTGGTGTCCGAGGCCAGGGGTGTCGCATAGCCCGTGATCACGTCCGTAGTGTACCGACCGAACACCGAGGTGAGCCACGTGCCTTTGCCTTGGAGAAAGGGGAGCAGGTGGTTCATCTCCGCCAGGTTGCTCATCGCCGGCGCGATGGTGGGGTTCCCGATCCGCACGTTGCGCGCATCGCTGAACATGATGAAGGGCATGATCTGCCAATGCCGCGGCCGCTCGATCTTGCGCGAGAAGTTCACCTGTACCTCGCGCTCGCTGTCCTTCCATCGGCGCACGAGGTACAACGATGGGAAGAGCGCACGGCCAAGGTTGTCCGTACCATCCGGATAGCGGTATCGGAACGTCCCCTTGTCCTTCACCTTCGCCTCGAACCAGGTCTGCTCGAAACGCAAGCCTGTCATCATCGACCAATGATCGCTCAGCTTTTGAGACCAGTTGAAGTACGCGGCGTTGATGTTGTCGCGGATCTCGTAGTCGTTGCTCAACGAACTGTCGCGCACCTGTGTGCCCAGGGTCGGAGAGGTCACCAACACATCAAGGCGCGTGTGGTCCGGTGCCAGATGGCTCTTCACGCCATATTCCAGTTTGCTGTTCTCCGAAAGTGGGTTGATGAAGTCCGCCTGGAAGGTGAGCGAACTGCTCTTGCTGCTGCCGATGTTGTCCTGTGCGCGGGGAGAACCCGTAGCGAGGCTGCCGCTGGGCAGGTACGTGTACAGGTCTTGGTCAGAGCGGTTGTCCCCTTGGTTCCGGTTGTAGGTGAGGTCCATGGTCCACTCCTTGCCCGCTTTCGGAGAGCGATGCCTGAACATCACTTGTGAGGTGAGCCCCAGCCGGTCGCCCTTACTGCCGTTGATCTGCAGGCCATGCGCGAGGAGCTCGCGGGCCACCCCCATCGTTTGGGAGGTCTGCGTGTCCGTTCCCGCGTGGGAGAATGCACGGATCGATTGCGATACCGTTAGTGTGCTACGGTTATTCATTTGCCAATCCACACCGAGCCGACCACCGTTCATCATGCGGGAGGAGCGGCTGTCGGTATCCTGGTCGAAGTAGCCGGTCGTTCCGCCCGAACGCCGGTCGGTACGACGTGTCAACCCGTTGGTGACATTGCCGCTCTTGTTGAAGTTGTACGACAGATTGAACGCCCAACGCCCATCCTTCACGTTGAGGTTGCCCCCGAACTGGTACCGGTCATTGGTGCCAGCACCAGCCTGCAGTTGCCCGCTGTATCCCGGCTTGGTGCTCTTCTTCAGCACCACATTGAGGATGCCCGCCGTGGTGTTCGCATCGAACGCTGCCGAGGGATTGGTGATCAGTTCCACGCGATCGATGTCCTCGGCGGGGATCATGTCCAGGGTCATCATCGTGGGTCGGCCATCGATCAGTATCTGTGGGTTCGAGCCACGCAGCTGTACATTGCCTTCAACGTCCACGCTCAAGCCGGGGATGTTCTTCATCACCTCGACGGCACTGGCCCCTTGCGTGGTGAGGTCCTTGTCGACATGGTACACCCTGCGGTCCACTTGCATCACCGAGGTGCGCTTCTCTCCGGTCACCTCGAACTCTTTCAACACCTCCGCATCAGGCTGAAGAGTGATGTTACCCAGGTCGCGCTCCTGGTGCTCGCGTGTGAGTGTAACGGGCACCACCTGGGTTTTGTAACCGATGAAGGAGATGGTCACCTTCATCGGTGCCAGCGGGAGTTCCTCGACCATGAAGTCGCCATTGGTGCGCACGATGGTGCCACCGAACAATTCATCGCCGACCGCGGCATGAACGGAAACCGTCGCGAACTCCGCCGGTTTGTTGGTGGAGGCGTCGATCACTTTGCCGTACACCCTGCCCCGCGAAGGCATGTTCCCGCGTCCTGTGGCCGGTGGCTGTGCGCTGGTGAAGAGGCTTAACGTGAAGCAAGCGAGCAGAAGCAGGGGGCGGAGGAAGTGCATGCGGGGCGCGGTACAGGAGCAAAACTATCCGGTTCATGCCGGTGTTGCAGGGGGTGAGGACGTGTCCTGCCGCACTGGGTCCGATCGATCAACATTTTTTGGCTCGGTCGAAGCGGACGGTGTTCAACATGCTCCAACAGGGCCTGTCAGGCGAGGACGATCCTGGAAAAAGGAAAGCCCCTCGGTGGATCCGAGGGGCTTTTCGTTGCTGTGCGTTGTGCTCAGTACTCGTCGCGACGCGGACGCTCGCTGCGGTACCCGCCACGATCACCACGATCACCACGGTCACCACCACGGTCGCGGTATCCACCACGATCGCCACCGCCGAAGCCACGGCCACCGCCGAATCCACCACGGTCACCCTCGGTGCGCGGGCGGGCTTCGTTCACGACCAGGTCACGGCCGTGGAAATTCTTGCCATTGGTGCCTTCAATGGCGGCGCGCCCGGCCTCATCATCGGCCATCTCCACAAATCCGAAGCCACGGCTGCGGTTGGTGGCTTTGTCCATGATGATCTTGGCGGAGGTCACTTCCCCAAAGGGAGAGAACAGCTCGTGGAGATCCTGGTCCTTTACAGAGTAAGGCACGTTGGCGACGTAAATGTTCATGAGTTCTACTGACGGGTTAATGTTGTTCTGCGCCTGTTCCCCTATGGTCTCGCCAAAGCACAAAGGGGTCTTTGGGCGGCACGAATGTAGGCAGGAAGTTGATCCCGTCAAGTGCCGACCCTTTTTCTGACTGGTCGATCCCTGTACGGACAGGTCCTTTTTGGGACGGTCAGTTGGCGATCTGGACCCGGTGGGCCGTCCGGTGGCCCCCATCATTCGCTACCAGTACATAGGTGCCCGGTATCAAGCCCCGGACATCCAAGGAGTTGCCGTGCCCTTGGCGCACCTCCCGCCCATCCAACCCCATCAGGGTCAGGTCGAGATCGGATGTCCCAAGGCGCCGTACATGAACCATTTCCGTGGCCGGCACCGGGTATACTTCCAGGGCAGGGGCCTCTACTGGGCGTTGCATCGCCGTGGGCGCTGAGCAGAATTGGCGGGCCAGGAACACTGCTGCCAGGCTGTCCACCAAGGGAATGTCGTGGATGTCGTGCTCATCACCCGAGTATTCATGGAATTCGTATCGAGCCATATCGAACCCCAGGTGCTGCATGCGTGGGGCGATGACGCAGGATCCGAACAACATGGGATAGTTGGCCCATAAGCCCAGTGGAGCCCCCCACAGCCCTTGTTGATAGCCACAGCCTACGATCGGGTCGCCGGTCTGGTGATACATGAACAAGGCGGGGTCGGCCGTTGAGTTGATGTGAGCGGTGTCCAGCATGGCCCCAAGGTGGGATACACAGCCCTTCACCAGGGGGGCGGGGCCGGGGTTCAGGTCTCCCATGAGGGAACCCAGGTCGGGACGCGCATACGTGTTCACCGGCGCGAGGGCGCCACACAGTGCCGGCTTCTCCGATCCGTCCGTGAGGTAGGCTGCCTGAAGCGCCGTGATGGCACCCGCACTTACACCGTACAGGAACGTGTTCTCCGCACTGGTACTGTCCTGTGCTTGACGGATCAGAAGGAAGCGCATGGCTCCGCGCACATCTTGAGTTGCACGGTACGCGGCACGCACCACTTCGGCTTCGTCATACGTGTAGGGCACGGAAAGGTCGGCCGGTGGGTGGAATCCGAGACGATAGCTCACCGTGGCCGCGACATAGCCACGGGCGGCATACCAGCTGCACAGCTCATCCATGTCATCACGTCCACCGCCAACGAAGGCGCCACCATGGATCGCTATCAACAGTGGGCGTGCGACCACGTTATCTCCCACCGGTTTGTAGATGTCCATGCGCAGGCTGTCCGTGCCTCCATCGAAGCGTACCGCTGTCCCGTAGAGCACTCCAGGCTCCATGCGCACCGCGAACTGCGGCGTGACATAATCGATGGTGGAGCAATCTTGGGAGGCTACCGTGTCGGCGAACAAAAGACCTCCAAGCGCGATGAGGTGGATCCGAACCATGTGGCGAAGTTATCTTCCTGTTCCCGTCCATGATCCACAAGGCTGATCCTTGTTCAGCGTGGCGCATTGATCCGGCTGCTGGCGACGTGCCTGTTCCGGGTTCTTTCTTCCCAACACCCGTGTGCCATTGGATCCACAGCGTGTCGATCGCAGGCGCTATTCCGTTGGATAGGTCATGGCGTATGGGTGCCCTGGCGTGCTAGCGCTGGTGAGTGGCCGATCGGGTGTTCGCGTGGGCCGATCAGATGGTCGGGCATCGTGGAGTATGGGCGCCCTTATTGGCCACCATTCTTTGAATGGCACCCGATCCGGCTTTGGACAGACTGTCCATGCGCCTGTCACATGGTCGTCCTTGTTCACGTTCCTTAACAGTTGCCCAATGTGACATCGGACGTTTCGCGCGTTCTAATCAGTGCGGCATGGAACATGCGGCATACGGAACATGATGAACAACACGAAGGACGAGACCAATGTGCACCGCACGCTGATCGTTGACGCTCCGGCGGAATTCGTGTGGGCGGCGTTGAGCGATCCGAAGCTGACCCACCTTTCTTTGGCGTGGTCGCTGCATGGTGAATTGCAGCGCGGAAAGCGTTTTCAGTGGCTGGTGCGCGATAATTCCGGAGCCGCTGAAGTGGCGGCCATGGGTACGGTGCTGACCATG
>CAUJED010000066.1:0-26375 GCA_963169535.1 Bacteroidota bacterium | reverse complement strand
CCGTGGTGGAGATGAAACCCACGGCCGCTTCCCCGTCGGGGGGAGGCAGTGGGAACGACGGCGGCGCGAAGCCGCACATGTGGTAGTAGTCCGAGGTCGCCGCCGTGGCCTGGTGCCAGCCATCGGCACAATCCAGCCAGGGTGGACCGAACGGGCCCACGAAGCCATAGGGGCAACACGGCCCGGAGTTCCCGGGCAGCCGTTCCTCAAAGGAGTGGTTCGCGATGTACGACTCCTGGCCCGGAGGCGTGATCACCGCGGAACAGGCGCACGCCGGATCGTTCAGGTCGATGAGGCCGTTGGCGTCATCATCGACTCCGTTGTTGCAGATCTCCTGCGCCATCAGCACCGAAGGCATCATGGCCAACAAGCCCCAAGAACTACGGAACATCATCATCGTGAAGAGAGAGCAAAAGAAGCGAGAGTGAGAGAAGCGCAAGTTAGAGGATCATGCGCAAAGGAACGCAAGAACCCAACGAACAGGGCTGAGGGAAAGGGATGTGGGGATGATCCCGTGTTGAGCCTTGAACAAGGGGAGTTCATCCCAACAAGGCGACAAGGGAGGGTCCGCACGTCCCGTGGCATCGACACCGAGGGGCCCCCAATTTGGCCATGCGCCGCCATGGGAGCCGAATAGAGCGATGGGTGGTGTGAACGGAAGCAGCGCATGGAGCGTCGAGAGAAGAACGCGCGTTGTGAGAGGCTTGAAGGATGAGCGATGCCCTTACATCGAGACCATGGAAAGGCGTACGCTACGGATAAAAGACGCGGCAGTCCTCACGAACGTTGCCTGGCCTGATCGGACTCCGGGTCCAACGGCAACTCCAGGATGATGGAAGTACCGCGGCCCTCTTGGCTCTCCACCAACATACGCCCCCCCAGAAGCTGCATCAGATCGGCGATGATGAGCAGCCCAAGGCCTTGGATGTCGCGCTCTCCCTCCTGCCCCATGGCACCCAATGCGCCTTGGTCCTGAACACGTTGTGCATGGCGTAGTACCGGCTCTGGCATTCCCAAGCCTGAATCTTTGACCACAAGACGGTAAGCGCCACCCGACAGCACACCGGAGACCACCACTGTACCAGCGCCACTATGGGTCACAGCGTTGGCCACGGCATTGTGCAATACGATGGACAACACGTTACGATCGGTGAGTATGATGTCGTCCAAAGGCACCCGGTTCTCCAGGTGGATGTCGTTGTCCACTGCACGTTCATGCTCCCTGCTCAAGACCTCCTCCACCAGCAGGTGTACCACCACGTTGCGCGGTCGCAACTCGATACGGCCATCCTGGCGCTTCACCCATTGGAGCAGACCTTGTGCATTGGCATAGAGCTTTTCGGATGAGTTGGCCAGGTCCGCAAGACTTTCCGCCAACCGCTTCTCGGACTCTGGCAGCGATCGTCGCGAGGCACCACTGGCCACCCGTGCGATGAAACGAAGCGGGGTGACGATATCGTGCGAGATGATCGAAACCAGCATCTCCTTCATCTCCAAGGAGCGACGCAGATCGGCATTGGCCTCCACCAGCTCCCTGGTGCGGTCGGCCACCTTCCGCTCCAGTTGGATATTGCGTCGCCGCAGACGGGTCGCGTTCAGACGGATGGCACCGAGAAAGAGCAATGCCGCAGCGAGCGTACAGAGCACGATGAACCACGGACGCCTGAAGAACGGGGCCTCCACCGCGATCTGTAGCTGCACCACGTCCATATCCCCCCTGGCCTGGGCGCCCACCTTGCGGATACGCAGCCGATGGTCGCCTTGGGAAAGCCCGGTGAAGCGCAACTCCCGCTGGCCGGTGGGCATGGAGGTCCAATGATCCTCTTGTTCTCCGAAAGCATACTCCAGGCGTACGTTCTCGGGATCACCCCAGTAAGCGATGGAAAGTGTCACGACCAACTCGCGATGCCCCCAGGGCAAACGGATACTGCCGTTCGGCTGACGTTCGCCGTTCACCAGCACGGACTCCAGATGGATATCCTGGTGCGGATAGGCATCAGGAATGGTTCCGGGCCTGAACCAGACCAGGCCATCCATGGTGGGTAACGAAGCCCATCCGCTCCGGGTTCGTACATAGGAAGGTGAACAACCGCCGTTGAACTCGGCGTTATTGATGCCCGCCTTCTTGCCGTAATAGGCATAGAAAGTACGTTGCGTGGTGTCCCGGGTCCAAGCCTCCAGATCGGTCAACTTCACCCGGAACAGGCCTTGGTTGGTGCTCATCCAGAGGAATCCCGCCTCATCCGGCATGAAAGAATGCACGTGAGAAAGAAAGCCCTGCTCATCCTGCGGAAGACGGTAGATGTGTCCATCGGGCCGCACCATGTAAGCCCCACCGCCGTAGGATCCAACGAACACATTCCCATCGACGACCTCCAGGGTCCGGGCACAGATGCGTTCCAATCCTTTCACCGGTTCCCAACCACCCTGTTCCACGGCGCGGAACACACCGATACAAGAGGCCATCCACAATTCGCCCTTCGGGGTGCGGCAGAGCGAAGTAGGCCTGGCGGAAAGATCACCTACGGCAAGCGGATGCGTCAAGGTGATGACGCTATCGACGGCCTGGTGCACCCCGTTGCCTGCTCCGACCCACACCACCCCCTTCTCCTCCAGAAAGCACAACGGACGTATACCCACCCGCAACACTTTCTCCTGTTGGGTGCTCCGATCGAATCGGAAAAGCGTATCGCCCCGACCATACCAGTAGCGATCCTGACCATCGCGCAGTACAGCGTTCTCATTGAACCCCTTGATCGCGGCATGCTCACCCGTGCAACCGTCCGCGCCGAAAAGCCTGGAACCTCGGCGCGTACTGGTGATCACCTCGTCCTCCCCGAACGAAGCCTGTGCATTGTAGGCGTTGTTCACCCCTTCAGAAATGCCCTCGCAGAGTAGGCTGCGCATGCGCTGCCTCCGGAAGATGAAGAGGCCCTTGGTATCGGTGCCCACAGCAAGCGCATCCGATCCATCCAGCCAGATCAGGTCGCCCACCTTCTGTCCTTCCGGCAGATCCACCGCGATGTGCTTGGCGTTAAGGGCGCTTCCATCGGCCTCGGCCTTGAGCACATACAGCCGGTCCCCGATCACCAGTGTGGTCCGATCACCCTGCGTATCCCAGAACAGACGCCACGTCAATTGCCCCTTGCGCACCTCGGGTGCAGGCAGCCCTCGGGTCACCACCGGGTACACCTTTCCTTCATCCACCACCAAGCGGTAGAAGGCACCCATGGAATCCAGGACGAAGACATGACCACCGGTCATGAAGATGTGCGCGGACCGCCCCATGGGCACCTTGATCCTGCGCAGAAGCCGAGTATCCTGGTATACCAGTACCTCGTTATCGGCCCGCAAGCACCAACGTCCCTCGGACAAGGGCACGCTGCGCACCACGAAAGGCCACTCTTCCTTCAGTGGCATCGCCGAATCGGGATCCATGACCTTGACGGCCAATGCCGCCGTACCGATGGCCCCGGAGAATCGGGAAGCATACTGCCGGGTCGGTGCATCGCCGGTTATGGAAAGTAACGTCTCCTGGCGGTAGAGGAACTGTCTGCAGCCAGCGTCGCGGACCACGAAATCGCCCTCCGTGGTGGGTTGGATCTCCAAGACCCGGGAAGGCTTCATTCCTTCCGCAGAAGGGATACCGAGTTGCTTGAAATGATGACCATCGAACCGGACCAACCCACCTTCGGTACCGATGAGGAGGGCGCCCCAGCGGTCGCGCACCATCACATGCACCCGGTTCTGGAGCAGGCCGTTCTCGGACATGTATTGCTCCCGATGCCAGGTCTCTTGGGCGTTCAAGGGCTTTGACCAGATCGCAACGAGCGCCAATACCCCGAACGCGAACCGAAGAGTGGCGGTGCAGAGCCGGTTCATGAAGGCGAGGACCGGTGCAGCACGACCAGTGTCTGAAGGTCGATGAGGTTGGACACCCCGAGCTTATCGAACAGGCGTGCCTTATACGTGGCCACGGTGGAAGGTTGTACACCAAGCCTCGCCGAGATCTCCTTCACCCCTTTGCCTTCGAGCAGGTCCTCCATCACGGCGATCTCGCGATCCGAGAGTTGGCTGAACGGATCGCGGATGCTCTCGGACTTCTTCTCCAGGAATTGCATCTCGGTGCGTGGACTCATGTACTCGAACCCCTGCAGTACGCGTCGGATGGCACGGACCACTTCCTCTTCGCTGCTTTCCTTGCTCAGGTAGCCCACTCCACCCAGGGCCAGCACCCGTTGCGCGTACACCGCCTCGGAGCGCATGCTATACACCAACACCCGCATCGCAGGGTGCTCCTTGCAGATACGCTCCAAATGGTCCAATGCGCTACCGTCAGTCATTTGCAGATCGAGGATGAGCAGATCGGGCACCCATTCGCTCAGGAGCGCATGCAATTCCTTGATGCTGGCGGCCTCCTTGATGGCTGATGCCTTGAACTGATCGTGGATGAGGTCCTGAAGACCACGCCGTACGATCATGTGGTCATCCGCGATCAGGAACCGATTGGTTCCTTGTAACACCCGCTGCTCCATGCTTCAGATTCGGGATACGTGGCAA
The DNA here is from genome assembly GCA_963169535.1 of Bacteroidota bacterium. Lineage (GTDB taxonomy): Bacteria > Bacteroidota > Bacteroidia > Flavobacteriales_F > PHOS-HE28 > PHOS-HE28. The sequence continues at coordinate 21,815 of CAUJED010000066.1, read as the reverse complement.
AAATTCTACAAATCGTCCGGATAGGGCCCGCCTAATTTTGACACGAATTCTCGGTGAGAGGAGGATTCAAACTTATCGGTTCCTGTTCGAGTTTCCATTTCGGTGTGTGGATAGTCAAGAGAGAGGCTGATCCGCACGACCCCCCGGAGGAAACCCTCGCCAGGAGTTTTGCCGAAGTCCTGCCTCCGGGTCATGGGGCGTTGAGAGCGCCAGAGAGACCATTGACCCGGAGGTGGACCGGCCTAAAGGTAACGGATCGGCCTTTAGATCACAAGCACTATCTAACGACAGTCCTACTCTTTTGAAGGGGATGTTCGACGCGGAGGCAGGACCCGTCGGACCCCAAAGGGCCGCAGCAGGGCCCGATCATATCCAACTGCCTGAGCATCCGGCAGAATGGCATGGTCAGGCCACACCACTGCCCCCGCAACGGGTAACGATCGATGTGCCTAAAAAGGACCATTGGGTGATGAACATTGGTGCGCGAATGTCGGATACCTCGTACATTTCGCACCTCTCAGTTCTCTCACTCTCTTGATCCGATCACATTTCCTTCCGGCGGGCATTGCCGCCTTATTCGTGCTATCCACCCTGGTGGGAGCTGGCCCTGCGCCCCATGCACCAGGGGATCGAGCGGCTGCCATGGGCATGGTCACGGACAGTGCCATGGTGGTCAGCGCACACCCATTGGCCACGGCCGTCGGCGTCTCGGTGCTGCAACAGGGGGGCAACGCGGTGGATGCTGCGGTGGCCGTTCATTGGGCGTTGTCCGTGGTGGCCCCCTGGGCTGGCAACATCGGGGGTGGTGGCCTTCTGGTGATCCGCGATGCCGACGGTACCGTGCATACGTTGGACTTCCGCGAGACCGCCCCAGCAGCAGCAAGCCGTGACATGTATCTGGATACGGCCGGGCACCCGATCAACAACCTCAGCCTCATTGGCCATCGGGCCGTGGGCGTACCGGGAAGTGTGGCCGGCCTCTTCGCGGTTCACGACAGCCTTGGCAGGCTTCCAATGGCTCGATTGATCCAGCCGTCGATCGATCTGGCCATAGCGGGTTTTCCACTGACGGAGCTTGAGGCCCATGAGCTGAACGCGAAGCTGGCGAGCATCCAAAGTGCAAGCACGAAGCCCAACGCCTATGGGGCCAAGAGCAACTGGATCGCGGGAGACACGCTAAGGCTCCCGGAACTGGCTCGAACGTTGGAGCGGATCCGTGATGGCGGTAGTGCCGAGTTCTATCGTGGCCACACGGCCGACCTGATCGTGGCCGAGATGCTACGGGGAGGTGGCCTGATCGACCACGAGGACCTGGCCGGATACCGGCCGGTGTGGCGAGAGCCGATCACAGGCACCTACCGCGACCTGGAGATCATCAGCATGGGTCCTCCATCGAGTGGTGGGATCGTGCTGATCCAAGCGTTGAAGGCCATCGAGCAGGCGAACATCCGCGTCTCGGGCTGGCAGAAAGCGGCCACCATACACCGCATGGTGGAGGCCGAGCGCAGGGCCTTCGCGGATCGGGCCTTTCTGCTGGGCGATCCGGATTTCGTGCGGATCCCTGTGGATCGCCTGGTATCCGAAGATTACGTAGCCGAGCGCATGGCCGATTTCCAAGAGCTCCGGGCCACGCCCAGTTCAAGTGTACACGCCGGGGACCCCTTGGCCGAATCGGAACATACCACGCACTTCTCCATCGTGGACGAAGAAGGCAATGCGGTATCGTGCACCACCACCTTGAACGGATCCTATGGATCAGGGGTGGTGGTCGGTGGAGCGGGTTTCGTGCTGAACAACGAAATGGACGACTTCAGCATCGGCTGCAACACGCCGAACCGGTATGGGCTGGTGGGTAGCACGGCGAACGCGATCGAACCGGGCAAGCGGATGCTCTCCTCGATGGCACCGACCATCGTGACCAAACGAGGGCAACTCTTCATGGTGCTGGGTAGTCCCGGTGGGGCCACCATTCCCACCTCCGTGCTCCAGACGTTGGTGAACGTGGTGGACCATGGCATGACGGCCAAACAGGCCGTTACCGCGCCGCGTTTCCATCACCAGTGGAAACCGGACACGATCCGGGTGGAGGCCAAGGCGATCAGTCCAGAGGACAGCCTTGCCTTGGTGCGGATGGGGCATCGGTTCAAAGTGCGGGCACCGATCGGGCGTGTGGATGCGATCCTGGTACTGCCTGACGGTCGGCTGGAAGCCGGTTCCGATCCTCGAGGCGACGACTCGGCTGCGGGGTACTGACCCCACACCGGACTCAGCAGAGTGCTGTTCACCTCGGCAGTGTCAGTGTGGTATCCCAGAAGTTCATGAACATCTCCGACCTTCTTTCGCCTTCCTGCCGCGTTGGAGCATTTCGCCGTAGCACCCGCTACGCCGTGCCTATTCAGCCTTGCATGAAGGCGAAATAGGCGCAGATCTTCAGTCATACCCATTCGCACGATGAAGTAGGCCGATCGACCCGGTCTATCTCCGCATGACTTCTCCGTCGTGATCGTTCCGTAGCACCGGCCTTCGGTTGCTTCGTTCCTGGCGGTCCACGCCTTCGGCCCTACAACAGATCCCTCGGATCCTGTGAAAAATAATCGCGTAATCACGGCCGCTGTTGCATGTCCAAATGGTTTGAATGGTCCATGCGGTCCTGGTAAGCGGAACCATCCGATACGGTGGCCCGAATGGCCACCATCCTCCAACTTGGAAAGGCCCCAGAACACCAACGGGCCATCGTACGAACGATGACCCGCCGGCTCCCCTGGTCCCTACCCTACCTACTTCGACAAGACCTTGAATTCGGTACGTCGGTTGCGTTGGTGTTGATCCTCGGAACACTGGTCGCAAGCACAAGGTTCACTGGGTTGGCTTTCGCCATAACCCTTGCTGGTGATCCGATCCTTGGGCACGCCTTTGCTGATGATGTAGTCCACCGCGCTCTTGGCGCGCTTCTGCGACAAGGTGAGGTTGTAGGCATCCTTTCCTCGACAGTCGGTGTGTGAACTGAGTTCGATCTTCACCGTTGGGTTGTCCTGCAGGGTGGCCACCAACTTGTCCAGCTCCAATGCCGCATCGGGCCTGATGTTCGACTTGTTGTAGTCGTAGAAGATGTTCTCCAGGCGTACCACCTGATCCACCTCGAGCGGGAAGAGCTTGAAGTCGTTGGTGATCACACCGTTCGGTTTCCCCTTGGTGGAGATCCGAGCGCTCTGCTTGAAGAATCCTTCCTTCTCGACTTTAAGGCGGTAATCCGATTCGGGTTTGAGAGCGAACGCATACTTGCCCGAAGCGTCGGTGAGAACGGACTCGATCAGGTTGCCTTGCGCATCCAGGAGCTCCACCTTCACGCCCTCCAAGGGTGCGCCTGTATCACCATTACTCACGATGCCCTCCGCAGCATAGTCATACTTCTGCATCTCCACCACGATGTTCTCCAGATCGTCCTCGTTGGTGCTCACGTTCACCACTTGTTGGAAGTAGCCGTTCCTGTTCACGACGAGCACATACTTGTCCTGGTACGGTGTTTCCACCTTGAACTTGCCTCCGGGGAGCGCTTCCACCTTGACACGGTCCATGAACCGGCCATCCGCATCCTTCAGTTGAATGCTGGCACCTTCGATGGGGATCTTGGTCTCCTTATCGATGACGATACCGGCGAGATACACCGTTGGTGGACGGATGGTACAGCCGTAGATATCGTCACTACCCTGACCGCCTGGCCTGTCACTGGCGAAAAAGCCGGTGGTATCGTTGAAGAAGATCAGCCCGTGATCATTGAACCGCGTGTTCATCGGGTAGCCAAGGTTGAACACCTTACCGGGCCCCGCCTTCGCAAGCCGGGAATAGAAGATATCGTATCCGCCCAAACCTGGATGCCCGGTACTCACGAAGTAGAGCGTACTATCGCGATGCAGGAATGGGAACAACTCATCGCCCGAGGTGTTGACCGTCGGTCCCATATTGATGGGTGCGCCCCATTGATTCCCGAGGTTCTCGCAGTACCAGATGTCCGTTCCACCGGAACCACCGGCGCGATCACTGGCGAAGAAGAGCTTTCTCCCATCGGGACTAATGCATGGATGGCCATAATTGGCATCCGGATCATTGTGCTCGAACGGTACGAGGTTGCCCCATTCCGGTTGGCCGAACTCCCCGGTGATCACATCGCTATGGAAGATGGCCAGGTTCAGTTCTCCCTTGGTGTTCTTCTCGAGCGTTCCGTAGTAATAGTTGTTCCGGGTGAAATAAAGGCGGTTGGCCACCGAATCGAAAGCACCCACGCCATCGTGATAGCGGCTGTTCACTTCCTTGCGCATCACCAGTGCTTCCTCGGCGGTCTCCCCTTTCCACAGGGCGGTGTACAGGTTCAGGAAGGGCTGTTCGTCCCATGCGTACATACGGCTTCCGCCCGCACCTTCGCCACGTGCACTGGCGAAGAGGAGCAGCTCTTCCATGATACTGGGTGCCAGATCGGCCTGTGCGGAATTGATCGGCAGTGTACGGACCGTGGCACTGGCACTATCGCGAAGCAGGCGTTCGAAGATCCTGGGATTATCCAGATACCCTCTTACACGGCCATCCTCCGGACGCAGGGTGGCATAGGTCCCATACCATTCCAAGGCTTCGGGATACTTGCCGTTGGCGCGCAACTGCTCGGCGTAGGCGAAGACATCGTCCGGGGTCTGGCTTCCCGTGCCCATCAACTTCAGGTAGATCGCCTCAGCCTTCTGCGGCTGGCCCATTTTCCGATAGGCCAACGCCAGTTTTCGCATATCGCTCGGCTGGGCCGACCCCTTGGCCACCAGATCCTCATAGATGGAGGCCATCTGCGGGTAATTGAACTGCTCGGCGGCTCGATCCGCCATCCGCTCCTTCAGTTTCTGCGCCTGTGTATCCACAGGATTGAAGAAGACTTGGAGCAGGGCGAAAAGCAACACCGTGAAGTGTGCGCGGTTCGGTCGCATGGTGTTGGTCATGATCAGAAGTAACGGGGTGAACGGATCCCTTTCGGTTTCTTACCCAGGTCTAGGCCGAGCATCACCTCGTGCGAGCCACCGCTGTAGTTGCGCAGCGTGCTCAGCGGGTAGTCATATGCGTATCCCACGCTCAGGTCATCCGTGATATGATATTGTGCAAGGGCTCCGACGGCATCGGTGTGGCGATACATGGCGCCCAACCAGAACTTCTCGTAGAACAGGAAATTCGCGCTGATATCGAAGCTGATCGGCGCGCCCTGTACGGCCTTCACGAGGAAGGTGGGTTTGAACTTGTGGTAGAGACCCATGTCGAACACGTACCCCCCTGTAAGGAAGTAGTGCGGTCGCTGACCGGGCGAAGAGACGAAGGCAAGGGAGTCCGTCTCAAAGAACTCGGTGCGCAACAACTTCGGCGTGCTGAGACCGAGGAAATAGCGGTCGCTGTAGTACATGACGCCGAAGCCGAACTGTGGGTCAAGCTTGGTGGACACATTCTGCTGGAACACCTGGTCGCCTTGGACAAGCGGATTCAGGTCTGCGAATTGACCCTGAAAGAGGTTCAGCCCCCCCTTGATGCCGAAGGCGAGCTTGGCATCGCCCATGAAGATGCGATACGCGAAGTCGGCCATGAACGTGTACTGTGTGATGGGTCCATGACTATCACGCATAACGGTCCCCCCCAGGGCGATGCTTTCGCGACCAAGGGGTGAATGCACGGTGAGCGTTTGTGTGGTCGGAGCGCCTTCAAAACCCACCCATTGGTGACGGCTGAGGGCTTTGAGGCTGACCCGATCGGCACTTCCGGCATAGGCCGGATTGAGCGCGAGCAGGTTGAACATATACTGGGTGAATTGCGGATCCTGCTGAGCCGAGAGGCCCAAAGCCATCAGCATGGCGACCGAGGCCCCCTTGATCCGGTGTGCGATACTGTTCATCTGATCGTTCATGTTGCGCGGTGCTGTTGAACGCGTTCTCATTAGCGGCGCAGGTAGATGTAACCGGTGAAGGACTCATCACCCGTTCCGGGATCAAGCACATAGTAGTACGTGCTTTCCGGCAGGTGTTCGCCGAAGGCGGCCCCGAACTGGCTGGTGCCATCCCAGGTATTGGTGTAGGGCGCTGCCTCGAACACCTTGTTGCCCCAACGGTTGAATACGATGAACGAGTTGTTGGGATAGTACTGGATGTTGTCGATGGTGTAGACATCGTTCACTCCATCACCGTTGGGTGAGAAGGCGTTCGGGATGGTGAGGGTGAGGCAATCCTTGAGCACGATGCGGACGGTATCCGTTGTAGCGCCGCATTCACCATTGTCCAGGGTCCACACGAACACATTGGTTCCCAGGGCAAGTGCGGTAACGGTGGTATTGGCATCGCCCGGTGTGGTGATGGTTCCGCTGCCCGCAACGAGGCTCCAGTGGCCTGAGGCCGTACTGGTGGCCGGTTCGGCCGCCAACGTGGCCGTGGTGGTCTGGTGCTGGCAGAGCTGTTGGTCATCCCCAGCATCGGCCCCCGGCACGGTATGATCATAGACGTGGATGGTAATGCGATCGGTGGTGGTACCGCACGGGCCGTTGTTCACGAGCCATTCGAACACGTTGGCCCCAAGTCCAAGTCCGGTGATGGCCGAGAACGGGTCGGCTGGATCAGTGATGGTCGCCGTGCCGCTCACGAGCGACCACTGCCCGGTGGCAGGCGCTGCTGGTGCGCTAGCGAACATGGTGACCGGCTCCGTGATCGGCGTGCAGAACTCTTGATCAGGGCCTGCGGCGGCCGGGGCACTGGAGGCATCGAACACGGTGATGGTCACCTCATCCGTAGTGGGGCCGCTGCCGCATGGGCCATTGTCCACCACCCATTGCAAGGTGTATACACCAACGGCGAGTCCGGAAATGGTGCTGGTGGGCGAGTTGGGATCGCTGAGCGTGGCACTACCGTTCACGAACACCCAGGTGCCGGTGGCCGGGAAGGTGACAGCACTACCCGCCAGGGTGGTATTGCTGGCCGGCGTGCAAAGCTGCTGATCAGCGCCTGCGTTGGCCACAGGGTGTTGATCATCGAACACGGTGATGGTCACTTCATCCTGTGTGGTGCCGCACGGGCCGTTGGAGATGGTCCATCGCAAGGTGTTCGTTCCAACGGTAAGACCGCTGACCGTGGCCGTGGGCGAAGAGGGATCGCCAACCGTGGCACCGCCCGTGACGACGGTCCATGTACCCGTTGCCGGGAACACCACCGCATTGGCCGCGAGCGTCGCACTGGTGGTGGGTGTGCAGAACTCTTGGTCGGGTCCGGCCTCGGCATCCGGCGCCGTATCGTCGTAGATGAACACCTGTTGCGCCGCACTTGAGCTACCGCATGTACCATTATCGATGGTCCAGGTGAAGGTGTGCTGTCCTACACCAAGCCCGGACACCACGGAGGCTGGATCGTTGGGCGTGACGATGGTTCCACTGGTGCCGGACCATGTACCGACCGCAGGGAAAACAGGCGTACTTCCCTGAAGGGTGATATCATCGACCGGTGTGCAGGCCTGGATGCTTTCGCCCGTGGTGGCAGCTGGAGCCTGGCCGTCGTACACGCGGATGGTGAGGGTATCGGTGCTCGGAGGACCGAAGCCACAGATGCCGTTGTAGATCTCGTACACGAGGACATGCTCACCCACACCCAGGCCGGATACCGCACTGGTGGGGTCGTTCGGGTCGGCGATAACGGCCGTACCACTGATCACGGACCAGGTGCCCACACCTGGGATAGCCGGTGTATTCCCGGTCAAGGTGGTGGCATCCTGGGGCGTGCAGAGTTGCTGATCAGGTCCGGCTGCGGCCAGGGGTGCTGCAGGATCGTAGACATACACGCTCATCGTGTCGGAAAGCACACCATTGTTCGGGCATGGATCCCACGCGAGGGTCCAGACGAAGGTGTTGATGCCTTGAGAAAGGCCAGTGACATGCGTTGTCGGATCATGCGGATCGGTAACCTGTCCGGTACCCGCGATCAGTGTCCAGGTCCCTTCCGCCGGTGCCGGCGGCTGCACACCTTGCAGGCTGATCTCCGTGAGTGGCAAGCACTGCTGCAGGTCAGGCCCAGCGTTGGCTGCAGCGGTGGTGTCGTCGTACAAGGTCACATCCACGAGGTCCACGGTAAGACCGTTGGCACAAGGCCCATTGTAGACCTCCCATTGGAAGCGGTTCAGGCCGAGGCCCAGGTCCGTGATGATCGTGTTGGGATCGTTCGGGTTCTGCGGCACTCCGGTTCCGATCAAGGTGGTCCAGGTGCCGACAGCGGGGAAGATGAGGCTTGAGCCGGCCATGAACACCGAATCATCGGGCATGCAGAGCTCTTGATCGAGGCCCGCATTGGCGATCGCATTGTTCGGATCGAACACGTAGATGCTCACCGAGTCCACGGTGGTCACGCAGATGCCCCCTTGGAGCGTCCAGGTGAAGATGTTCTCACCCACGGAGAGTCCGGAAACGGTCGTACTGGGTGCATTGGGGTCAGCGATCGCACCCGTGCCCTGTACGCGGGCCCAAGTACCAATGGCCGCACCCACCGGTGCATTACCCACGAGGTTCGCATTTTCGTCCGGCGCGCAGAACTCCTGATCCGGTCCGGCATCAGCGGGCGGAGCTGAAGCATCGAAGAGCACGATGTCCACCAGGTCGCTGGTGAGCTGGTTCGCACAACCACCGTTATAGACCTCCCACCGGAAGGTGTTGACGCCGATACCCAGATCGGTGATGACCCCCACTGGGTTGGTAGGATCGGCGATGGTACCCTGCCCGGACACGAGGGTCCAGGTACCGGTGGCCGGGAACGTGTAGCTGGACCCCTCCATGATGGCCTGCGTCACCGGAGTGCATACCTGTTGGTCCGCACCGGCGCTGGCATCGGGGTTGTTCTCGTCGAACACATAGATGGTGACGAGATCATCGGTCAAGCTGTTGGCACAAGGTCCGTTGGTCACGGTCCAGAGGAAGATGTTCTCCCCGATCGCCAGGTCGGTGACCTGCGTAGTGGGCGAGGTCGGATCGGCCAGGGTTCCGGAACCGCTCACCAGTTGCCAATGCCCACTGGCCGGTGCGATGATGGCACTACCCTGCATGTTCGTCACCGGAGCGCTGGAGCAGAGTTCTTGATCGGGTCCGGCATCGGCCACGGGGTTGTTCTCATCAAAGAGGCGGATCACCACCTGATCGCTCGTGATACCGGAGGAGCATGGGCCGTTGTCCACGGTCCACGCCAATACGATGGTACCCACGCCGAGATCCGTGATGGAGGTATGTGGGTCGGTGGGGTGTGCGATGGTGGCCGTACCACTGACCACGGTCCAAGTACCGATGGCCGGGAACACCACAGGGCTGGCCTGCATGGTAGTGTTCGTGGTCGGCGTACACAGGTCCTGATCGGCACCGGCATCGGCGCTGGCGTTGTTCTCGTCGAACACGAAGATGGAGACCCGGTCGGTGGTGATGCCCGACGCGCAGGGGCCATTGTCCACGGTCCATTCGAACACGTTCTCACCGATGCTCAGATCGAAGATGGTGGTGGTGGGGCTGTTCGGGTTGGCGATGGTCCCCGTGCCACTGACCAAGGTCCAGGTGCCCACCGCCGGGAAGGTGACGGCGCTGCCAGCCATGGTCGTGGTGGCCACATTGATGGTGCACAGCTCTTGATCCGGGCCCGCGAAGGCGAGCGGATTCTCATCGAAATACACGAAGATGCTCACCTGGTCGGTGGTGCCACTGGTTGCGCATGGTCCGTTGTCCACGGTCCACTGGAAGATGTTCTCGCCGATGGCCAGGTCCGTCACCGTTGTGTTCGGATCATTGGGATCGGTAATGGTACCGGACCCGGAGATGAGGGTCCATGTGCCTTGCGCAGGCAGGGTCACGCCACTTCCGGCAAGCGTGGTGCTCGTGTTCGGTGTGCACAACGACTGGTCAGGACCAGCATCGGCCTGCTGGTTATTGAGGTCGAAGAGCAGGAGGCTCACCTCATCGGTGGTGGTGCCATTGGCACAGGGGCCATTGTCCACGGTCCAGCGGAACACGTTCACTCCTACAGCGAGATCCGTGACGGTCGTATTCGGCGAATTGGCATCGGTGATCGTGCCCTGTCCACTCACGAGGACCCAAGTACCCACCGCAGGGAAAGTCACTGGACTGCCATCCAGCGTGGCGATGGTGTTCGGTGTGCACAACTCCTGATCGGCACCTGCGTCAGCATCGGGGTTCTGCTCATCGAAGATGAAGATGCTCACGCGGTCGGAGGTGGCTCCATTCGCGCAGGGGCCGTTATCCACGGTCCATTCCAGCACCACTTCACCCACAACAAGGCCGGTGATCGCGGTGTTCGGGTCATTTGGATCGGCGATGGCCGCCGTGCCACTGATCACGGTCCAAGTGCCAACCGCCGGCACGATGACCGGGCTGCCACTGAGCGTTGTACTGTTGATGGGTGAGCAATGCTGTTGATCCGCACCCGCGTCGGCATTCACATTGTTCTCATCGTACACCAGGATCCGGACCTGGTCGGTGGTGATCCCATTGGCACAGGGTCCATTGTCCACGGTCCAGGTGAAGATGTTGATGCCGATGGAGAGACCCGAGACCAGCGTGTTCGGATCGGCAGGATCGGCGATCACACCGGTCCCTTGGGTGAGCGACCATACACCGGTCGCCGGCGCGTTGACCGCATTCCCAGCGAGGCTGGTGGTGGATGCAGGCGAGCACAACTCCTGATCGGGTCCGGCATTGGCCGATGCCCCACCCGCATCGAACACGAAGATGGAGACCCTGTCAGTGGTCAACGGGTTGGCACAAGGGCCATTGGTCACGGTCCACTCGAAGATGTTCTCTCCGATGGCAAGTCCGGTCACACCGCTGTTCGGGTCCGTTGGTGAGGTGATCACGCCGGAGCCGCTCACCAAGGTCCAAGAGCCAGTAGCCGGGAAAATGACGGTGCTGCCGGCGAGCGTAGCAGTGCTGTTCGGTGTGCAGATCTCCTGATCGGGACCGGCGTTCGCCACGGGGTTGGTGGCATCGAACACATAGATGGTCACCAGATCCGAAGTGGTACCACAAGAACCGTTGTTGATGGACCACTGGAAAACGTTGGCACCAGGGGCCAATCCGGTCACTGTACTGTTCGGGTTGTTGGGTGCCGAGATGGTGCCCACACCCGAGATACGGGTCCAGGTGCCCACGGCCGAGCCCACAGGGGCATTGCCCACAAGGGTCACCGAAGCCACAGGGGTGCAGACCTCCTGATCGGGCCCGGCATTGGCCACGGCCGCTCCTTGATCGAACACGAAGATGCTGACCAGATCACTGGTGATGGGGTCGGGGCATACTCCGTTGTTCACCTGCCAGCGGAACACGTTCTCACCTACAGCCAGTCCGCTCACGGCCGTGGTCGCCGCCGTCGGGTTGGCGATGGTGCCGGCTCCACTCACCAGGGTCCATTGCCCCACGGCCGGGAGAATGATGTTGCTCCCTACGAGCGTGGCGCTGGTCGTTGGCGTACAAAGGTTCTGATCGGGGCCAGCATTGGCCACCGGATGGTTCTGGTCATACACCAGGACCGAGATGAGGTCACTGGTGACGCCACAGGCCCCGTTATCGATGCTCCAACGGAGGATGTTGACCCCTACGGCCAACCCCGTGACGGTGGTGTTCGCTGCGGTGGCATTGGTGAAGTTGGCCGCGCCCTGCACCACGGTCCACGAACCGGTGGCAACACCGGTGGGTGCGTTCGCGGCCATGGTGACCGTGGAGGAAGCACCACATACGCTCTGGTCGGGACCGGCCAGTGCTGCTTGCGCGGTACCATCGGCCACCACCACGAGCGAAGTACTGCTGGAGACCGGGTTCGGGCATACCCCGTTGTTCACGGTCCAGGTGAATGAATAGTTACCTGTGGTCAAGCCCGTCACCTGGGTGGTCGGTGAGTTGGGGTTCACGATGGTGGCCGGGCTTCCCACCACGGTCCACACACCGGTGGCCGGGAAGATCACCGCACTGCCTTCGAGGGTGATACTGTTGCCCGCCGACGTACAAACGCTCTGATCCGGGCCGGATGCGGCCACCGGATTGTTCGGATCGTATACGAAGATGCTCATCTGGTCGGTGGTGATCCCGCTGGCGCAGGGTCCATTGTCCACCGTCCATTGGAAGATGTTCTGTCCCACTTGCAGGTCGGTGACCGATGTGGTGGGGTTGCTTGGATCCACGATGGTTCCGGTACCGCTCACCAGGGTCCACATCCCGGTGGACGGAGAAGCCACTGCACTGCCCGCCATGGTGGTCGTCCCACTGGTGGTACACAACGACTGGTCCGGGCCTGCATTGGCGCTCGGCGCATCACTATCGAACACGAACACACGCACCAGATCATTGGTGTTGCCGTTGGCACAAGGGCCATTGCTCACGCTCCAGCGGAATTCGCTGATACCAAGCGGCAGACCGGTGATGGCGGTGGAGGGGCTGCTCGGATCCACGATGATGCCCCCACCGGACACGAGGGTCCATGTCCCCGTCGCAGGTGCGGTAAGGCCGCTCCCCGCCATCACCACCGTGTTCGGGGCAACAGGAACGCAGATGCTCTGATCTGGCCCGGCGTTCGCCACCGGGTTGTTGGGGTCGTAGCGCAGGATCGCCACCTCATCCGATGTCGACCCACATGGGCCATTGTTCACGGTCCAACGCAGAACCGTGGTTCCCAGCGGAAGTCCAGAGATCGAGGTGGAAGCGTTGTTCGCATTGGCGAACGTTGCGGCACCGCTCACCACGGTCCAGGTACCGGTGGCCGGTGCTTGCACGGCGTTGCCCGCCAGAACGGTGGCTGCCACTCCGCACAGCTGCTGGTCGGTACCCGCATTGGCAGCGGCTGTGGCAGGATCGAAGATGGTGATCGAGACCGTCGATGTGGTCGTGCTGTTCGGGCAGGCGCCATTATTGATGCTCCACTGATACACATTCACCCCCAGGGCTGCGCCGGTCACGGTGGTCGTGGGGCTGTTGGCATTGGCGAACACACCCGCACCGCTCACCACCGACCAGGTGCCCGTTCCGGGTGCTGTGGCCGAGTTGGCCGCAAGCGTGATCGAGCTGACCGGTGCGCAGAGGTTCTGTGCGGGCCCCGCATTGGCCACCGGTGCATTGCGATCGAACACGCGGATCACGACATCATCGCTGCTCGTATTGGGCACACAAGGGCCATTGTTGATGGTCCACCGCAGGGTGGTCACCCCCACCGGGATATTGCTGACGGTGGTGGTCGGTGAGTTCGGTGTGGTGATCGTGGCCGCACCGCTCACCACGGTCCAGGTCCCCGTGGCCGGAGCCACCGCAGCATTGGCCGCCAAGGTGGTGCTGGCCAACGAGGAGGATCCGACGGTACAGAGGTCTTGATCCGGGCCGGCGGAAGCCGCAGGCGCACTGCCATCGAAGCGGGTAATGGTGACCTGTGAGGTGGTGACACCGTTGGCGCAGGGGCCGTTGCTCAGTGTCCACTGGAACGTGTTCGTACCGATCGACAAGCCCGACACGGTGGTGGTGGGACTGGTCGAATTGGCGAACGTACCCGTACCGGTCACCACGGTCCATTGGCCCGTGGCCGGTGTCAGCGGTGCGTTGGCCGCCAAGGTGGCATTGGCTGCGCAAACCTGTTGGTTCGGTCCCGCGTTGGCATTGGGGCTGGCCGGGTTGAACACCACGATATCCACTTCATCGAAGGAGGACGGCGGCGTGCATGGGCCATTGTTGATGGTCCAGCGGAACCGGTTCAAGCCCATGGAGAGTCCGGTCACCGTTGTGTTCCTGAGCGCGGCGTTGGCGAAAGTTCCGGTACCGGTCACCACGGTCCATTGGCCCGATGCCGGAGCGATGGGTGCATTGGCCGCGAGGGTGGTGGAAAGGTTGGGTGCGCACAACTGCTGATCGGCACCGGCATTGGCTGCAGGCTGGGTGTTGCTGAACACCCGGATGCTCACCTGCGCGCTCGTCGGCGGGGTGCAAGCACCATTGTCGATGGTCCATCGGAACACGTTGGTCCCTTGGCCCAATCCGGTCACGGTGGAGTTCGGGCTGTTCGGGGAGGTGACCACGCCAGCACCACTTACCAAGGTCCAAGTACCTACGGCCGGTGCCGTGGCCGTATTGGCCGCCAAGGTGGCCGTGGTGGTCGGCAGGCACAGATCCTGGGCCGGACCTGCGTTGGCAACCGGATGTCCCGGATCATAAGCCTGGATGGTCACCTCATCGGAGGTCGTTCCACACGTGTGGTAGTTCACGGTCCACCGATAGATGTTGGTACCTGGGCTCAACCCGCTCACGGTGGTGGTGGGGCTTGTGGGCGTGGCGAACGTACCGGTGCCTTGCACCACGGTCCATGATCCCGGAGCCTGTGCAAAAGGTTGCAGGGCAGCGAGCGTCGTGGAAAACCCACATACGCTCTGATCCGGACCTGCGCTCGCCGGTGTGAGCGGCGGTGTAACGTTGATCAAATACCCTTCCGTACCAAAACCGTTGAGCACACACGCGTTGTCCTCCACGGAAACGGTGAAGATCTGCTGACCGATATCGGCCAGTGTCGGTGTCCAGCAGAAGGTTCCCACAGGGCGTGCCCCGGATGTGGTGGTGAACGTAGCACCGGGAATGGCCGCATTCCAGGTCATGGTCACCGTCTGGCTCGCATCCGCATCCGCTGAATTCACGTTGAAGCAGAAGTTCGTGCCCGCGCAGACGTTGTACACGTAGCTGTTCGTTCCATTGATACCGCTGGCGGTAGGGTTGTTGTTGTTGCAGGCGATGATGGCGAATTGAAGATCCCTGTAGTATTGGCCGATCTCCACACCATTCCGGTACTCGCGCACGAGTACGGTGACCACGGCGAACTGTGCGATGCTCGGGGTGAAGCGGATCGTCCCGGTCGCGGGATCGATGGTCACGGCATTGGCACCGCCGCTGGTGATCACCGGCTGGAGGTAGGTATAGCCGGGGTTGTACGGGATGTTGCTGTTGGCGGCACTGCGTGCGGGGGCCAGCTCGAACCGGAGCGAATCACCGGCGAGGTCGGTGACACCATGGTTGTACACGATGGGCTGTCCAACGCAACCGAAGGGCACCGGGTCGTTGATGAAACGCGGTGAACTGTTGCACGGCGACACGGTATTGTTCAATCGCGCGCTCAAGTAGAGATCGCGGAAACCCGGGTTGTTCAACGAGGTGATCGCGTTGTTCCTGCAGCAAAGGCCCCAGTCGATGATCCAGTCCGTGCCGCATCCAGCCCATGCCGTGAGATCGATGATGGCCGAATAGCGATGGCGCTCAACACCATATTGGCCCGAGGCACTGTTGCATCGATCCGTGGCACCCGGACAGATCGGGGTGACGATCTCCACGCTCTGGCGCACGAAGCACGCGTTGAAGTTGGCCCCGCACGTGGCCGAACGCACATTGAATTGCAGATCCCCGTTATTGCAACTGGTCGGTGCGTTCACCCCATTGCAATCGCGGAAGAAGCTCATGTTCACCCGATACCGGTTGTTCCCCAGGCATTCGTAGGTGATATCGCCTCCCATGGCGTGCGTGGCCTTCGCCTCGGTGTTCCAGAAAAGGAACACCACGGCGAGCGCAAGCAGGGTGCGGATCGGGGTGAAGGTTGCGGCTGCCCGGAGGTATGCCGCGAATTGAGAGCGTCGTTGTTCTGCCATGTACCGACCGACTTGAAATGGCCTCGGAGCAGAACCATCGGTTCCCGATCATCGTGGCACGCTTGGATCAAGCGCATCCCTGGTGATCCTTCCGGAACATGGAACGGGCCATGCTACGAGGTACCGGGCAAACCTATCTCGGCCCTCTTCGAAAACGCTTGGGCGGCCTTCACACTTGTTAACAGGCGCGTGTGGGTGTGCGCATCACCTCCACTCGGATCAAGGCGTACCAACGGACACGGACCATGCGGCTCTACGAACATCAAGGATCACAAACCCACCTGCGGACCAAGATGCAGGACGTACCAGTCGTGTGGCTCGTGCGCATACGATGCGGACCGGCTCAACGACCGATGAAAGATCCACCCTATCCTACGGAACGGCGTAGTACATCTTGCAGCGAACCTTGCGCAGACCCTTCAGACCTCCGCAGGGGTGCCCAACCTGGTGCGGGTCAAAGTCCCAGCAGCACTTCACCGGGATCCTTCGCGCCGAAGATCAGCTTGTGCGGATCCTCGATCATCTCCTTCACCTTGTAGAGGAAGCTCACGCTCTCCTTACCGTCGATGATGCGGTGATCATAGCTCAGGGCCACGTACATCACCGGGCGGATCACCACTTGACCGTTCACGGCCACGGGGCGCTCCACGATGTTGTGCATACCGAGGATCGCACTTTGCGGCGGGTTGATGATGGGGGTGCTGAGCATGCTCCCGAACACACCGCCATTGGTGATGGTGAAGGTGCCACCGGTCATTTCATCGATGCTGAGCTTACCGTCGCGCGCCTTCACGGCCAGAGCCTTGATCCCTGCTTCGATCTCCGCCAGCGACAACCGCTCGGCATTGCGCAACACCGGCACCATCAGCCCCTTGGGACTGCTCACGGCGATACCGATGTCCGCATAGTCGCTCAAGATGATCTCTTCCCCATCGATCTGGCCGTTCACCGCTGGGAACAAGCGCAGGGCTTCGGTCACGGCCTTGGTGAAGAAGCTCATGAAGCCCAGGTTCACGCCATGGGTCTCCTTGAACTTGTCCTTGTACTTATCGCGCAGGGCCATCACCGCGCTCATGTCCACCTCGTTGAAGGTGGTGAGCATGGCGGTCTGGTTCTTCGCCATCACCAAGCGTTTGGCCACCGTCTGCCGCAGCGACGACATCTTGCTGCGCTTCTGCTCACGCGTGCCACCCCATCCGCTCATGACGATGGCATCGGCCTTCACGCCTCCGGACACGTACGCGTTCACATCGCTCTTCATGACACGGCCGTTGGGTCCGGTCCCCTTCACCTGATCCGCGCTCAGCCCCTTCTCGCTCATCATGGCTTTGGCCACGGGTGTGGCATGTGCGGCGGTGGCCGGTTCGGCTTTCACCGGTTCGGTCTTCGCAGGCGTCTTCTCCTCCTTGGTCACAGCCTTGGAAGCCGCAGGCTTGGCATCCGCCTTCGCAGGCACGGCCACGCTGGTATCCACCTTGGCCACCACATCACCCACGTTCACGGTCTGGTCAGCCTGGGCCAGGAGCTTCACCTGTCCCGCCGCTTCGGCGCTCAACTCCAACGTGGCTTTGTCACTATCGATCTCGGCGATCACCTGGTCCCGTTCCACCAGATCGCCATCCTTCACCAGCCATTGCGCGATGCGCACTTCGGTGATGCTTTCTCCGGGACTGGGGACCTTGATATCTACAATGGCCATGAGGAAATGAGGTGAATGGGGTGAAAAGGGAAAGGGTTACTGCGGTGGTGCGGGTTGGGAAATGTATCGGAGTTCAGACCTTGACCTTCGCCGTGGACCTGGCGAACGCCTGTTCGATGATCGCGATCTGTTGATTGGCGCTGCGTTTGCTGCTGCCGGTGGCCGGGGCACCACTGGCCGGACGCGCGACCACCTCCCACTTCACGTCGGTGAAATGCATGGCGATGTGGCTCCAAGCGCCCATGTTCAGCGGTTCTTCCTGCACCCAGAGGAAGCGTTCGGCCTTTGCGTACTTCTTGATCACGGCCCGCATCTGTTCCACCGGCAATGGATGGATCTGCTCGAGTCGGACCAGAGCAACATCGGCGATGCCGTTCTTCTCCCGATGCTCGGCGAGGTCGTAATGGACCTTGCCCTGGGTGAGGATCACCGTGCGCACGGCCTTCGGATCGGCGGCGACATCGTCGATCAACTCCTGGAAACCACCGGTGGTGAGGTCGTCCAATCGGCTCACGCACTTCGGATGGCGCAACAGGCTCTTCGGCGTGAAGACCACCAGGGGCTTGCGGAAGTCCCATGCCATTTGACGACGGAGTACATGGAAGAGGTTGGCCGGTGTGGTGCAATTGACCACCACCATGTTCAGATCGGCACAGCTCTGAAGGAAACGTTCCATACGCGCGCTGCTGTGCTCGGCGCCTTGTCCTTCATAACCATGGGGAAGCAGCAGCACCACACCGTTCTGTGTGCCCCACTTCTCCTCGGCACAGCAGAGGTATTGGTCCAACACGATCTGTGCTCCGTTCACGAAATCGCCGAACTGCGCCTCCCAGATGGTGAGGGTGTTCGGGTTGGTGAGCGCGTACCCATACTCGAACCCGAGCACGGCATACTCGCTCAGCAGCGAATTATAGATCTGCAGCAGTGCCTGTCCTTCCTGAATATGCTTCAGGTGGATGAACTCCTCCTCGCTATCCTCCACCTTCACCACGGCATGGCGGTGGCTGAAGGTTCCGCGCTCCACATCCTGTCCGGTGAACCGCACGGGCTTCCCTTCCACCAACAAGGAGCCGTAAGCCAGCAATTCCGCCATGCTCCAATCGAGCACCTCGGCCTCCATCATCTTCTTCCGATCGCCGAGGATCTTCTCCAGCTTGTTGAAGAACTTACGACCATCGGGGTGCAGCAGGCTGAGCTTCTCTCCGATGCGTTGCAGGACCTCCTTCTTCACGCCGGTCACCGGGCTCTTCAGGAAATCCTTGGGTTCGGCGCGTTTGAAACCCTTCCAACGCTCTTCCATGAAGTTGGTGATGCGCCCCACCCGTACCTGCTTGGCCTCGTTGAGGCGTTCATCGAGCATGGCGGTGAAGCTGCGCTCCATGTCCTCGGCCAGTTCCTTGGCCCCTTCCACGCCGCTGTCGATCAACTTCTGGGTGTAGATGGCACGTGGGTCCGGGTGCGCTGCGATGGCCTTGTAGAGCACGGGCTGTGTGAACTTGGGTTCATCGCCTTCGTTGTGTCCGTGTTTGCGATAGCAAAGGATGTCCACCCAGATATCGGTGCCGAATTGCTGGCGGAAATCCATCGCGAGCTTCACGGTGTAGGCCACGGCCTCGGCATCATCGCCGTTCACATGGAACACCGGGCACTGGGTCACCTTGGCCACATCGGTGCAATAGACGCTGGTGCGCGCATCGATGTAGTTGGTGGTGAAGCCCACCTGGTTGTTGACCACGATGTGGATGGTACCGCCCACCTCATAGGCCTTCAGGCCGGCCATCTGCACCACCTCGTACACCACACCCTGCCCGGCCACGGCGGCATCACCATGGATCAGGATGGGTGCGGTATGGCCTTTCTGGAAGTGATCATCGTGTTCGATGATGGCGCGGGAGATGCCCTGCATGATGGGGCCCACGGTCTCCAGATGACTGGGGTTGGGGGCAAGGGTAAGGCGCACCTCCTTGCCTGTGTCGGTCTTCAACAGGCTGCTGTAGCCCATGTGGTACTTCACATCACCTTCCACGAGCTGGTCCTCATAATCCTTGCCTTCGAACTCGCTGAAGATCTGATCGTAGCTCTTGCGCAGCGTATTGGCCAGCACGTTCAGGCGTCCGCGGTGCGCCATGCCGATCACATACTCGGTGATCCCCAGTTCCGCCCCATGTTCGATCACGGTATCCAGCGCCGGAATGAGCGCTTCGGCGCCCTCGATACTGAAGCGTTTCGCGCCGATGAACTTCTTGCCAAGGAAGCGCTCGAACACCACGGCCTCGTTCAGTTTCTCAAGGATGGCCTTCTTCTGATCGATGGAGAAATCGGGCGTGTTACGCACCGTCTCCATGCGTTGCTGCAGCCACCGCACCTTCTCGGGATCACGGATGAACATGAATTCCGCGCCGATGCTCTGGCAGTAGGTCTGCTTGAGCAGTGTGAGGATGTCGCGCAACTTGGCGGGCCCGATACCCACCTCGTTCCCCGCGCTGAACACGGTGTCCAGATCAGCCTCGGCGAGGCCGTAGTTCTCCAGGTCCAGGGTGGGCTTGTAGGTACGGCGGTCGCGCACCGGGTTGGTCTTGGTGAAGAAGTGGCCACGTTCGCGGTAAGCGGCGATGAGGCTCACCACCCGGAACTCCTTCTCGAAACGCTCGTTGCCAGCTGGAGTGGCCGCACCCTTGGCGGTGGCCGCCATGTCCAAGGCACCATTGGCCGACCGCGCGAACTCGAAGCCCTCGAAGAAGCGCGCCCACCCCGTTTCCACGCTGCCGGGATCGTTGAGGTACTGCTGGTACAGATCGTCGAGCCAGACACTGCCGACGTTGCTGAGATAGGAGAATTTGTCCATGACAAGGCCGCAAAGGCGGCGCGAAGTTAGCTACGAGCAAGCGCGCTATACGTTGAATGGCAGGTGCTTGTTCCATGGCTCGGGCCGGAGGCGGATCCTCGGGGGATATGGCGCGGTTCAGAAGCGGCCTGCGAAGCGCATGCGGGTAAGCACCTTCTGCAAGGCGCGCAGCACCACCTCCCCGGCCAATGCGTGCAAGCCACCGGCGGCCATGGCCCGGTGTAGCTGAGGCTCAGGGATATCCACGCGGTAAAGGGCCACCTTCAGGTCGTGCGCACTTCGGGCGGACAACCGTTCCAGGATCGGCAGCACCTGGCTTCGAAGGTCCTCGAAAGCGTCCCGAGGATCCCCTGGCAGGGCCAGCTCGTGGGGTTCCAAAGCCAGGTCCTTTTGCAATTGGTCCACGGTGGCGCGCAGCACATCGGCCCGGTCCAGGTAGCGCTGTGGAGCATTCGCCCAGGATCTTGACAATGGCTTGTCCATGGTGTGGAGAACTCCCACAAAGGTCCATCGATCATGGCACTATTTTCGCCCCGCACCGACTCAAAAAACCGAACCTACGATATGGAACTCCGTGCCTTGGCCATCGCCGCGCTACTTGCCACCACCTCGCTTCATGCCCAATACGGCACCTTCAATGCCGGTGCGGTGAAGGCTGCGAAAGCCACCAAAACGGTGGTGGTGCTCGATGCGGGCGACGCACCGTACAACCGAACGATCATCGAAACCGCCAAAGCCAACTGGAAGTTCACCAGCGAGCTCGAGTTCGTATCCACGGCGGAACTGGCCGCCCAACCCGTTTCACCGGACCGGATCTACCTGCTGAAGACACGCAAGACCGACCCCGTGAAGTTCGACGCCACCTTCCTCACGTTGGTGAAGGGGTGGAAACCCAAGAAAGGCGAGGTGTTGGCCCAGACGAACAACGAGTTCACCGGTATTCCCACGGAACATGAACTGGCCTTCATCCAGATCGACACCAAGGCCATCAACGAGAAAGGCCTGGCTCGGCTGCTGGATGTGTACGTGAAACACCTGCAGAACTACCTCGCCCTGGTCGAAGGGGGTAAGATCACGGACAAGACCACGGCGGATCGGCTGTATGCTTCGCGCAACCGGTTGGTTCGCGACACGGAGTTTTGGCTTGCGCAGGAACACGCCGACAAGAGCCTGCCCGATGCCGCCAAGGTGAAAGAGTACTATTCCGCCCCGTGCCAGGTGATGGCGTTGAGCCAGCTCGCCAGTGCGTTGGAGAAACAGGACAAGAACATCACGATCAGCGACGTGGTGATGACCGGCGACCACAAGAACAAGCATTGTTTCAAGCGCGTGTTCAACGTGGGTACCGGTGAGTTGATGTACCTACGCGACGATGCCTCCATCTTCGGCAAGAAGGAAGGCTTCCTGGACGAGGACCTGAAGACCTTGGAGCGGGCACGCTAAGCGGCGGCCTGCTCACCACCATTCCGGCCCGGCCGGTTTGGCATGTGTGTCCCGCGACCCATGCCACACCCGCCGGGTCTTCTATCGTCACGCGGTACGACACAAAACACCAAGAGCATAAGCAACACCCAC
>CAUJED010000065.1:0-41524 GCA_963169535.1 Bacteroidota bacterium | reverse complement strand
GCCTGCACCGCGGCTCCGGTGCAGTTGTTCGGTCAGGCGGTGAATGCCACGGGGGGCATCTGGCAAACATCCGGTACGGGAACCTTCCTGGATGCGAACGCCCTTGCCACCTTGTACTATCCGAGTGCTGCGGACAGCACGGTCGGCAGTGTCACCTTGACCGTGACCACCACCGGAGTGCAGCCATGTAGCGCGGCTTCGGACCAGATGGTCATCACCTTCGGTGGTGGACTCGCGGCCATGGCCGGAGCGGACGTGACCGCGTGCAGCACCGATGCGGAGGTCGCGCTGATGGGCACCGTGCAGGGCACGACCACCGGCCAGTGGAGCACCACGGGCACGGGTTCGTTCGTGCCGAGCGCCACCTCGCTCAACGCCACGTACGTACCCGGTCCGGCGGACTTCGTGATCGGCAACGTTTCACTGATCCTGAGCACCACCAACAACCAGGGCTGCGCAGCGGGGCGCGACACCCTCGTCGTGACCTACCACGTGCCTCCTGTGGTGGATGCGGGCGCCGGTGTGCTGCTCTGCAACGGCTTGGAGGATGTGCAGCTGAACGCCAATGTGCAGCATGCCGCCGCACTGCAGTGGTTCACCACGGGCACGGGCTCCTTCAGCCCGGCCGATGATGTGGCCAATGCGGTGTACACACCTTCGGTGGCCGATAGCATCGCCGGTGGGGTGCATCTGATCGTGACCGGCTACGGCATGGGCGCGTGCGGTAACACCTCCGACTCGCTGTTCATCGATATCGGTCCCACGCGGGTGGCGAACGCCGGTGCCGACCTCGCGGTCTGCGCGGATGGTGCCTACTGGCAACTGGGCGGCACGGTGACGGGCGTGAACGGTGGGGTATGGACCACCACGGGAACCGGCACCTTCCTGCCCGATGCGTCGACCCTGGACGCCACCTACGTGCCCAGCCCCACGGACCTGGTGTTCGGCCAGCTCGCCTTCGTGCTCACCACCAGGGGCAACATGGGCTGCCCGGCGGGCACCGACACCATGGCGGTGAGCCTGCAACAGCCGCCCACCGCGAGCGCAGGTCCCGACATCAACGTGTGCGATGCCTCGGCTGAAGTGCAGCTCGGCGGTTCCTTCAACGGCGCCACCGGTGTGCTGTGGAGCTCGAACGGTTCGGGTGTGTTCCTGCCGAGCAACACCGACCCGAACGCGGCCTACCACCCCGGTGCTACGGACGAGCAATTGGGCACGGTTCGCATGATCCTCACCACCACGGGCAACGGCCTGTGCGCTGCGGCCAGCGACACCCTGTTCCTCAGCTTCACCAATCCGTTGCAGCCGGCCTTCGGCATCACCAACGCTTGTGCAGGTGGTCAGACCGTGTTCTTGGATGCCAGTACCACGACGGGGTCGCCCATCATTGGCTGGAACTGGAGCTTGGACAATGGCGCCACGGCCAATGGCCCTCAGGTGAGCACTTCGTTCGCGGCGCCGGGAGAGTACACGGCTACGCTCACGGTGTTCGCACAGAACGGTTGCAGCGCCACCACAACGCGCACCTTCGAGGTGCTCGGGGCGCCGGTCGCGGGATTCACCATCAGTGGCGAGCTCTTCACCGAGACCCCGATCGCCTTCGCCGACACATCGGTCGGGGCCACCAACTGGCAGTACGACTTCGGTGATGGCAATGGCGCGCTTTCCGCAGAGCCGACCCACGCTTATGAGTTACCGGGCCAGTACATCATCGTGCAGACGGTGACCAACGCCAACGGCTGTATGGACCGGGATTCACTGCTCATCACGATCGAGATGAAGGACATCCTGCCGCCGAAGTTGCCCAACGCGTTCAGCCCGAACGGCGATGGTGTGAACGACGTGTTCTATGTCCGTGGTGGTCCCTTCGAGACCATGGAGTTGAGGATCTACAACGGATGGGGCGAGATGATCTTCGAGACCACCGATCCCACGGCCGGTTGGGATGGAACGTACAACGGCAAGCCGGAGATCAACGGGGTGTATGTGTACTCCGTGGTGGCCACCACCACCACCGGCGAGACGCATGATCGTTCAGGCAAAGTGACCCTTACCCGCTAAACAACACAGCAGCAAGATGAACAACCGGAAGAACACCTTCGCGCTGGCCTTCGCTCTGTGTGTAGCGGGCGCCCTTCAAGGCCAAGACGGAAACCTTTCGCACTACGACGCGGCACCGGCGCTTCTGAACCCTGCGCTCACCGGCATGTACAGCAATGCCGATTTTCGGATGACGAGCAACGTTCGTAGCCAGTGGAACAGCTTGTCGAGCAGTTTCACTACCACTGGATTCGGCTATGAAGTGGGCATGCAGGACCGCTACGGTTTCGGGATGTACCTGAACAATTACAACATGGCGGGGATCATGAACACCTTCCAAAGTGGGCTGTCTGGCGCATACAATGTGTCCGGGCGGGATTCGCGCTACATCCTCTCTGGCGGGTTCAACCTTGGCTTCCTCTATAAGAAGCTGAATGATCAACAGCTTGTGTGGGATGCACAGTACGATAACGGCTACTTCAATACGGACCTGCCGTCGGGTGAGATCATCCAGCGGGGGTCACGGTTCATGCTCGATATCGCAGGAGGCATCGCGTACAAGTCGACCAATGCCCGGAAGCGCGTGAATCCGTTCGCGAACTTCGCCATGTACCATGTGAACACGCCGAACGAGGCCATCCTTGGTACAGGGAGCGACCTGCCCATCCGGTTTGCGGTGAACGCAGGAGCGCGGGTGGAGATCATGGATGACACCTATTTGACCCCGACGGGCCTCTATATGCGTCAAGGAGCCGATCAGCAGATCAATGTGGGTCTGATGGCCGAGGTTGGACTGGGTGGTTCGGTTTACAGCGTGTTGGGCGGTCTGGCCTACCGGGTGAACGACGCTGTGGTCGCCCACGTCGGACTGAAGCACAAGAACGTGTATTACCGCTTCAGCTACGACGCGAACATCTCGAACCTGCAGCACTATACTCGGAAGAATGGGGCCTTCGAGTTCTCGCTGATGTACTATGGCATGCATTCGGGCCGTGACCGCCGGGCCACGAGCAGTGCGTTCTGAGACTCTTTGCACCCGGTCCGCTTGCTCGTTTTCCCCGTTCCGGCTCCGTGAGACCTATTCCGAAGGTCCGGCCCTCGGTGGATCCGCTCCGCGCGTTCTCCGCCTTCGGCTTTGCAAGAGGTTCCTCGTATCGGACGGTGCTGGATCAGCCGCACATCTTCGGCCACTGTTGGGTATCCGTAGGGTATGGCGGTGTCGCGGATGTTTCATGAGAACGGCCCGGAGGTTTCCCTCCGGGCCGTTCTCATGAATGCTCTATGATCAGCCCTTCAGGGCTTCTGCACCGCCCACGATCTCGAGGATCTCGCCGGTGATCGCCGCTTGGCGGGCCTTGTTGTAGGACAATTTCAGGCCTTTCAAGAGGCTGTCGGCGTTGTCCGTGGCCTTGTGCATGGCGGTCATCCGCGCACCGTGCTCCGCGGCGTTGCTATCGAGCAGTGCCTTGTAGAGCTGGATCTTCAAGCTCTTCGGGATGATGTTCTCCACGATCTCCTCGCGGCTCGGCTCCATGATGTGATCCACCTTGGAAGGAGCGGCTTTGGCGGCCTCATCAGCCTTCGGCGGAGCCACAGGCAGGTATTGCTCTTCAGTGAGCACCTGCACCGCAGCGTTCTTGAACTTGTTGTACACCAGCACGATCTGGTCGTACGTGCCGTTGGCAAAGAGCTCCATGAGCAATTCGGCCTTGGGCGCCACCTTGTCGAAGTTCAGGCCGTCGTACAAGCTTGCGCCGTCGGTGGGCAGATCAGCGCTGAAGTACTTCGTGCGGCGGTAGGCGTCCAGCGCTTTCTTGCCGAGCGGAAGCACGTGAACGGTCTTGCCTTCGCTTTCTAGTTGTGCCACAGAGCGACGGATCTGGCGGAACACCTGCGTGTTGAAGGCACCGGCCAGACCGCGATTGCTCACGATGGCCACCATCAACACCTTCTTCACCTCGCGCTGCTGGCTGTATTTGCCTTCGCTGCTGTCCAGTGAAGCGCTCACGTTGCTCAGGATCTGCTGCAGCTTCTCTGCGTAAGGACGCATACGCGTGATGGCATCCTGGGCACGACGCAACTTGGCCGCGCTCACCATCTTCATGGCGGCGGTGATCTGCTTGGTACTGTTGACCGAGACGATCCTATTGCGTACTTCCTTCAGGCTTGGCATCGTGCGCGCTTTCGAAAAGACTTAGTTGTCGAGGCTCTTCACCAGGTCGGCCGCAACGCGTTCCAGCGTGCCCGTGATCTGGTCGTTGTAGTCACCCTTCTTCAAGGCCTCGAGCACATCGTTGTGCTTGTTGCGGAGCATGGTGATGAATTCGGCTTCGAACTGCTTGATGTTCTTCACCGGGACCTTGCTCAACAGGCCTTTGGTGCCGCAGTAGATGATGGCGATCTGCTCCTCCACACGCACCGGGCTGTTCTGTCCTTGCTTCAGGATCTCCACGTTACGGGCACCCTTGTCCAACACCGCCTTGGTGGCGGCGTCCAGGTCGGAGCCGAACTTCGAGAAGGCCTCCAGCTCGCGGTACGCGGCTTGGTCGAGTTTCAGGGTGCCGGCCACCTTCTTCATGGATTTGATCTGCGCGTTACCACCTACGCGGCTCACGCTGATCCCCACGTTGATGGCGGGGCGCACACCGGCGAGGAACAGGTTGCTCTCCAGGAAGATCTGGCCATCGGTGATGGAGATCACGTTCGTGGGGATGTAGGCAGAAACGTCGCCGGCCTGGGTCTCGATGATGGGCAACGCGGTCAAGGAGCCACCACCTTTCACTTTGCCCTTCAGCGAAGCGGGCAGATCGTTCATCTGCTCAGCCACGCTCTGGTCGGCTGTGATCTTCGCGGCACGCTCCAACAGGCGGCTGTGCAGGTAGAACACGTCACCCGGGTAAGCTTCACGTCCGGGCGGACGACGCAGCAGCAGCGACACCTCGCGGTAGGCCACGGCTTGCTTGGAGAGATCATCGTACACGATCAGTGCCGGACGGCCGGTGTCGCGGAAGTATTCGCCGATGGCCGCACCGGTGAAAGGAGCGTAGAACTGCATCGGTGCGGGGTCGCTGGCATTGGCGGCCACCACCGTGGTGTAGGCCATGGCACCAGCCTCCTCCAGCACCTTCACCGTACCGGCCACCGTGGAGCCTTTCTGTCCGATGGCCACGTAGATGCAATACACCGGTTTACCGGCGTCGTAGAATTCCTTCTGGTTGATGATCGTATCGATCGCCACGGTGCTCTTCCCGGTCTGGCGGTCGCCGATGATCAATTCGCGCTGGCCACGGCCCACGGGGATCATGGCATCGATGGCCTTGATGCCCGTTTGCAGGGGCTCCTTCACGGGTTCGCGGTAAATAACGCCAGGCGCCTTGCGCTCGATCGGCATCTCGAACGTCTCACCCTTGATCGGACCCTTGCCATCGATGGGCTGACCGAGGGTGTTCACCACACGGCCCACCATGCCTTCGCCGGTCTTGATGCTGGCGATGCGCTTGGTGCGCTTCACGGTATCGCCCTCCTTGATGCCCACCGATGGGCCGAGCAATACGGCCCCGACGTTGTCTTCTTCAAGGTTGAGCACGATGGCCTGCAGGCCGCTGTTGAACTCAATGAGCTCACCGCTTTGCACGCCTTGCAATCCGTAGATACGGGCGATGCCGTCACCCACTTGCAGTACGGTACCGACCTCTTCGAGTTCGGCCTCGCTGCGGAAGCCGGCGAGTTCTTGTTTGAGGATCGCCGATACTTCGGCGGGTTGCACTTGGGCCATGGCGTAGGCTTTAGATCTCTGGGATGTACGGGTTCTTGGAGAATTCGCGGCGCAGATCGTTCAGGCGGCGGCTCACGCTACCGTCATACTGTTCGTCGCCGATGCGGATCGTCACACCGCCGATCAGGGCGGGGTCCACCTTCTCCGCCAGGTGGATGTTCTTTCCGGGGTAGCGTGCAGCGGCCAGGTCACGCACTTTCTGACGGGCATCGTCGGTGAGTGGTACGGCACTGGCCACCTCGGCGGTGACGATGCCTTTGTGGTGCGCGTAGAGCGCGCTGAAGGCCGCCGCCACTTGGGGCAGGAGTGATTCGCGACCCTTGCGCACCATGATGTCCATGAAACGCTGGGTCACCTCGCCCACCTTGCCTGCGAACACCTTGGCCAGCACCGCCGATTTGGTATCGGCTTTCACCACGGGACTGCTCAGCAGGGTGCGCAGCTCACGGCTTTGGGTACAGGCGGAGGCCACCAACACCATGTCCTCATGCACGGCATCCACCGTGGCGCGCTCCAGCGAGAGGTCCATCAGGGAGCGGGCGTAACGATATGCGACCGGAGTGATGTTCATGATCTGCGCAGATCGGCCTCGCTCATCACCTTGTCCATAAGCGCCTTCTGGGCGGTTGCGTCACCGAGCTTCTCCTTCAGGATACGCTCGGCCACCAGAATGCTCAGTTCGGCAACCTGGTTCTTCATTTCGGTGATCGCGGCGTTCTTCTCGTTCTGGATGTCGGCACGGGCGCGGGCCAACAGGCTGTCGGCTTCGGCCTTGGCCTTGTCCTTCGCTGTGGCGATCTCACGGTCACGGATGTCACGAGCCTCCTTCAACAACGTCTCACGCTCTTCACGTGCTGCGCGCATGAGCTCCTCGTTCTGCGAATTCATGGCCGCGATCTCCGCGCGCGCCTTCTTCGCTTCGTTGAGGGCATCTTCAATGGAGCGCTCGCGCTCACCCAAGGCGGCGAGGATCGGCTTCCAAGCGAACTTCCCAAGGATGAAGAGCACCACCAGGAAGGAGACCGTCATCCAGAAGATGAGGCCGAAGGAGAATTCGATGAGCATGGCTCAGGGTTAAAGGAAAGGAGTGAATTCCGAGACCGAGGGGCCGCCGATGCTTAGAGCACCATGGCGAGCAGACCCACGACGATACCGAACATGGCGGCACCTTCCACCAGAGCGGCGGCCAGGATCATGTTGGCACGGATGTCGTTGGTGGCTTCGGGCTGGCGAGCGATGGCTTGCATGGCGTCACCACCGATGCGGCCGATGCCGATACCGGCTGCCAGGGCTGCGATACCTGCGCCGATGGCGGCGAAACCGAAGTGTGCGTTGGCAGCTGCGTCGAGAAGGATCGAAAGGAACATGCGGGTTGTGTTTATCGGGTTTGGAAGGGTTCTCAATGATGCTCGGTGTGTGCCTCCTCGATGGCCGAGCCGAAGTACATGGCCGAGAGGAAGGTGAACACGAAGGCTTGGATGAAGGCCACGAGCAGTTCCATCATGCTCATGAACACGGTGAATATCAAGGAGAAGATCGACACGCCCCAGCCGAGGCCGGCGTTGATCTCGCCGAAGATGAAGATCAGGGCGAAGAAGCTCAGCACGATGATGTGACCTGCGGTGATGTTCGCGAAGAGTCGGATCATCAGGATCGCCGGGCGGAGGAACACCCCCAGGATCTCCACTGGCGTAAGGATGAACAGCACGGGTTTGGGCACACCGGGCATGGCCAGGATATGCCCCCAGTAGTGGCGGTTCCCGTTGATCAGGGTGATGATGAAGGTGATGGCCGCCAGGGCGAAGGTCACCGAGATGCTGCCGCTCACGTTGGCGCCGAAGGGGAAGATCGGGATCAACCCCATCAGGTTGTTGATCAAGATGAAGAAGAACACGGTGAGCAGGTAGGGCATGAAGCGGGCGTAACCCGGTCCGATGTTGGCCTTGGCCACATCGTCGCGCACGAAGAGGATGATGGGCTCGATGAAGCGGGCGACCCCTTTGGGTGCGCCAAGTCCATGGGTGCGGTAGTGCTTGGCCGTGCTGAGGAAGACCACGAGCATGATGGCGATGCTCACCAGCATGCCCAGCACGTTCTTGGTGATGCTCACATCCCAAGTGGCCTTGGTCAAGGCTTCGTCGATGGTGGCGTGATGTGCGTCGGTGCCATCGGGGGCGGTGGTGGCCACCAGCTTGCCTTCGTGCAGCATGTAACCGCCATGGGTCTTGTGGCCATGGTCGAAGTGGCCGCTGCTGAAGCAGGAAAGACCCCGTTGGGTATTGTATACGATGATGGGCAGGGGCAGGGTGGTGTGGCCCCAGAGGTGCCAGCCGTGTTCATCACCCACGTGCCCCATGATCATCTCTCCGGGGTTGAACTTGTCGTGCGGCTCGGCGATGGTGGGGTGCTCCTCGGCCACATCCTCGGTGGCCAACTGGGCATCGAGGGATGTGGAATGGAGGCTGTCGTGCCCGGAAGCGTGATCATGCTGTGCCACGGCGACCCCAGCGAGAATGGTGCAAATGGCAAGGAAAGTGGCGCGGATCAAGGCTTTCATCGCTGGTACGCGGCTGGGGCCGCCCTCAATTCGGGCGCGAAGGTAGCCCTTGTCGGCTTACAATTCCCAACTTTTGAGCAAGCTGAACGACGGAGCGCCAGGAAGTCCACATGGATCAGGGCTTTCGGGTGGCACGAAAGAGATGGAGCATGGCACCTGAAATGCCCACCAAAGCACCCAGCAAGGTGAATAGGGGGAAGCGCCAGCCGGTGAGCCCGTCGATCCAATGCCCCAGGAAGGTGAACGCTGCCACAAGGCCGGCCATGGTGAGGCCAATGCCCGAATACCGCATGTAGTCGCGAGCGCCCGGCGGTATCAACGGGCGGCGCGGTCCGTTCATGGCCGGGATCGGTTGATGGCGCGGAACTGATGCATGGTGTCGAACACCAGGTACACCAAGTACAAGGCTCCGAACGTTAGGGCCTGGGCCAGCACCCGGTCGCGCGGTGTGGCGAACACCACCACGACCAGCACCAGCAGCGAGGCGAACATCTTTAGGGCCATCACCGACATGGACGAACGTACGGCCTGCTTGGGGTCCTGTGCCCGTTGTTGCAACAAGCGGCCACCGATGCTGAGCAAGGTGAAGAAGGTGAGCAGCAGGAAAGGTGCGAGGCCAA
The DNA here is from genome assembly GCA_963169535.1 of Bacteroidota bacterium. Lineage (GTDB taxonomy): Bacteria > Bacteroidota > Bacteroidia > Flavobacteriales_F > PHOS-HE28 > PHOS-HE28. The sequence continues at coordinate 32,532 of CAUJED010000065.1, read as the reverse complement.
GGGGGTACCCCCCGAGCGTGAACGTGGCGTAGAGCGCAACGGCGCAAAGCGCGGCCAAGACCAAGGGTCCCTGGAACGCACGGGACATCATGGCGCCTTAACGCACCGCCTGTTGCGGTTCCGTGCGGGCGGTGGCGTTCTCCGTGCGCAGGCGCACGGGGTCCATTTCCTTCACCACACCACCACCCATGCTGCAGTTACCGGTGAACACCGCACCGGGCTCGATGGCCAATTTCTTGGTGTTGATATCACCCTGCAGTTTGGCGGTGGCCTTCAGGCTCAACAGATCCTGGCAGTTGATCTTGCCGATCACCGTACCCTCGATATCGCTGCTCTGGCACACGATCTCGCCCTCGATGCTGCCGGTCTGTCCCACGATCACGCGCCCGCGGGCATTGATCGTCCCTTTCACACGGCCGTCGATACGGATGTTGCTGTCGCTGCGGATCTCCCCTTCGATGGAGGTCCCCTCCATGATGCTGTTGATCTTACCGGGGCTTACGGGTTCGGCGGTCTTGGTGCTCATGGGGGCTGGGTTCGCAGGTTTGTCGGAGCGGAACATGGTCGTTCGGGATCGCGTGAGCGTCAAAGATAGGTGCCAGCGCCGGTTATCCTACTGACGGTCAAGGTAATTCTGTGCAAAGAAGTTGGAGTAGCCCTCGACATCCTTGCTTTTGTATAGCTGTGTATAGTTGGCGGTGGTGATGGGGAAGGCCGGAAACCCTTGGTCGTTGATGCCCACGAGCTGTTCATTCCCGCTGGTGAAGAGGGCGTTGTATTGCATGGCCAATTCCTTGTTGGGGAATCCACTGACGAGGACCACTTGATGTTCGGTGTCTAAGAAACTATTGGTGATCTCCACCGGCGTACCCGGGAAATACCGCTGGCTGAAGGCCGAGATCCGGGTCTTGATGGTATTCAGGTCCGAGCCTTGGTTGGGTACGATGAGGGCGAAGAAGTGGGGTCCTGGGTCGGTGCTGTATTCGCCAGCGGCGCCTTGTTTCTGGGGAGTGGGCGGCGCCTGTCCGGTGGATCGGTCCATGGCGGCCAGCATTTCGGAGGCCGCACGCTCCTCGTCGGTTCCGGCGAACTTGGTCTTCACATCGTTCAGGGCGTCGCGGAAGCCGCTCTGGTCGCGTTGCCCACCCAGGGCCATGGCGCGGAGCAGGTGGTATTTGGCCAGGAAGTGGTTGCGCGGTTCATTGGCGATCACCCCATCGCACGAGACGATCACGGAGGCGAACATGTACTGCCGGTAGCGGTCGTACACCTCTTTATAGGCCACCTCCTCCTCCTTTCTGCGCACCTCGTCGGCCTGTAAGATGTTAGGGTCGCGCACCAGGCGAGCGAACTCGGAGTCCGGCCAGCGCTCCAGGATCACGTTGGCATAGTACTGCGAACCCATGCCGTCCGGGGCGAAGTAGTTGGTGGTCTGTTCCTTCTCCAGGTATATCCGATAGAGCTGATAGAAGCTCTCGGGCGTATAGCGGCACTCTTCGAACCGGCTGTTCAGCACCTCGAAGCTTTCAATGGCATTGTCGGCGTCCTTCAGTTGTTCCTTATAGATGATGCCGCTCGTGTACAGTGCTGCGCACACCCTGACATTGGAGGCCTCCAAGGCCACATCGCTCTTGGGGATGTCCTTGACGTAGAACGAAGGGTCCTTCCATTCCTCTTCCTTCTTCTCTTTCTCCTTCTGGGCTTCGGGATCCGTCTCCTCCTCTTCGGTCAGCTCGGCCAAGGCAGTACCCTTCTTATCCTTCCGGCGCCAGTCGTCTTCCAGCGCTCGATCGCCCCAGCGCTTGCGGAAGCTGGATAGGCCGCGCCCGATCTGCTGTGGGTCGTAGAAGTACCAGGAGCCGCGTTGGCCCGCACCGCCGGCTGGCGGTTTCATGCCCGCATCGGGGTTCGCTTGCGCGGCGGCACGTGCTTCTTCTTCAGCCTGCTCCCGCTCGGCTTCGGCTTGCTCGCGGTCGCGGATGATGCCCCGTATCTTTTTCTCCAGGTCCTTCTCGTCCAACTTGGCCAGGGCCTGAAGGCTATCCTCCAGCGCGATGATCCTGAGCTGCTCCACCAATTCGCCGAGCACCCTGGCGCGTGTGCTCACTTCTTCATGTCGTGCATGGGTCTCCACCAGGATGCTCTTGGTGGAATCGTAGTACTGCTGAGCGCTTTCGTACGCGCGATCGTCGAAATAGAGATCCGCCAAACGAAGGAAGGTCTTGGCCTTCTGGTTCACGTCGGTGGTGCTCACCCGTGCGCTGGTCAGCAGGTGTTCCACCGCTGCGGAATCCTTGTTCTCCTTCAGGTCCAGGTCGGCCAGGGCGTAGTGCAGCATGTCGAAGTGGTCGATATGCTTATCGTCTCGCAACATCCGGGTCAGTTTCTTCCGGATCTCCTTGCTGTTGCCCTTGTTGAATGCCAGCGCTTGGAAGATCTGGGTGTGGAAGGCCATTTCGTATGGTGGATTCATCCGCGCCACAGCGGCGAACTGTTGGATGGCTTTTTCCTCCAGACCCTTGTATTGGTACAGCTGGGCCAGTATGAAGGCCCACCGCACCCGCTCCTTCTTGGTGCGCGCGTTGGGTATCGCCGATTCGAGGTGTACGATGCCATCGTCCACCTTGCCGCGCTTCAGGTCCAACTCGGCTTGTACGGCGGCCAACTCGCCATGGTCGAACCGCTTGGGTAGCACCTTCTGTCCGGTCACCTCGTCCAACGCACTTTGGGCCTTGCCGAATTGCTCCAGGATGATCGCCGTTCGGGCCAGCCACACGAGGCTCTCCAAGTGCCGGTCACCCTCCTTGAAACGTCGGCTCACGTAGGTGAAGCCACGCTCGGCCTCGTAGTAGTTCTTCTTGTAGAAGTGGCTCTTTGCGATGACGAACCACGCATCGTCGATCCACTTGTTCTTCTCCTTTCCCTTGATGTTCATCGAATGCCGCTCGATCACCAGCGAACACTTGTCAATACACTTCTCCAGGTCCGGGGTCGCATTCTTGGCCTGTTCGTCCGTACCGTAGACGAACAAGGGGAGGACCCGGTCATAGTCGTCCACGTGCGCGGTCTCGATGCCCGCCACCACTTCGTTGAGCTTCTCGTTGGCGTTGAACCAGCCGTTGTCCCGTGCGGTGAGGCGGTGGAAAGTGCGGTTCAGGAAGGCGTCCTTCTCCTGGGAACAGCCCGTGCTCAGCCCAACGACCAAAAAGAGAGCGCCGTAAAGACGAAGAATTCGGAACTGTCGCATGGAATGCCGCAAAGGATAACTACGAACGGGCGAAGATATTTCACGGGGGGCCATCCCGGCGCGGACTTGTGGGTTCGTCGGTCAGGGCCGCCTCTGGTCCCGAAGGGCGCGGTGGTTGCGCAGGATGCGGAGGTACTGGCGGAAAGTGGGGGTGGTCCACTTGGTGCCAGGGCCTTGCGGACGTGCCAGGGCCAGGTGGGTGGGCAGGTCGTCCAGTACTTGGCGGAGTCCCGCGGCGCTGGCGTCCAACACGTCGCGCATGGTGTGGGTCACGGTGGCTCGTAAGGTGGGCTGGAAATGGATAGGCACCTCCCGCTGCTGAACGATGGCCCCCGTGTCGATCCCCTTGTCGATCCGGTGGATGGTGTAGCCCGTTACCGCAGAGCCGTTGTACAGCGGCCAGATCACCCCTTGTGCGTTCTGGTATGCAGGCAGTATCTCGTGGTGTATGTTGAGCATGCCTAAGCGCGGTACTTGGAACACCTTGCTACCGATATAGCCGTTGCCCAGGCTTATGGCGATATCGGCTCGGGCGTCCTCCATGGCCTGTACCGTTCGTGGGTGGTTCACGGCGGGCGTGTTGGTCAGCGCCACCCCGGCTTGGGCGCACAACGCGTTCAGGTCCTGGATCCTGGCCAAGGCCTGTAGGTCGGCACTGTACCATGGTCGCATCCGATAGCCCACCCATGCACCCAATGGGCCGATACGCAGGATCTTGCGGAGTTTCTTCCTCCAACGCCCTTTGGGCGCCGCATGTCCTTGGGCATGGATCACCTGTACCACCTGGAACCGCTCGCTGCCCAGCAGGTAGGGTAGGTGGTGGCTGGCTGTTCCACGCGCAGCGCTCGTTAGTATCACCACCCTCATGCGTGGAGATATGGGTTGCTGGCCGCATCGCCACGCAAGGCGTTGGAAGCCAGGAAGTAACGGATATGCGACATGGGCCAGTCCAGGATGATGTGGTCCCGACGGATGAGTAGTTCCTCGGGAGGGGTCGGGGTGCTGTTGGCATGGCAACCCCGCTCGGCGGTGGCGCAGCTCAGATGTCCGGCGGCCATCACCGCCCGGTAGCCGGCTGCGGTGAAGTCCGTGAAGCGGCCGTACGGGAAGGCGAAGTGGTCCGCGCGCCCCACCCATTGGATCAGCGTATCGCGGGTCTTTTCGATGTCCGCCACGAGATGGTCGTGATCCAGTCGGTCCATGTGGTGATGCTCCCACGTGTGCGAGCCGATCTCATGGCCCAGTTTGACCAGCTCATCGAGTTCGTCCCGGTCCAGGAACCGCACGGGGGGCAGGTTGAAGCGCTCGGCGCAGATCGTGCGGATGTGTCGTGGGTCCTTCAGACCGATCAGGGCCGGGTTGACGAAGAAGCAGGCGCTGATGCCCAAGCGATGGAGGACGCGTGCGCCATCGAGGTTGTTGCGGAAGCCGTCGTCGGAGCTCACGCAGAGGTAGGGGCGGTCCATGGTGCCCAGCTGCACGCGGCGCACGGCTTCGCTGTACGGGATGAAGGTGTGGTCGCGGGCCAGCGCCTCCACCAAGCGTTCCAAAGCCACCAGTTCGTCGGTGAAGGTGTGGTGGATGTACAGGAACTGTACACGTGGACGCGAAAGCGCCCGAGCGGTACTCCCCTGCATGCGCTGTGCCAGGGCCAGTGCATCCAACGCGGCATGGCGCACCCGCGCCCGTAGGCCACGCTCGCTGCCTTTGATCTCCGCGTATCGCTCGGTGTATGTCACGGGTCGAAAGTAGGTCGCTCCCGAGGTATCGGGCGTGGTGTGGGTGATGCGTTGGTGAGCGAACCGCCGGATCGCGACACGAGCGAAGGGTGGATCAATTGCCGGCATCGGGTTGCCTCGGCCGTCAGCACCGATATTTGCGCGATGCCCACCGCACCAGCCGCCAAGGGTCGTGACAGATCGGGTCGCCGCCGAAAACTGCTCCGCAAGTTGCGCGACCGTTACCGGTTGTTGCTGATCAACGACAGCACCTTCGAAGAGCGGTTCACCATACGGCTGAATCGGCTGAACGTGCTACTCCTGGGTGTGGCGGCGTTCCTTTTGTACGGAGCGTTCGTCACGGCGGTGATCGTCTTCACGCCGCTCAAGCGCTACATCCCGGGTTACGCCGATCAGGAGACCAAGCGGAACGCCTACCGGAGCTTGATGATGGCGGATTCCCTGGAGCAACGGCTGCACGAGCGGGACCTGTACATCACGAACCTGCGCAACGTGTTGCAGGGTGATCTTCCGGCTGATAGTGCCACCACCTACCAGCCGTTGTCCGCACCACCCTCGGCGGCGGACTTGGTCGCTGGTTCCCAGGACAGTCTGCTGCGCCAACGAGTCGCTCGGGAAGAGGCCTTCAGTGTGAAAGAAGGTCGAGTGAGCACGGACCGGCGAGAGTTGGCCGGGGTTTTCTTCTTCACGCCATTGCGAGGAATCGTAACCAGCCGGTTCGAGCGGCAGAAGAGCCACTTCGGCATCGATATCGTGGCCAAAGCCGATGCGGCGGTGAAGGCCTGTCTGGCGGGAACGGTGACCCTGGCGAGCTGGACCACCGACGCAGGCCATGTGATGCAGATCCAACATGGCAACGACCTGGTGAGCCTGTACAAGCACAACAGCGTGTTGTTGAAGAAGGTGGGCGATAAGGTGAAGGCCGGGGAGGCCATCGCCATCGTAGGGAACAGCGGAGAGCTCACCACGGGTCCGCACCTGCACTTCGAGCTGTGGCTCAATGGCGAGCCCGTGGACCCACAAGCGTACATGGTGTTCGAATGAAGGACCACCGCCCATACGAGTGGGGTGCGCCAAGCGTGCTCAACAGGCCACCATGTTCACGAGCATTGCCGCTGGGCCGCGCCCATCAACGACCGCCCTTCTTCACCCATGAGCCTTAAGTCCGCCATCGCAAAGCCCATTGCCAAAGCGGTCACCGAAGCGGTGATGAGGCGGGCGTTGGATCCCGTTGCCACGCAAGCTGCCGTGTTGAAGAAGCTCCTTCGGTTCGCGGGGGACACCAGCTTCGGTCTGGAGCACCGGCTGTACCAGGTCGCCGACCACGCCGGTCTGGTACAGGCCGTGCCGCTGCGCGATTACGAGGGCTTCAGGCCCTACATCGATAGGATCAAGTTCGGCGAGGAGGATGTGCTTTGGCCGGGCAAGCCACTGTACCTGTGCAAGACCAGCGGCACCACCAGCGGGGCCAAGTACATCCCCATCACCAAGGAAAGCCTGCCCAACCACATCGGCAGCGCACGACGGGCTCTGCTGGCCTATATCGCGTATAGCGGCAAGGCCGATTTCGTGGACGGGAAGATGATCTTCCTGCAAGGCAGCCCGGTGTTGGACCGCAGCACGCACATCCCCAGCGGCCGCCTCAGCGGTATCGTGGCCAACCATGTGCCGGCGTACCTGCTCAAGAACCGCATGCCCAGCTACGCCACCAACAGCATCGCCGATTGGGAGACCAAGGTGGAGGCGATCGTGACGGAGACCATGGCTGCCGACCTGCGCTTGATCAGTGGCATCCCGGCATGGGTGCAGATGTATTTCGAGCGTTTGCTGTCACGCACGGGCAAGGCCGATGTGAAGAGCGTGTTCCCCCATTTCTCGCTGTTCGTGTACGGCGGGGTGAACTATGCCCCCTACCGGAGCCGGATGGAGGCCTTGATCGGTGGCCGTGTGCCCAGCGTGGAGCTCTTTCCGGCCAGCGAAGGGTTCATCGCTTATCAGGATCGCAGTGGCGAAGAAGGCCTGTTGCTCGTGCTGGACAATGGCATCTACTATGGGTTCCTACCCGTGCAGGGGGCTGGTGCATCCGGTCCAGAGGCATCGGGTGGTACCCGTCCGCTTTCGTTGGCCGAGGTGGAGCTGAACGTGCAGTATGCGTTGGTGCTGTACAACAATGCGGGGCTTTGGGGGTACGAGATCGGCGATACCGTGAAGTTCGTCTCGCTATCGCCGCCGCGCATCGTGGTCACCGGGCGTACCAAGCACTTCACCAGTGCGTTCGGGGAGCATGTGATCGCCGAGGAGGTGGAAGGCGCCTTGAAGGATGCCATGGCACAATGCCCTTGCGAGGTGGCGGAATTCACCGTGGCCCCGCAGCTGGCACCGGCCGAAGGGCTGCCATTCCACGAATGGCACATCGAATTCGCGGCACCCCCGGCGGATCCGGACCGGTTCGCGGCATTGATCGACGCGGCGTTGCAGGTCCGCAATGTCTACTACCGGGACCTGATCACCGGCAAGGTGCTTCGGCCATTGGTGATCCGGTCGTTGCCGCGTGGGGCGTTCGCCGAATGGATGAAGGCACGTGGTATGAACGATGCACAGAGCAAGGTTCCGCGCCTGGCCAACGACCGCCGATACGTGGACGGTCTGTGATCAACCGATCACCTGCGCCTGGGGGTAGCGCTTCTTCCAGAATTCCAAGGCCTTCAGGCTGGCCAGCGTGATCACCGTGCGGTGGTCCAGCTGCACTTTGATCGCTTTGAGACCTTCTTTGATGGGTTGCGACAGCACGATCTTCTTCTTTGCACGTGGCATGATGATCCGGTTTATTCGTTCTAAGCTTAAGACGTGCAAAACCATGCCGAAGGTGCGTGTGTCAGGTTAAGAAGTGTGAAAATGACCGTTCAGGGCACGATCCGTTCGGCCTGGCAGAAAGAGCCGCACAATGCGACCTTTGCGATCCATGATCGCCAGGATCGGCACCGACCTTGCCTCCGCTGCAGCCCTGCTGCGCGCGGGAGAGCTGGTTGCCATCCCCACGGAAACGGTCTATGGCCTTGCTGCCAATGCCTTCGACCCGGTCGCCGTACTCAAGGTCTTTCAAGTGAAGGCGCGCCCCTCCTTCGATCCGCTCATCGTCCACATCGGTCGTCAGGAGGCGATCCACGGCCTCGTACGCGCGCTACCGCCGGGAGCCCAAGCGTTGATGGATGCCTTTTGGCCAGGGCCGCTCACCATCGTACTGCCCAAACAGCCGGAGGTTCCGGATATCGTGACCAGCGGTCTGGACACGGTGGGGGTGCGCATGCCCGCCCATCCGCTCACCCGGGCGCTCCTGGATCTGCTGGAGTTCCCCCTCGCAGCCCCCAGTGCCAATCCGTTCGGCTACGTGAGCCCCACCACGGCGCAGCATGTGGCCGACCAGTTGGGTGAACACATACCGTACATCCTGGAGGGTGGCGCGGCCGAGGTCGGGGTGGAGTCCACCATCATCGGGTGGGAGCACGATCGTTGGGTGTTGTATCGTGCGGGAGGCGTGGCCTTGGAGCGGCTCGAAGAAGTGGTGGGCACCGTGGATCCGGGCATGAAACCGGTGCGACCGGTGGCACCCGGCATGCTCGAAAGCCATTATGCGCCCCGGAAGCGCGTGTATGTGGGAGATGTATCGAGCTTGTTGAAGGAGCACGAAGGACGCCGGGTCGGAGTGATCGCTTTTCACACACCGTACCAAGCGTACCGGAACGAGGTGCTTTCGCCCACGGGTGATCTGGCGGAGGCCGCGCGGCACTTGTTCGCCGTGCTCCGCGAGCTGGATGCCAGTGATGTGGAGGTGATCCTGGCCGAGGTGTTCCCCGATGTTGGGCTGGGCAGGGCGATCAACGACCGGTTGAGACGGGCGGCGGCACGGTAGGGTCGGACACGGAAGGTCGATGGGTCCGTGGTGCGCCACAGCCCTTTCCACCCGCAAGGCGGAGCCGGTGTGCCGTAGTGGGCGCTACCCGGATAATGTCCGTCGCCAAAAGCGATCTTTGCACCCTTCGGCCCTGCGGACCGTGTGCATGCACGGTGGCTTGGCCCCTGGACGAATGACCAAGAACATCGCCATCCTCGGATCCACCGGCTCCATCGGCACCCAAGCGCTCGAGGTGGTCCGCGAGCAGCCCGGTCGCTTCGGGGTGGAGTTGCTCACCTGTGGCAACAACGTGGATCTGCTCATCAAGCAGGCCCTGGAGTTCAAGCCCAACGCCGTGGTGATCGGTGACGCAGCAAGGTTGGAAGAGGTGAAGGACGCGTTGTTCCCGGCGGGCATCAAGGCCTATGCGGGTGCTGATGCCTTGGAGCAGTGTGTGCGCATGGAGGGCATCGAGCTGGTGCTTACCGCGTTGGTCGGTTACGCGGGCCTGCGCCCTACGTTGGCCGCGATCGATGCAGGCAAGCACATCGCCCTGGCGAACAAGGAGACCTTGGTGGTGGCCGGCGAGTTGGTGACGAAAGCGGCACGCGCCCGGGGGGTGAACATCTATCCGGTGGACAGTGAGCACAGCGCCATCTTTCAATGCTTGACCGGGGAGTGGCACAACCCCATCGAGAAGATCGTGCTCACCGCCAGCGGAGGGCCGTTCCGCGGGATGTCGCGGGAACAGCTGGCGGAGGTGACCAAGGCGCAAGCCCTGAAGCACCCCAACTGGGACATGGGTGCCAAGATCACCATCGATAGCGCCAGCCTCATGAACAAGGGGCTGGAGGCCATCGAGGCGAAGTGGCTCTTCAACCTACGGCCGACGCAGATCGAGATCGTGGTCCATCCACAGAGCATCATCCACAGCGTGGTGCAGTTCTGCGATGGCAGCATGAAAGCGCAGATGGGCCTGCCCGACATGAAGCTGCCGATCCAGTACGCCATGACCTATCCGGACCGATCGCCCACCACCTGGCCGCGGTTCGATTTCATGAAGTATCCGGCCCTCACCTTCGAGCGCCCCGACCTGGCCACCTTCCGCAACCTGGCCCTGGCCCTGGCCGCCATGGACAAGGGGGGGAACGCTCCCTGTGTGCTCAACGCCGCCAACGAGGTGGCGGTGGACCTATTCTTGAAGGAGCGGATCGGTTTCCTGGAGATGAGCGACCTCATCGCGCATACGCTGGAGGCCGTGCCTTTCCAAAGTGAACCAACACTCGCCGACCTGGGAGCAAGTGACGCCGAGGCGCGCCACATCGCCCGTACATCGACCCCTGCATGGAGATCCTGATCAAAGCCGCCCAGTTCATTCTGAGCCTGTCCATCATCGTTACCCTGCACGAGTTGGGGCACTTCATCCCGGCCCGCTGGTTCAAGGTGCGCGTGGAGAAGTTCTACCTCTTCTTCGACCCTTGGTTCTCATTGTGGAAGAAGAAGAAGGGCGATACGGAATATGGCGTGGGCTGGCTCCCGCTGGGCGGTTATGTGAAGCTGAGCGGCATGGTGGACGAGAGCATGGATACCGAACAGATGAACAGGCCTCCGCAACCCTGGGAGTTCCGGAGCAAGCCGGCCTGGCAGCGCCTGATCATCATGGTAGGGGGCGTTACGGTGAACCTGCTGTTGGGCATGCTGATCTATATCGGTGTGTTGTACACCTGGGGCAAGGAATACCTGCCGCTGAGCGAGGTGAAGTACGGCGTTCATGTGAGCGAGGTGATGCAGGAGGTCGGGTTCAAGGAGGGCGATATGATCCTGGAGGCTGAGGGCGCCGAGTTGCGGTCGCTGGAAGAGGTGGGACGTGCGATCCTGATCAGTGAGGTGCGTAAGGTGGAGGTGGAGCGCAACGGGCAGCGCACCACCGTGACCCTGCCTCCCGATGTACACGAACGGATCCTGGCCAGTGGCGAGAAGCAGTTGTTCGCACCGCGCGTGCCCTTGATGCTCGATACCGTACTGGCCGACGGCCCTGCGGCCCGCAGCGGGTTGCTCAAGACCGACCAGGTGCTGGCCGTCGGCGACAGGTCCACGCCCTATTTCGGCGATTTCCGGAAGGCGCTTCTGGCGCACAAGGGCGAAGTGGTGGCCTTGAAGGTGGAGCGGGATGGGGCGCGGATCGCGGTGGAGGTGCCGGTGAGCGAGGAGGGCACCATCGGCGTGGGCAACGCTCCGGCCACGCGGTTCTTCACCCCGGCACACGAAACGTTCGGGTTGTTGGCGTCCATCCCGGCCGGGATCGGCCATGGTTGGGAAACGCTGAGCGGCTATGTGAGCTCCCTGAAACTCCTGTTCACCAAGAGCGGCGCCAGCCAGATCGGTGGCTTCGGCACCATCGGTAGTCTGTTCAGCCCCTCGTGGGATTGGCGATCGTTCTGGAACATGACGGCCTTCCTCAGCATCATCCTCGCCTTCATGAACATCCTGCCGATCCCAGCGTTGGACGGTGGCCATGTGATGTTCCTGATCTATGAGATGATCGTGGGAAAGCCGGCACCACAGCGGGTGCTGGAGGTGGCGCAGATGATCGGCATGGTACTGCTCTTCGGCCTGCTGCTCTTCGCGAATGGGAACGACCTGTTCAAAGGCATCACGGGCAGGTTCTGACCCCGGTAACTCCACCCCCATGATCGTCACCCGTGCTCGAGCGCTTTCGGAGAACAAGAAGCAGCTAACGAAGTTCGTGCTGATCGGGGGGCTCGCTGTGCTTACCGACCTGGCGTGCTACTATGTGTTCCTCAACCTCATGCCGCCGCATGCCTTCCCGCCACCGGTCAGCAACGAGGCGGTGAGCAAGACGCTTTCGTTCCTCTGCGGGCTGTCCGTCACGTATTGGTTCAATAAACGATGGACGTGGCGGCGCAGGGACCGCGACAGCAAGCGCCTGGCCAAATTCTTGCTCACCTACGGTGTATCGCTGTTGCTGAACGTGGGCATCAACTCCGGCCTGCTGTACCTGCTCCACACGCGACCGGAGTTCGCAGGCATTCCCTTCAAATACCTGATCGCGTTCGTGGGGGCCACAGGCTTCTGTTCGGCCTTCAACTTCCTGGGGCAGAAGTTCTGGATCTTTAGGTCCGGAGAAGAGGACGAGTAGTGCCGTGGTGCATCGCGGTCGGGGTGCCGGAACCCTGGTCCGGTGCTTCGCGTAGAAACCACCATGGCTCACGTGGTGTTGGTGGAAGACGACGCGCTCGTGCGCAAGTTGTTGGAGAAGCGACTGACGGCCGCTGGCTGGCGGGTCAGCGCCATGCGCGATGGGCGTGATCTGGCCGCGTATCTGGAACGAGCGCCCGCGGACCTTCTCCTGATCGACCTCGGCCTGCCGCACATCGATGGCCTGGCGCTGGTGGAGGACTTACGCAACCGGGGCATCACCACGCCGGTGATGGTGCTCACCGCGTACGACCTGCCACACTTGCACGCTACGGTGCGTAGTACCGGCGCGAACGAACTGGTCCAGAAGCCCTACGACCAGGAGGAGCTGATCCGCCGAATGGAACGCCTGCTGGCGGCTTGATCGGGCGGAACCCGCATCGTGGTGGCACACGCCGGTCAGGGCATGTCGACCCCTGCCCAGGTCCTGATCCCGGTATGGTGGTGCGAGGCGTCGCACCAACGACATTTGTACTCTTGCGCGCCACTTCACACACCCATGATGTCATCCTGATCGGCCAGGGCCTGGCTGGTACGGTGCTGTCCACCACCTTGCGCCAGCGCGGACTGCACGTTGCGGTGTTCGACGTGCCTCAGGAGGGGCGCGCTTCCGAGGTGGCCGCAGGGCTCGTGAATCCAGTGGCGCTTCGTCGCACCGTACTCTCCTGGAGGGCATCGGAGATGTTGGCCATCGCAGGTGCCTTCTACCGCGACCTTGGGCTCATGCACGACCAGGTCTTCTGGCACCCGATGCCGCTCGTAGCCGTGTTCCCTACGGCTCAGGAGGCCGGGATCTGGCAGTTACGGACCCGGGAGGAGGAAACGAAACGGTTCGTGCGCATGGATACTTCGGTGGATCCTGTGCTCGACGTGTTCCCGCAGCCCTATGGCCGTGGCATCATCGACCGCTGCGCATGGGTCGACGTGAAGTCCTTGCTGGTGGCTCACCGAGCGGAATTGCGTGCCGAGAACGCTTTGTTCGAAGCGCATATCGATCCGGCAGCGATCCTGCGCGAAAAGGATGGTGTACGGATCGGCGATGTGGCAGCGCCGCTGTTGGTGCACTGTGCGGGTCCCTTTGCCGAAGTTCCTGGGATGGTGCCGGTGAAGGGCGAGGGGCTCACGGTCCACATTCCCGGGCTGGTCCTGGATCGGATCGTCCATCGCGGCGTGTTCGTTCTTCCCGTGGGGTCGGAGACCTATCGGGTGGGAGCCACCTTCGCGTGGAACGAGGTGTGGGGTGGCCCCAGTGAAGAGGCCCGTGATCATCTCTTGGACCGGTTGCAGCGGTTGGTGGAGCGGGAGGTGAAGGTGCAGCATCATTGGTCCGGGGTACGGCCGGCCTCTCGGGATCGTCGCCCCATCCTGGGTCGGATCGGACCGCACGAGGCGGTTCTCAACGGACTGGGCTCGCGAGGTGTGTTGCTTGCACCGTGGTGTGCCCAACACCTGGCGGCACACCTCTACGATGGTGTCCCGCTGGATCCTGCCGTGGATCCAGCGCGATTCGTGGATTGAGGTCAAGGAGGTGGTGCATCAATCCACTTCCCGGTGGAGCACGCTCATCAAATGGTCCGGGAAGTAGTGGTCGGCCATGCGCACGAACTCATCGCCGCGGGAGAACATGTCCATGCCCACCTCGGCGAAGCTGGGCTTGCCGCAGGCCGCCAAGAGTTCGATCGCCGCATGCAGCGTGTTCTTGTGGAAGTGGTACACGCGTTCGGTCTTGTCGGTGACCACCAATCCCTTCTGCAAACCCTTGTCCTGGGTGGCTACGCCGGCCGGGCAGTCGTTGGTGTTGCAGCGCAGGGCTTGGATACAGCCCAGTGCGAACATGAAACCGCGCGCGCTGTTGCAGGTGTCGGCGCCCAAGGCGAGGAACTTCAGGATGTCCGCGGCCGAGGCCACTTTGCCACTGGCGATGATGCGGATGTGTTCCTTCAGCCCATGGTGTTTCAAGGAGCCGTTCACGAACATCAACGCGGGTACGATAGGCATGCCCACATTATCGGAGAACTCCAGCGGCGCCGCCCCGGTGCCACCTTCCGCGCCGTCCACGGTGATGAAATCGGGCATCATACCGGTGGACCGCATGGCCTGGCAGATGGCGGTGAACTCCTCGGCTTTCCCGATGCAGAGTTTGAAGCCCACGGGCTTACCGCCGGAGAGCTCGCGCAGCTGTTCCACGAAACGAAGGAGGCCATGCACATCGCTGAAGGCACTATGGCCGGGCGGGGAGAGCACGGTGGTGCCGGGTTGGATATGCCGGATGGCCGCGATCTCCGGGGTGTTCTTGGAAGCGGGTAACACGCCGCCGTGTCCCGGCTTCGCGCCCTGGCTCAGCTTGATCTCGATCATCTTCACCTGGGGGTGCGCCACGTTCTTCTTGAACACCTCGGGGTCGAAACCGCCGTTCGCATCGCGGCAGCCGAAATACCCCGTACCGATCTGCCACACCAGGTCGCCGCCGGGTGCAAGGTGGTGCGGGCTGATACCGCCTTCGCCCGTGTTGTGGTAGAAACCGCCCTTCTTGGCACCGCCGTTCAGGGCCTTCACCGCGTTCTCGCTCAACGCGCCGAAGCTCATGGCTGAGATGTTCAGCAACGAGGCATCGTACGGCTGCGTGCATTTGGGGCCGCCGAAACGCACCCGTGGCGGTTCCTTCAGCAGCGGTGCGGGGAAGATCGAATGGCGCATGCCCTCGTAATCGCCGTGGTACAGGTCCAGCTGCGTACCAAAAGGCACGGTGTCGTTCACGTTCTTGGCCCGGCGGTAGATCAACGATCGCTGTTGTCGACTGAAGGGCCTGCCATCGGTGGTGCGCTCGATGAAATACTGCTGCATCTCCGGGCTGATGAACTCGAAGAAGTACCGCGCATAGCCCAGTACGGGGAAGTTGCGCATGATGGTGTGCCGCTCCTGGCGGATGTTCCGGAACCCTACGAAGATCAAGGGGATCAGGACCACGTACCACCACCACACGATGTGGTGCCAGTAACCGACCAAGCCCACGAGGGCGAGCAGGAAAAGGCTGATGCCGTAGAACCACTTGCGCATGTCCGATGGATCGAAGCCGCAAACATAGCCCCAGGGACAGGGGTCTTCGTTCAACGCCGATCGCATTGGTCCACAATGGCGTGTAAGTACGTCGATCAGGGCCGTACGGCTTCGGCCATCCATGGTCGGGGTTGATGTTCTCGGTCCTGCTCCATTGGGACCCACCGGACCCGCTGCCTGGCGTGATGGTACCGGCTGCGGTAGGGTATGACCCGGTCGGGCCGATCTCACGGATCCTCGGCCTGCTCCAGGGCGATCACCTCCGCCAGTGCCTGCCGGTGGAACTTCACGCTGAAGCCGCCATAGTTCAGGCGCACGTCGGCATTGCGTTGGTTATCGGCACCGCTCAGGTCCCAGTGCAGCTGCGGGTAGCGGTTCGCGAAGGTCACCGGTTCCACATCCACCACGAATTCCGCATGTTCCCAACCTTCGGGATGGGGACTGCCGTTCTTCGGTGCGGGCAGTTCCACCACATCGATACGTCGCCCGTGGAAGGTGAACGGCCTGCTCAACCGGAAGGTGGCGATGGGTCTTCCGTTGATCCGGTGCACACCAAGAGTCCGGCCCTGGGTGGCCAGGTGCGCTTGCCATGCGAGGAATGCCTCCGGTGTCTCCACACGATAGCACAGGTGGTCCAGCGGAAGGTCGTCCACGTTGATCCCATCCTGTGCCAGGGCGGCGAACAGGCGGCACAGGAACGGAGAGGGGTCGGGCAGTTGCATGCGGCTAAGTTGGAACGGAACCGCCCGCTCGTGGATACCCGGTGATGACCACCCGCTCGAACGGCCCACCATTTGTTACTTATCCGTGAGGCTTTTCGTCGTGACCTTTGTTCCCGAAACCGACCCGCATGCGCCTTGTACGCACCACGATCCTCCTGCTCGCGTTCGTACCACTGTTCATCACTTGTCGTAACCGACACGAAGTTGTGAGCACCCCTCCCACCGACCCGCGCTGGACCGCCATCGATTCCCTGCGCCAGCTTGGCCAGTATGCTTCGGCGCTGGAGCGTTCCGATGCGTTGTTGGCCGAGGCGCGTACCATGGGCGATTGGCGTACCGAATACCGAGCTTGGACCTACCGAACGTCGCTCGTTCCCGCCTTGGGGGGCGAGGGCGATAGCGTGCTGCAGGCCATGGAGGCGCGTACGGCCACGGCGTCGGCACCGCTGAAACAGCTGTTGCACGGGGCCGTGGCCCGTGGTTGGTGGCAGCGTTACCAGAACGACCGCTGGCGCATCCTGGAACGTACAGAGATGGCAGCCCCCACCGAGGATCCCGGAACCTGGACCCAGCACCTGTTCATGGAGAAGGTGATCGCCCAGTACCGCGCTTCCCTAACGCCGGTGGACACGTTGTTCCGCATCCCCGTGGGCGACCTTGGTGCGCTGCTGGTGAGCGATGGAACGGCCTTGGACCTTCGGCCCACCGTGTTCGATGTGCTCGCACACCATGCGTTGGAGGTGTTCACCAACCCGGAGACCCGCCTCACCGAACCGGCTTGGCGCTTCCGGCTCGACGACCCACAGGACTTCGCCCTCTTCGAGGCATTCGCACTGCGGCGGTTGGAGCACCGCGATAGTGCGGCATGGGAGTTCCAGGCCTTGCGTACGTACCAACTTCTGGAGCGCGCCCACCTCAACGCCGACAAGCCCGATGCCTTGGTGGATGTGACCCTGCAGCGCCTGGCCTTCGTGCGGGCGCACAGTATGGTGCCGGACAAGGATTCGCTCTATGTCATCGCCCTCAACACCTTGCGCAGCCGGTTGGTCAATGCGGGCTGCCGGGCGGAGGTGACCCATGTCTTGGCGCAGTGGCACGGCGAACAGGGTGGCCGGTACCAACGGTTGGCCGGGGAGGCATGGAAGTGGGAGAAGCGTACGGCACGCACCCTGTGCGAGGAAGCGATGGCCGGGTTCCCCGGCACGTTCGGTGCGGCGCGCTGTGCCCAGCTGAAGGCGCAGTTGGAATACCCGACCCTGCGGATCGTGACGGAGGAGGCCACCGCACCGGAACAGCCCTTCGCCATCGGCGTGCACTATGCGAACGTGCGCAGCGTAGGGGTTCGGGTGATCCGGTTGCCGGGCGACCAGGAACCGGCGCGCCATGATCTGGAGCCGTGGCTGGTGGCCCAGGGCGCGGTGAAGGAATGGACCATTGAACTGCCCGACGATGGTGACCTCAACGAACACATGATCGAGCTGCCCATGCCGGCACTACCCGTTGGGCAGTACGCTGTGCTGGTGGCGCGCGATGGCGTGTTCCGGGCCGAGCAGGGAGCACAGGCGCATGCGTTCTTCTGGGTCACGGCCATGGGTGTCGCGCAACGGTCCATGAAGGATGCGGCCGAGGTCCTCGTGCTGGATCGCACCTCCGGCGTGCCGCTCACCGGGGTGAAGGTGCAACGTTGGAAACGGTCCGAGAACTGGACGCCTCGGGTCACCCACGTCCTGGCCGGAGAGGCCATCACCGACGATGAAGGTCGTGTGACGTTCACGCCCGTGGCGGACCACCTCCCCGTGTACCACGTGTTGCAGTACGGTGCCGATCGTTATCGGACCGGTGAGCAGTGGCGCTATGGCGGTGGAGAGGTTGAAGCGGAGGATCCCTTGCGCACCTTCCTCTTCACGGACAGGTCCATCTATCGTCCGGGCCAGGAGGTGTTCTTCAAAGGGTTGGTGACCGAACGTGTTGGGCAACAGGCCACGGTGAAGGCGGGCTTCCGGACCCAAGTGCGCTTCCTGGATGCCAATGGGGTCCTGGTCGATTCCGCCTTGGTGACCACCGACGCCTTCGGTGCGTTCCATGGGCGCTTCACCGCGCCACCCGGCGGGCTCACCGGCGCAATGCTGCTGGAAGAGGCCCATGGCACCGTGTACTTGCGGGTAGAAGAGTACAAGCGGCCCACCTTCGAGGTCACCTTCGACCCGTTGGCGGGTACGCCGAAGCTCGGCGATCAGGTCACCGTGGGTGGGGTGGCCAAGAGCTATGCCGGGGTTCCGCTCGATGGGGCCACGGTGCGGTGGCGCGCCGACCGTGCCGTGCAGATGCCATGGTGGTGCGGCTGGGGCTGGCGCGGTTTGCCTTGGGGGCAACGCACCGAGGTGGCGAGCGGTACCGCCGAATGCGATGCACAAGGCCGCTTCACCATCGCCTTCAAGGCCGAAGCCGATCACCAGTTCCCACGCCGCTCGGATCCCTCCTTCAACTTCACCATCACCGCCGATGCCATCGACATCAGCGGCGAAACGCAGACCGGGAGCACCGCCTTCACCCTGGCGCACCGCAGCATCGACATCGACCTGCGTATCGGCGAGGCGCTGGACCGTTCGTTGACGGACAGCATCGACGTTCGGGTGAAGAACCTCAACGGTGAGGAGGTGGATGTGCCCGTGGACATCCGCATGGTGGAACTGGTGCCGCCGGTGGATGCGCCGCGCCGAACAAGGCTCTGGGAGCGTCCGGACCGTATCCTCGAAGGCGAGTTGCCCACCACGCACCTGGCCGAAGAGCCGATGAGCTGGCCCGTGAACCGTGTGGTATTCGAGCGCAAGGGCCACCTGGCCAAGGGCCGTGCACTGCCGGTGCCGGAGATGGACCTGTTCACCGTGGGCATGTACCGCATTGAAGTGGAGGCGAGGGATCCGCAGGGTGAGCCGGTGAAGGTGGCGCGGCTGGTGACCGTGTTCGACCCGGCCATCCAGAACACGGGTTTCATCGACGAGGCGTTCCACGTGGAAGGGCTGACCGTACGGTGCGAACCAGGGGAGAAGGCCACGGTGTTGATCAGCAGTGCGCTACCTGCGTGCCGTGTGCTCATGGAGGTGGAACGTGATGGGCGGATCGCCGTGAGCCGTGCTTTCGTGCTCAACAACACGCAACAACGGATCGAACTCCCCGTGCAGGAGGAGGACCGCGGCGGGTTCACCATCCACTTCCTATGCATGGAGCGTGGTCGGGTGCATCGCCAGAGCATCGGCGTGGAAGTGCCCTGGACCAACAAGCAGCTACAAGTGGAGTGGATGAGCTTCCGCGATAAGCTGCTGCCGGGGGCCAGGGAGGAATGGCGGTTGCGCCTCACCGGGCCGAAGAAGGAGGCCGTGGCCGCCCAGCTGCTCGCCGTGATGTACGATGCCTCGTTGGATCATTTCGTCCCGCATACGTGGAGCATGTTCCCTTGGCCAACGACCACCGCGGTGCGGAGCTGGCAGCGCAGTGAACCGTTCGCCTCGCGGGAGGGTGCCGCGTGGAACATGGGCGTTCCCATGCCGCACGACACGGTGCGGGCCTACCCGAGGCTGATCGGGCTCGATGGCTCGTTCGGCCATTGGTTGTACGAGGATGCCTCCTTCGGCTTGGCGGGCGGTGAACACCGGCAAGTGGTGCGCGCCAATGCGGCCATGCCACCACCGGAGATGAGTGGTGACCAGATGCGTTCGGAGGCCGTGGAAGAAGCGGACAAGAGCTTGGAGATGGCGACGAAGAAAGAGGCCGACCATGGGCCCAAGGCTCAGGTCGTGGGAATCCCGCCTCCTGTGCGCACCGACCTGCGCGAGACCGCCTTCTTCTTCCCTGATCTGCTCACCGACCGCGATGGCAGCGTGGTGCTGCGCTTCACCGCACCCGAGGCCCTCACGCGGTGGAAGGTGATGGGCCTGGCCCATACCAAGGACCTTCGGTCCGCCATGTTCACCAAGGAGGCCACCACCAGCAAGCCGTTGATGGTGGTGCCGAACCTGCCGCGCTTCCTGCGCCAGGGCGACCGGATCACCCTGGCCACGAAGATCAATGCCACCGAAGGCACGGTGCGTGGCACGGTACGCCTCGCGCTGTTCGATCCGGTGAGCGGGAAGGAGCTCACCGCACGGTTCGCACCATCGCGTACCGAACAGCCGTTCACCGCTGCGCCCGGCGCCAGTGCCACCGCCACATGGCCGTTGGTGGTGCCGCACGATGTGGACCTGGTGAGCGTTCGGATCGTGGCCAACGGCAACGGGATCGGCGATGGGGAGGAACGGCCGCTACCGGTGCTCACGGACAACGTGCTCGTTACCGAGAGCCTACCGTTGCCGATCACGAAGGCAGGCACCAGGACCTTCACCCTGGACAAGCTCGTGGCGAACACCAGCACCACGCTTCAACAGCGAAGTCTCAAACTGGAATTCACGCCGAACCCCGCCTGGTATGCGGTGCAGGCCCTGCCTTACCTGATGGAGTTCCCGCACGAATGCGCCGAGCAGACCTTCAGTCGCTACTACGCCAACCGGCTGGCCACGCACGTGGTGGCCCAACGTCCGGCCATACGGGCGGTTTTCGAGCAGTGGCGCGACAAGGGCGAGGGTGCGTTCCTGAGCGCCTTGGAGAAGAACACCGCGTTGAAGGGCATGGTGCTGGAAGAGACCCCTTGGGTGTTGGAGGCCAAGGATGAGAGCGAACGCGAACGGCGCATCGCGTTGTTCTTCGACATGCAGCGCATGGCTTCGGAAGAGCGCACGGCACTGAAGAAACTGCGCGACCTGCAGCTGCCCAACGGTGCGTGGCCGTGGTGGAGCGGCATGCGCGAAAGCCGCTACATCACCCAGCATATCGTGGCCGGCTTCGGTCATCTGGAAGCACTGAAAGCGGCCGACACGCGCGGTGATGGCCCGAGCGAAGTCATGCTGCGGCAGGCCCTGCAATGGCTCGATTCCGATGTGGACCGCGGCTACCGCGAGCTGCTGAAGGTCACCAAGGCCGAGGACCGCGCGAAGTACGTGCCCAGCGCGTTGGAGGTGCACCTGCTGTACGCCCGATCCTTCTTCCGCCGGTGGCCCATTGATGGCACCACCCGTACGGCGATGGACTTCTACGCGGCACGGTGCCGCGAGACATGGGTGCAACGCAGCTTGCAGGAACAGGCGATGCTCGCCTTGGCGTTCGACCGTTCGGGCGACAAGACCACGGCGCGGCTCATCTTGAAGTCCTTGAGCGAGCGGGCCACCCGCAGCGAGGAACTGGGCATGTATTGGAAGGGCTTCGTGGCGGGCCACGCCTGGAACGAGTTCCCCACGGAGACCTATGCCCTGTTGATCGAGGCCTACCATGAAGTGGGTGGCGACAAAGCCAGTGTGGACCAGCTGCGCCAGTACCTGCTGAAACTGAAACAGACCACCGATTGGAAGACCACCAAGGCCACCGCCGAAGCCTGTTATGCCCTGCTTCTTACTGGTAACGACTGGCTGGCGATGGATCACGCTCCTGCGATCACCGTGGGCGCGCACCGTGTGGTGCCCGACATGGCCGAGGCGGGCACGGGCTACTTCGAGAAGACCTGGACTGGTGCCGCGATCCAGCCGGACATGGGCCGCGTAACGGTGACCACCGCGAAGGATGGCGTGCAGTGGGGTGCGCTGCACTGGCAGTACCTCGAACGCATGGACAAGGTCACCCCGCACGAGAGTCCGTTCCGCCTGAAGAAGGAGGTGCTGTTGAAACAAGCCACCGACGCCGGACCCCGCCTGGTGGCCCTGGGAGGTGGCGCCAAGGTCTCGCCCGGCGACCGCATCACCATCCGCATCGAACTGCGTACCGATCGCTACCTCGACCATGTGCACCTGAAGGATCAACATGCTGCGGGCCTGGAGTCCGTGGAGACCTTGAGCAGCTACAAGTGGCAGGGTGGGTTGGGATACTACCAAAGCAACCGCGATGCCGCTACGCACTTCTTCTTCGACCGGGTGGGGCCGGGCACCTACGTGTTCGAGTATGAGCTGAAGGTGACCCATGTGGGCGAGATGAGCAACGGACTTACCACGGCCATGTGCATGTACGCACCGGAATTCTCCGCGCACTCCGAAGGCGTACGCCTCAGGGTGGAATAGGCCGGTTACATTCGCCGCATGAAAGCCCCGATCCTTTTCGTATGGGTGTTCTTGGCCTTCGCCTGTGGTGGGCCGGGCGGAACCCAGGAGCAGGCCTTGCCTGAGGAGGGCAACGCCGTTGCCGCGACCGCCACCGTGTTGGACCTGGCCCCCTACGACACCCCCCTGCTGGTGGACCTTGGCGACTTGGCCACCTTGGGGGTGGACTCGCCCACGGTGAAGTGGAACGAAGAGCTCGGGCAGCTGGAGGTGTGGGCTGGGGAGCACTTCGGCCTGCTGATCACCGAAGAGCCCGGCGACCTTGCACGGCTGAAGGCCGATCTGGACCGCGACATGCTGCGCAAGCACACGGTGGTCGAGCAGACCCCGGAACGGTTCGTGTACCGCTCGGAGTTCCCGGACGATGCCGGCACCTACCTGCATTTCTACCTTACCGTCCACGTGGGCGAACGCAGCTTCGTGGTCACCGATATGGAACAGCACCAGTACAACGAGGCCGATATGCGTAGGATGGTGAACGCGGTCAAAGCGAAGCCAGCGGTATGAGGTGGTTGCTGTCGTGTCTCGCCTGCGTCACGAGTGTCGTAGGGACAGCTCAGGTCGACACCGGATGGTTGGCCGGTTTGGAGGCCTACTGGACGGAGATCGATTCGGCCTATCGGGATACGTTGCACTCCCCATTGCCCAAGGAAGACCGGGAGGCCTTCACCGTGCTACCCCGCTTTGCACCGGATCCGGCCTTTCGGGTCATGGCACGTTTCGAACCACAGCTTGGCGAAGTGTTCGGCATGAAGACCACCACTGAACGGGAACCGAAGTACCAGCGTGTGGGTACTTTGCATTTCGTGGTGGCCGGTGCCGAACAGCGGCTCACCGTGTTCCGGAACATCGACCTGAGCCGGTTGGAGGATTATCGGAACTACCTTTTCGTGCCCTTCACCGACCTCACCAACGGGGAAACCACCTATGGCGGAGGGCGTTACCTGGACCTCGAAGGCCCCTTGGGCGAGACCGTGGAGTTGGATTTCAACCGGGCCTACAACCCCTATTGTGCGTATGGCGGGCACTACTCCTGTCCGATCCCACCCGTGGAGAACCACCTGGAGGTGGCCGTGAAGGCCGGGGTGCTCGGTTACCACGATTGATCGAGCGGATCACCCTTGTAACCGATCGGTCGATCCCCCGTACACAGGGCGTCGAAAAGAGCTTGGATTACCGGCCTGGATCGGTTATCCTTGCAGCTTGACAGGACAACCGCCATGCGCTCCGTGAACCTCATTTTCGCCGCCGCCCTCACCCTGCCAGCATCCGCCGGCGTCATCGTGCTGGAGGGCAATTTCCAAGGCAAGAACCTCTTCATCCAGAACCCCTTCTCCGAGGCGGGTGTCGGCTTCTGCGTGTTCGAGGTCACGGTGAACGATCAGATCGCCACCGATGAGATCAACAGCAGTGCGTTCGAGGTGGACATGAACAACTTCGGCCTGAACGTGGGCGATAAGGTGGTGGTGAAGGTGAAGCACAAGGATGGCTGCACGCCCGTGGTGCTCAACCCCGAGGTGCTGAAGCCCAAGAGCACCTTCGATATCGTGAAACAGTCGGTAAGCAGCGATGGCACCTACACCTGGACCACCACCAACGAAACGGGCGAGCTTCCCTTCATCGTGGAGCAGAAGCGATGGAACAAGTGGGTGAAGGCCGGTGAGGTGATGGGTGTGGGCAAGCCCGGCGAGCACACCTACGAGTTCAAGATCACCCCGCACAGCGGCGAGAACACCATCCGTGTGAAGCAGGTGGACCTGAGCAAGCGGGCACGTCACAGTGAGAGCGTTACTTATTCCTCGAGCGCCAATCCCATCACCTGGGGGCCGGCCAAGCCGAAGGACGAGATCGTCTTCAGCGGCCCGACCTTGTTCGAGGTGTACGATCAGTATGGCAACATCGTGAAGCGCGGCTATGCCGATCGCTTCGAGGTGGCCACCTTGAAGAAGGACCTCTATTACCTGAACTACGACAACAAGATGGGCGAGACGTTCATCAAACGTTGACATCGACAGTCCTTCCCCGGAAGCCTCCCACACCGGGGGGCTTTCTTCTTTCACCAACTTCGTCGCATGATCCGCATCGAACACATCGGCATCGCCGTGAAGGACCTTGCCGCCGCAGAGACCCTGTACCAAAAGCTGCTCGGCACCGCCAGCTACAAGCGCGAGACCGTGGAAAGCGAAGGGGTCATCACCTCCTTCTTCCAGGTGGGGCCCAACAAGATCGAACTGCTGGAGAGCACACGTCCCGATGGCCCCATCGCCAAGGCCATCGAGAAGCGCGGCGAAGGCATTCACCACATCGCCTACGAAGTGGCCGACATCCGCGCGGAGATGATGCGGTTGAAGGCCGAAGGCTTCAGCCTGTTGAACGAGGAGCCCAAACGCGGGGCGGACAACAAGCTCGTGTGCTTCGTGCACCCGAAGAGCGCGGGCGGGGTGCTGGTGGAACTGTGCCAGGAGATCCGCGATTGACCATGGCCACACGCAAGGGAACGGCGACTTTCATCCTGGAGTGCTTGGGTCTCCCGGAGCGCTTCAGCGTGAAACCGATGTTCGGCGAGTACGCTCTGTATGCCGACGGTAAGCCGGTGGCCTTCATCTGCGACGACCGGCTCTTGGTGAAGATCCTGCCCGAGAGCGTCGCCCTGGACCATTGCGAGCGCGGGCATCCCTACCCCGGGTCGAAGGACTACTACCTCGTACCGGAGGACGTGATCAGCAGCGAGCGCAGGCTACCCGCGATCCTGTTGCGGATGGCGGAGGTGCTGCCCATGCCCAAGGCGAAGAAGAAAGCGACCAAGCGGAAGGGTTAGTCCAACAACCCCGTCCGGGTCACCAGCCCGATCACATCCTCGTTGGCCAGTTCGAGGTGCTCGGCGTGCAGGCCGGCGCGGCGTGCGCCGTGCACATGTTGGATGCTGTCGTCGATGAAGAGCGTGCGTTCGGGATGTGCCCCGTGCTGGTCAAGGACGTACAGGAAGGAGGCGGCATCGGGTTTCCGCTGGCCGATCTCGCAGCTGTAGTAAGCTCCGTGGAACAGCGCCTTGAAGTCGGTGATGCCGTGGTCGCGGGCAACGATGGCTTCGAAGGCGGGCACATGGATCGCGTTGGTGTTGCTGAGCAGCAGGACCCGATAGCGTTCCTTCAGTCGGGCCACCAGTTCGAGGCGGGCTGGTGGGATGGAGCCGAGCATGGCGTTCCAGTTGGCATCGATCACCGCATCGGTCAATTCGGGATCCAGCAGCGCGCGGAGGCGGTCGCGGAATTCGGCGGATGAGAGTACGCCGGTCTCGAAACCGTCGAAGAGGTGGTCTTGCTGAGCCTTGCTGTACAGCCGTTCGAAATCGGGGTGGCCGAGGCTGCGGAAGCCGCGGGCGGTGGCTTCGTAGTCCACATCGATCAGCACACCGCCGAGGTCGAGCAGAATGGTATCGTAGGTCTGTTGCACGGTAGGTGCTGGAAATGGAGGGCGAAATTAGGCTTCGGCCTGCGCGGTCTATTTTCGCGCCTGCTTGCCTCGGGGCAGGCACGGACCGGGCCCATAGCTCAGCGGTCAGAGCAGGGGACTCATAATCCCTTGGTCGCAGGTTCAAATCCTGCTGGGCCCACAGCGAAGGAACACGGCCACGGCGCACCAGGGTACGGCCCAGGTGTGTGGCCATCGTTCAATACGGGTTCATGGCGCTGATGCGCATGAACACGTCGTCGAGGAAGAACTCGGCGGTCTTGTCCTTGTTCCAGAAGTAGAAGTTGAGCCGGTCGCCCCGCATCAAGGGAGGTATCGGGATCCGGTACTCCAGTTGTTGCCAAACCCCGGGAGTGCCCGGTACGGGGTTGATGCGGAATGGTTGGTAGAAGTAGACCACGCCCTTGGCGTTGCGCACTTCGGTTACGGCCAAGGCCGAGAGGGAGGCCTCCCGGCGCGCTTCGTAACGCTGCAAGCCCACCTCCAGATATAGGGCACGGCCCACGGGCAGGGTGTCGGTATCGGCGCTGAAGGCGAGCCCGAACTCGGTGCCCCGGTCGAACTGGCATACGGTGGATGGGCTATGGGCCCAGGGGACCTGCACCCGCTTACCATTGCTCCAGAAGGTGCAGCTGTCGTCCATGCCGCAGGTCTCTTCCAGCACCACGGACATGCCGTTGGGGTTGTACGGGGCTTCCTGGTAGTTGCCGCCCAGTTTGTCGCGGTGGCCCTCGTCGAATCGAAGGAAGGTGTACCGGTATTTCTCGCGATCCATGCTTTCCTGGTGCAGGAAGCCGTGGTGGTATTGCCAGAGCTGGGCCAGGTTCAGGGCCACGCAGAGGATGATGAACACGCGCACCGCTACCCAGCATCGCCCCTGGCAGCGCTGCAGGACCAACACCATGGGCACCAGCAGTACCGGGTAGTGGTCTATGTAGACCCGACTCGCATAGCCGCCGCCGTAGTACCAGATCCACCAACTGCTGATCACGTAGGTGCTGGTGGCCCAGTGGATCATGGCGGTGGCCGAACGGAGGCGGTCCATACGCCAGAGCAGGATCGCGCCAAGGGCGGGCAGCAGCAGCACGGGCGACCAGAGGAACAGTCCGCGGCGGAAGCCGAACAGGACCTTGAACACCTCGGGCCGTGTCCAGTGGAAGCCTTCGCCCCGGTATCCATAGGCATAGAACGCCCCCGTTTGAGCGTACCACAACAGGGGTTGTATGGCGAACACCACCAGGCCGGCCAGGATGGCCAGGAGCGTGGCGCGTTGCCGTAGGAGATGCCGTACCAACGGGCCTATGCCGTGGGCGGCAACGAGCGGGGTGGCCAGCACCACCATCACGTTCACCGGACGGATCAGGACCACCAGGCCGAGCAAGGCTCCGGCGGCTATGGTCCACCGGGGCCCATGGCCGTTGCTGATGCGGTTCACGGCGAGGAGGAACGCAGCGATGGTGGCGAAGGAGTACACGTGTGACCACCCGGGTTGTATGGCGGCATATTGCAGCAGTGGCGTGGCCAGCACCACGGCCAGGAGCGTCCAGGCGATCACCCCGTCGCGGATGCCCAGGGCCTGGAACAAGGCGCGAAGGGCGAGGAGCCCCAACAAGAGGTACAGCCAGGCGCCGATGCCGATGGCTTTCTGTTCGTAGGCGCTCAGGCCATCCTTGGGGCTGGCGGGATCGGCGAGGGCGAAGGCGTGGCCGATCCCGAACCAAGGTGCCATGAGCACGCTGGTGCCGCAGTAATACTTGTTCAGGGTGCCGGTGGGCGTGTATTTCACATAGGCGCTCTCGAAGGGCTCGTGGCCGAGGTCGTTGCGGATGAACAGCGCTTGGAGGTAGCCGTAGTAGCCGCGCGCGTCACTTCGGATGGTCTGTTTCCACCCGGCGCCGTCGGTGCCGCGCCAAAGGCCGAACACGGAAGTGAGCGCCGTGATCAGCACCAGGGCGAACACCGTGTAGAGCGAAGCGGACCGGGGCATGGGCGGCGAAGATCGGGCATCGGGCACCACGCTCAGCCGAGCATGGGCAGCACCATGGCACCGAAGGTGCAGAGCACGCCCACGGCAGCGCCGACGAGCGTTTGGGCATGGGTGTGGTCGCTGGTGAGGAGCCGGGAGGTGGCCAAAGCACCGGCCAGGAGGATGGCCGCGACGATGGGGGCGAAGAGGTCCAAGCCATGCACGAACCATAGGCCGAAGAGCATGCCCACGAACCCGCCGATGCCCACCATGTGCGCGCTGATCTTCCACCAGGGCGTGATGGAGGCACTGATGGCGATGGCGCAGAGAATGCCGGTGAACAGGGCGTAGGCGATGGGATGCAGCGGAGTGCGGAAGAGCAGGTACAGGGTCATACCGCCGTACAGCAAGGTCATCAGGTACGGGGCCATGCGTTCTTCCCGTCGCGGTAGTTCCAGGCTGGACACCAGCCCGGTGCGCATCATCATCAGAACGCTCAGCACGGGGAATACGATGGTCATCACCGCCACCATGCCCAGCAGCAGCAGTCGCCCGTGTGGCTGCAGGAAATAGCCCACATGGGGGTCGAGCACCAGCAGGGCCCATACCGAATAGAACGGCATGAGCAACGGGTGCAGCACATGGGAGAGGATCCGGGCGAAGACCGTCATGGCACGGGGCTATAGTTCCTTGCGGAGCCGGGCCACGGGTATGTTCAGTTGTTCGCGGTATTTGGCCACGGTGCGTCGGGCGATATTGTAGCCCTTGCCCTTGAGCAAGGCCGTAAGCTCATCGTCCGTGAGCGGCTTGGCTTTGTCCTCCGCGTCGATGGCATCCTTCAGGATCTTCTTCACCTCGCGGGTGCTCACCTCCTCTCCGGCCTCGTTGGTGAGGCTTTCGCTGAAGAAGAACTTCAGGAGGTAGGTGCCGTGGTTCGTTTGAACGTACTTGCTGTTGGCCACGCGGCTCACCGTGCTGATGTCGAGTCCCACGCGTTCGGCGATATTCTTCAGGATCATGGGCTTCAGCTTGGTCTCGTCGCCGGTGAGGAAGAACTCGCGTTGGTGCTCCATGATGGCCTCCATGGTCACCAGCAGGGTGTTCTGGCGTTGCTTGATGGCATCGATGAACCACTTGGCGCTATCGAGCTTCTGTTTGATGAACTGAAGGGCATCGCGCTGGTCCTTATCCTTCTTGTTGCGCGCATATTCCTTCATCATGTCGCGGTAGGTGCGGCTCACCCGGAGTTCCGGGGCGTTGCGTCCGTTCAGCGAGAGCTCGAGTTGGCCGTCGATGGCCATCACGGCGAAATCGGGGATGATCTCTTGCGTGGGTTTGTCGGTCTCGCGCAGGGTGTTGCCCGGCCGTGGGTTCAGGCGCACGATCAGGTCGATGGCCTCCTTCAGTGCCTCCTCATCGATCTCCAACCGTTCGATGATCCTGTCGTAATGCTTCTTGCTGAAGGCATCGAAGTGTTTGTCGAGGATCTCTTCGGCGATACGTTGTTCCAGGCTGTGGGGCATCCGCCGCACTTGGAGCAGCAGGCATTCGCACAGGTCGCGGGCACCTACGCCCACCGGATCCAGGGCTTGCACCTCGGTCAGGGCCCGCTCCAGCTCGGCCTTCTCGCACATCACGTTCTGGGTGAAGGCCAGGTCGTTCACGATGGCGTCGAGTTCGCGGCGCAGGTAGCCATCCTCGTCCAGGTTGCCGATCAGGTTCTCGGCGAGCATCTCGGTACGCTCGTCGATGGCGCGTAGGGCCAGCTGGGCCTTGAGGTTGTCCTGGAAACTGGTGCCGCCGGCCAGGGGGATCTCGCGTTCTTCCTCGTCGGGTCCACTTTGTTGAACGTTCAGCTTGTAGTCCGGGGTGTCGTCATCCTGGAAATAATCGCTGAGGTCGAAATCGTCGCGTTCGTTCTCCTGGTTCTCGCCCACATCCTCATTCTCCGCGATGGCCTGGTCCTCGGTGGGCGGCTCGTCGTGGTCGATATCCTCGCCTTCTTCGAGGGCGGGGTTCTCCTCGATCTCCTGTTTGATGCGTTGCTCCAGTTCGGCCGTGGGCACCTGCAGCAGCTTCATCAGTTGGATCTGCTGGGGCGAGAGCTTCTGTTGGAGTTTCTGGAAAAGGCCTTGTTTGAGCATGTCGGGGTAAAATTACGGGGTGCCGGGCACGGTGCCGCTTACGGGCTTGGAGTGGATCCGGTCGGTGATGCGCCCACGGCCCCGAAGGCGAACATGGAGTACATGATCGAAGCCGATCGGCAGGCACTTGAGGTTCCCGTCCAGCGGAATGGCCAGGGGGTGGTGGATGTCCTTGGGGAGGCGTGGTGGGGTTCGGCAAGGGCGGAACGATGCGGAGTTGCCAAGATCCGTTAATGGTCTGGTGGGGATCGAACCTTGTGTGGCTGTCCTTGTCTTACCCTTGATCCAAGCATACGACCATGAAGAAGCAACTGATGATCGCCTTGTTGACCGTGGCCACCATGACGGCCCAGGCGCAGGACAAGGACCAACGGACCGCGGCGGAGCGCGCGGCCCAGCGCACCCAGCACATGACGCGTGAACTGGGGCTTACGTCGGAGCAGGTCGCCAAAGTGGAGGCGATCAACCTGAAGTATGCGGAACTGGCCGGAACGAGGCGTGCCGAGCGCGAAGCGGACCGGGCGGAGGCGCGGCAGGATGGCAAAGAGGCGCGCGAAGCCTTCCAGGCCGAATTGAAGCAGGTACTTACCGAGGAGCAGTTCGCGCAGTGGACCGCGAAGGTGGAGGAGCGAAAGGATCACCGGGAACGAAGGGCCAAACGAGGTGCGCCACAGGGTAGGTAAGGCACAACACGGTATATCGGACATCGCGCAAGGCATGTCCTCGCAGGGGGATCAGCCCTTGCCCGCTGGTGGGTCGTGCCACCGTTCAAGGTTACCTTGGTGCCGATGAACCACCGCGCAATGACGAGGTCTTTGTTGATCCTGGGGCTGATGAGTGTATTGTCCGTGGGCTGTGGACGGGTGGCCGAGGGCACCAAGGATATCCTGAACAAAGGAGGGGAGGTGGCCGGTACGGCGGCCACCGAGGTGGTGGAAGGAGTGGCCTCCGGCATGGAGAAGACCTGGAACATCGACGTGCAGCTGTCGCCGGAGTTGCGGCAGCGCGGCCTTTCGCTGGGCAAGACCATGGTGGAGGCGGATAGTGCGGGCCGCGACAACATCCTGGTGCTGTATGTGATCGCCGCGCAGGACTTCAGTGGCCCCATCACCGCCGTGGCCATGGACAAGGAGGGCCGGGAATACGGTCGTGCTACGGGCGAACTTCAGCTACAGGCTCAGGGTGCCGACTACTTCGTACTGCATTTCCAAAGCCGCACGGACCTGGAGCGCAAGACGCGGGTAGAGCTCCGTTAACGGATCCCTATCGGATCGCGGAGGCCGCTTCCACCATGGCCTTCACCACGTTCTTTCCGTTGCCGATGAAGATCTGGTCGTCCAGCACCATCACCGGTCGTTTCAGGAAGGTGTACTCCTGGAGGATGTACGTGCGGTAGTCCTTCTCGGTGAGCGCCATGGTGTTCAGTCCCAACGCGCGGTACTTCATCGCCACCCGACTGAAGAGGGCTTCGTAGCTGCCGGCGAGCTTCTTCAAGGCATCGAGCTCCTTGGCGGTGATGGGTCCGCTCTTGATCTCGCGCAGGGTGAATGCCTTGAGGTTCGGAATCTCCTTGAGGATCCGTTGGCAGGTGCTGCAGGTGCCGAGGTGGTAGATGATGCGGGCCATGTTCGGGTATTGGTGCGGTGGTGGCGTAGGGTGCGAAGGTCGGTCGGCACTGGCTATCTTGGCCCCCATGTACACCGGATTGAAACACTTCCATTCCTACGTGGCTTACCTGGTCCTGCTGTTGGTGGCCTTCGCCTTCCTGCATGCGGTCCTCTCCTTGGTGCGTGACCGGCCGTTCACGCCCACCAGCAGGAAGTACGCGCTTTTCGGGCTTATCGCCGTGCACGTGCAGTTGCTCTTCGGTGTACTGTTGTATGTCGTATCGCCCTTGGGTTTCGGCAACCTCAGCGGCGAGACCATGGGCAACAGCCTGCATCGGTTGTATGCCGTGGAACATCCGTTGATGATGCTCATCGGTGTCACGTTGATCACCATCGGCCATGCGAAAGCCAAGCGGGCCTCGACGGATGCCGCGAAGTTCAAGGCCATTGCGTGGTTCTATGGGATCGGCCTGGTGCTGGTGTTGTCGCGCGTGCCCTGGCAGGCGTGGCCGTGATCACGGCTCCCTCGCCCGGAGGATGCCCACGAGGGTACGGCCTTGGCTGATCGGCCCATGCTCCATGTGCATTGGCCTCACCCCAATGGCGGAATAGTGCGGTGCACTACCATGCTTCAACGCACCATCACCAGCACCACCTGGCGCATTTCACCTTGGGTGAAGGAGAGCAGGTAGGTGCCGCTGGCAAGCCCCTCCACCCCCAGCACCTACCGATCGGTCTGCCACTGTGCGGCCGGTCCGGCGATAGCACGGCCCGTCGCATCATCCAGGGCTATGGTGGTGTAGAGGAAGGACGGCGAGGGATCGTACAGGATGGTGAGTCGATCGGTGCAAGGGCTGGGGAAGACCCGAGGTGCAGGAGTGTGGTGGTTCGATGAAAGCCCGGTGCTGGTGGTGACGGCCGTTCGGTGGAGCTGCTGTGCCTGCATATACCCCGCTGCATGGAAGAAGAGCTGGTCACCGCATGCAGTGACCTCCTTCGGAATGGGGGCCACGCCGTTGCTGCCGAGATCGGCCACCAGTTCGGTTTGGCCGCGTGTGAAAAGCGACGTGGTACGAACTGCGCTGAAGAGGACCAGGCGAACGGTGGATATGGACGATGATCTCGTGAAAAGACAGGCGTCCCGGTCGATCTCCTCAAGCGAAAGGGTTGGACCGTGCCACACTCTCAAAACTCCGCACTCCCCGGCGTCCGCGGGAAGGGGATCACATCGCGGATGTTGCCCATGCCGGTGACGAAGAGCACAAAGCGCTCCAGGCCCAGGCCGAAGCCCG
>CAUJED010000064.1:0-13417 GCA_963169535.1 Bacteroidota bacterium | reverse complement strand
ACGGGCATCAACCCCACCCCGGTCACGATCATCGAGGGTGGCGCATCCAACCGCTACCTCGGACGCAGTGTATCCACCGCGGGTGACATCAACGGCGACGGCTATGCCGATGTGGTCATCGGATGCATCTGGTGGACCAGTGGCCAAGCCAACGAAGGGGCGGTTTTCGTCCACCTGGGCTCACCCACGGGGATCAGCTCATCCGCCTTCCTCCGGTACGAACCGAACGCCATCAACGCGAACCTGGGCGAATGGGTGAGCACGGCCGGCGATGTGAACGGCGACGGATACAGCGATATGATCCTGGGCGCCCCCGGACACAACCGCGCCTACATCTACCATGGTGGGGCTTATAGCGTGAGCACCACGCCGGCCATGACCCGCACCAGCCCGGCGGCAAACGCCCTGCTCGGTACCACGGTGGCCAATGCCGGCGATGTGAACGGCGATGGATACTCCGACGCCATCGTCGGTGCGCCGGGCGCAGCCAACGGGCAGGCCGGCGAAGGCCTCGCCTACCTGCACTATGGCAGCACCACGGGCTTGTCCACGATCCCATCCCTCACCCTGGAGGCCAACATCGCCAACGCCGCCTTCGGCCAGAGCGTGGCCAGTTCCGGTGATGTGAACGGCGACGGATATGCCGATGTGGTCGTAGGCGCTCCACAAAGCAATGGCATCGGCCAGGTGTACGTGTACCACGGCAGTGCAGCCGGACTCGGCTCCACCCCCGCGCTCACCCTGAGCGGAACCTCCGGATCGCTGTTCGGTGCCTCGGTGTTCACCGCTGGCGACCATAACGCCGATGGCTACGCCGACCTGCTCGTCGGTGCCCCGGGAAGCGATCAGGTCTTCGTGTACCGGGGCACGCCTACCGGACTGGACCCCACACCCGTGCTGCTCTCAGGCCCAGTCGCGGGCAGCAGCTTCGGCGCATCGGTCTGCACCGCGGGCGACCTCAACGGCGATGGCTTCTCGGACATCATCGTGGGCGCACCGGACCTCTCCAACGGACAAGCACAAGAAGGGGGCTTCTACCTGTACGGTGGTGCGTTGATCACCCTTCCCACCACACCCATGTATGGGTACGAAAGCAACACCGCAGGCCGCCGACTGGGGGCCGCTGTTGCCGGGATCGGCGATGCCAATGGCGATGGATACTACGACGTGGCCATCGGAGCACCGAACGCCAGTTGGCCCGAAGCATCGGAAGGCGTGGTGTACATCTTCTATGGCGCCCCCGTTCCGAGCGGAGTGCTGGTATCGACCGTACTGCACAGCAACACGGCCAATGCCCGGATGGGCAGTAGCGTGGCCGAAGCCGGCGATGTGAACGGCGATGGGTACGCCGACCTGATCACCGGTGCCCCCGGCGTGTCCAATGGGGAAGCGGGCGAAGGCCGGGCGTGGCTCTTCCTCGGTAGTGCCGCGGGCCTCAACATCGCCAACAATCCCATCCTGGAACCCAACGTGGCCAACGAAGCCTTCGGGAGTGCGGTGGCCGGGGGGGGCGACGTGGATGGCGATGGCTACAGCGATGTCCTCGTGGGATCACCGACCAGTGCGTCGAACCAAGGCACGGTGCGCCTCTTCCGAGGCAACAACGCGCTCGCCTACAACCGCCTCACCCGGCAGTACATGTTCGACCTCGTCAATCCATTGGCCACCAACAGTATGGATTTCGACGACCACTACTTCTTCGGCATCGGACACCGTGCGCGCAGCCCGATCCAACGCACGCCCGGCAGACTGCGTTGGGAGGTGGTGCATGAAGGACAGCCCTTCTCCGGAAGCCCCATCACGAACAGTGTCTCCTCTTCGGCCATGAGCGCTACCTATACCGACCTCGGCCTGGCCGGTGTGGAGATCAAGGAGGTGGTGACCAAGATCCCCAGCCGTTACCGGAACAAGTGGCGCGTGCGTGTGGAATACCCCATGCATCGCTCCATCGATGGGCAACGCTTCAGTCGTTGGTTCTACGGATATGCCTCCGGCGTGGGCGATATCGGTGTACTTCCCGTAACGCTCACCACCTTCACCGGGAGCGCACGTATGGAAGGTAATCTGTTGGGGTGGTCCACCGGATCCGAACGGAACAGCGCATACTTCATCGTGGAGCGTGGCGCCAATGGTTTGGATTTCGGTCCGATCGGGACCGTGGAGGCGGCAGGCGAGAGCAGCACCTTGCGTTCCTACGAGCTCTTGGACACCAACGCACCGGAGGGTATCTCGTACTACCGGCTTCGCATGGTGGATCGCACCGGTGCCGAGGAGCTTTCCGACATCGTGGTGGTGGTACGCGACCAGAAGTCCGTGGTGATATTCCCCGTCCCTGTGGACGATGCGATCCATTGGAGCACCACGGATGGGAGCATCACACACTTGATCGTACGCGATGCCCTGGGCCGCATCGTGGTCGATGCCATGACCGAAGGCCACATGTACCAAGGGGCCGATCTCGGACAGCTTGCTTCGGGCAGCTACGCCCTGCTGCTGCTCAATGCCAACGGCGCACCGGTTGCACGAGCCCGCTTCCTCAAGCGTTAGGCCCCGATCGTCCGCTGGCAAGCCGCCAAGAGCTTCTTCGCATTCTCCGTGGTGTCCGACTCGGCGTACACCCGCAGCACCGGCTCGGTGCCACTGGCCCGGATCATGATCCACTGCTCCTTGTCCAGGTGGAACTTGTGCCCGTCGATGGTCTCCACCGAGCGCACCGGCCACTCCCCGAAGGCCTGGTAGGCCCCATCGTTGCAGCCCTTCAGCACCTGCTGCTTCAAGCCTTCGCTGATATGCAGGTCGGAACGTTCGTACTTGAAGGCCCCCACGATGGCGTACACTTCATCGATCAGGTCATCGAGGCTCTTGCCGCTCTTGGCCATGAACTCCCAGATGGTGAGGCCCATCCAGATACCATCGCGCTCGGGAATGTGCCCTTTGATCGCGATGCCACCGCTCTCCTCACCGCCCAGCAGCACATCCTCGTTGATCATAATGCCGCAGATCCACTTGAACCCGATCTTGGTCACCTGGTATTCGAGCCCGTAGTGCTCACAGAGCTTCTTCACCTTCGGCGTTGTGCTCACCGCCACCACCACTTTCCCGGTGAATTTCTTGTACTTCACCAGGTAGTGGATCAGCAACAGGATGATGTGGTGCGAGTCGATGAACTCGCCCTTGCTATTGTACAGGCCGATCCGGTCGGCATCGCCATCGGTGGCCAGGCCGCAATCGATCCCACCTGCCTTGATCAAGGCGCTGAACTCCTGTAGGTTCTTGTGGATAGGCTCCGGTGCCTGCCCCATGAACGACGGGTTGTGCTCGCAATGCAGCTTCACCGCATCGGGCAGGATCCGCTTGACCACGTTCTGGCCGGCTCCGTACATGGCATCGTAGCCCCAACGCAACCCGCTCGTGCGAATGGCCTTCATGTCGAAGTTGGCCTCCACGTGTTGCACATACATCGTCTCCAGGTCGATATCCTTCACCAGCCCATCGGCCTTCGCTTTCTTCAGGTCGATGTTGGCGAGATCCACGCCATGTGCATCCGGGATGATATCCTCCACCTCTTGCACGTGCTCGGGGATCAGCGGTCCGCCGTAGATGCCTTTCAGTTTGTACCCGTTGTAGCTCGGCGGGTTGTGGCTGGCCGTGAGGATCACCCCCATCGCGCTCTTCGTATTGAAGGCACCGAGGCTCACCATCGGCGTGCTCACGAAGCCTTTCGCCAGATGAACGGTTATGCCGTTGCTCACGAACACCTTGGTCGCCGTCTCGGCGAACAGCTCACCGGCGAACCGGCAATCGTGCCCCACCACGATGCTGGGCGTGCCCGGGAAGTTCTTCTTCACCCATTGCGCCACGGCCACGCTCACCCGCGCCACATTATCCACGGTGAAATCATCGGCGATGATCGCACGCCAGCCGTCGGTTCCGAACTTGATCTTGGTCATTCCTTTGAAAATGAAGATGCGAAAGTACTGAGGAGGGGTGAAAGTGATAGGATCGCGCAAAGAGCGTGATCGTCAGCAGGTAGGCAGGTTAGCAGTAGGCAGTAGGCAGTAGGTGGCCGGCTATGTTCTGTGGTAAGCCGAACCGCTCAAAGGCACCGACGCGCTTCGGTTTCATGCGGTGGCCGTAGGTGCCATACTGCCTACTGTTGACCGCCTACTGCCAACTGCGGCATCCCCTACCGCATGATCCCCCGGCGATCCAACGCCCGCTGGTACTTGCGTGCGTACACCAGATGCTGATCGTAGGTCTTCGCGAAATCCGAATAGCCGCTGAGGTCGGCACGGGCACAGAAGTACAGATAATCATGCTCTTCGGCATCGAGCACGGCATCGATCATGCTTGTTTCAGGCATGTTGATGGGGCCTGGCGGCAGGCCAGTATGCTTGTAGGTGTTGTACGGCGACACCACCTCCTTGTCCACGCTCAGCACACGATTGATGTCGTCCGCGCCCAAAGCGAACTTCAGCGTGGGATCGGCCTGCAACGGCATGCCGATGCGCAACCGGTTCAGGTACACCCCGGCTATCCTCGCCGCATCGGACCGCTTCACGGTCTCTGCCTGCACGATGGAGGCCAGGGTGACCACCTCCACCGGTGAGAGATCCAGCCGTTCGGCCTTGCCCCTCCGCGCTTCGGTCCAGAAAGCACCGTGCTCCTTCGTCATCCGATCGATGAACTGTTCCGGCGTGGTGGTCCACCAGAACTCGTAGGTATTGGGCACGAAGGCGGCGATGAACGTTTCCGGTGCATACCCTGCACGGCGTTGCAGGTCCACATCGGTAAGCGCCCGCGCGAAGGCCAGGGAATCGGGCTCCAACACCTGGCCGAGCTTACCGGCCAGTTCCGGCAGCCGTCGTATCCCGTTGAAGGTGACCCGCACCGGTTCCTGCTCGCCCGACCGCAGCATGTTCACCATCGCGTTCATCGTCATGCCGTGCGCTATCCGGTAACGCCCGGGCTTCACCCGCTCTCCATATTTCTTCTTCACGCACAACCACCGAAAGGCCCGTTCATCGCCGACCGCACCCACCGCCTGCAGGCTGTCCACCACCTGGTCCAGATCGGCACCACGCGGGATGTAGAGCACTTTGCTTGTTTCTTCGAAGGTCGTGGCCGACCCCACCACCTTGCGCCACACCCACACCCCGGCCGATCCGGCCAGCAGCAAGACCAGCAGCAGCCCCCCTCCGATGATGCGTCCACGCTTGGCCATGGCTCAGAGATCGATGGTACCTTGGAAAACGTGGGCCACGGGCCCCAGGAGGCGTACGCCCTGGTAGCCTCCTGCTGCGGTGCGTTGGGCTTCCACCACCAGGCTGCCTCCCGGGGCATGCACACGAACGGGGGCCTGCACCTGGCCGCGCGCCAGCGCGCTCAACGCCGCGGCAACCACGCCGGTGCCACAACTGAGGGTCTCCGCCTCCACACCGCGCTCATACGTCCGCATCCACACCGCGCCATCGCGCACGGCAAGGAAGTTGACATTGGTCCCCCCTGGTGCATGTTCCGGCGCATAGCGACGGCGTGGCCCCTCTTGCATGATGTCCACCGCCGCAGGATCCGCGACCCAGACCAGTTCATGTGGCGAACCATTGTCGATCTGGTCCACCAGCTCCGCGCGCCGATGCACCGCACCCACATCGCGCAGGGTGATGGCCACCTCACCATTGTGCCATGTACCGCGATGCACACCA
Source organism: Bacteroidota bacterium (assembly GCA_963169535.1). Taxonomy (GTDB): domain Bacteria; phylum Bacteroidota; class Bacteroidia; order Flavobacteriales_F; family PHOS-HE28; genus PHOS-HE28. Next base: position 7,712 of record CAUJED010000064.1, on the reverse strand, counting down.
TCCGTCGCGGTGAACGTCGCAACCGACGCATCACCGTTCATCCGGCTCCACGCAGCGAAGGCACATCGGCTGCCGTTACCACAGAAGCTCCGGCTCGCATCGGGATTGAAGAACTCCATGTGGAAGTCCGTCCCGGCTTGACGCGAGGCCTGGATCAGGATCAACCCATCGCTACCGATGCCGAAATGCCGATCGCACATCCGGCGTACCACCTTCTCCTCCGCCGGGAAAAAACCCATCCGATCGTCCACGACGATGAAGTCGTTGCCCGTTCCATGCCATTTGGCGAAGTGCAGTTCCATCGGTGTCAAATATCGGTAGTCGTTGGTGCTCCATGACATTCACCAGCAAGACATAACGCACGGAACCGCCGCGTACCGACTGGACTCGTTCCATTCAAGTCGCTCGTAGTGCGACCGTGGGTCCGGCACGTGGTTGTGGCGGGGTGTTCCCGATCAACAATTCTTAACGCGCCAACCCGACACGAAAGGCCTGTCAACGCGTTCCAAAGCCAACACCGGTACGAACTTTGAACCTCCGGCCGACACACATCATCCCGATCGAAAAATGAAACGTGCAATCGGATACTTCGCCATGGGCCTCGCTGGCGCACTGCTCGCGCTCGGGGGTCATGAAATGCTGAATGGAAAAGCCGAACCAGGAACCAGCACCACCCTACAGCCCTCCACACCGATCCGCTATGTGAACCTGCCCGGCCCGAACGGCGCCACCACCACGGCCGTGGATTTCACCGGTGCCGCTGAAAGCACCCTGAACGCCGTGGTCCATGTGACCACGGAGACCGCCGTGAACGTACATGACCCCTTCGCCGACTTCTTCTGGGGCTACCGTGCACCACAGCAGCAACAGCAGCTTCGGCAAGGAGCGGGCAGCGGGGTGATCATCAGCAGCGACGGATACATCGTCACCAACAACCACGTGATCGAAGGCGCAGACAAGATCCAGGTGCACCTGAACGACCGGCAGACCTTCGAAGGCAAAGTGGTCGGCCGGGACCCCAGCACCGACCTCGCCTTGCTGAAGATCGATGCCAATGATCTGGCGACCGTACCGTATGGGAACAGTGACGACCTACGTGTAGGCGAATGGGTATTGGCCGTAGGCAACCCGATGAACCTGACCAGCACCGTTACGGCGGGGATCGTGAGCGCTAAAGCCCGCAACATCAACCTGCTCCAGTACGATGCGGCGCGGGACATCATTCCCCTGGAGTCGTTCATCCAGACCGATGCGGCCGTGAACCCCGGGAACAGCGGTGGTGCGCTCGTGGATGCGTCAGGCCAGCTGATGGGGATCAACAGCGCGATCGCCAGCACCACCGGAGCCTACTCCGGCTACAGCTTCGCCATCCCCAGCAACATCGTTCGGAAGGTGGCCAGCGACCTGCTCGAGTTCGGCAGTGTACAGCGGGCCTATATCGGTGTGAGCATCCGCGACATGGACCAGAAACTGGCCGACGAAACGGGCCTTGGCAAGATCAAAGGCGTGTACGTGAACGGCATCACCGATGGTGGCGCCGCCCAACAGGCCGGCATGCAAGGCGGTGACGTGATCACCAAGGTGGGCAACATCGAAGTGAACAACGTGCCTCAACTTCAAGAACAAGTGGGCAAGTTCCGCCCTGGGAACAACGTGCCGGTGACCGTGTTCCGCAAAGGCAAGGAACAAGTGTTCGACATGACCCTTCGTGGCAAGGAGGGCTCCACCGTGGCGTCCGTAACGACCCGTAGCGTCGGATCGGCTACGCTTGGCGCGGAGTTCAGCGCGGTATCCGAGCAGGAGCTGAAAGCGCTTGGGTTGAAGAACGGGGTAAAGGTGAAAGCCGTGAACGGCGGGAAGTTCCGCAGCAGTGGCATCAAGGAGGGTTTCATCATCCACCGGGTCGATCAACAAGACGTGAAGGACCCCGCCCAACTCACCAAACTCCTGGAGAACAAGCGCGGTGGTGTTCTCGTGGAGGGTGTCTACCCCAATGGCGCTCGGGCCTACTACGGCCTGGGCTTGTGAGCCACTCAAGAAAAGATCATGTTCATTGAACGCGATCCAACGGCCACCCCATCGTTCGCTGGAACGCTAACCGCACCGATCGGACCTGCGCTCCAATTCCGCCCGTATCCGCCACGTGACCGCCTGTCCTTCAACCCTTTCACGAACCGATCGACCCTTCACGGCACCCTCCGCTTGTCCGGTACGGCTCAGGGGTCGTACCTTCGCCGCCCGGCCGGGTGAATGATCACGCCCTCAAGGGATCCGTCACTCTCACTCGCACCCACATTAAAAAGATCCTTCGCGCATGGCATCAAGGATGCGTCAGCTCAAGATCACCAAGTCGATCACCAACCGGGAAAGCCAGTCGCTGGACAAGTACCTACAGGAGATCGGCAAAGAAGGCCTGATCACCGCCGATATGGAGGTGGAATTGGCTCGGCGCATCAAAGAAGGTGATGGGCGCGCACTGGAGAAACTCGTGAAAGCCAACCTGCGCTTCGTGGTGTCGGTGGCCAAACAGTACCAGAACCAAGGGCTGAGCCTTCCCGACCTGATCAACGAAGGCAACCTCGGCCTGATCAAAGCAGCTCAACGCTTCGATGAGACCCGTGGCTTCAAGTTCATCTCCTACGCGGTCTGGTGGATCCGTCAAAGCATCCTTCAGGCCTTGGCCGAACAAAGCCGGATCGTACGCCTGCCACTGAACCAGGTCGGCAGCCTCAACAAGATCAACAAGGCCTTCGCCAAGCTGGAGCAGGAGTACGAACGCCCGCCCAGTGCGGACGAATTGGCCACGTTCCTGGACCTGCCCGCCGAAAAGGTGAGCGACACCATGAAGGTGAGCGGAAGGCATATCAGCATGGATGCCCCCTTCGTTGAAGGGGAAAGCAACAGCCTGCTCGATGTGCTGCCCAACAACGACAGTGCACCTGCCGACCGGTTGTTGCTGAACGAATCACTCTCCAAGGAGATCGACCGTGCGCTCTGCACCCTCACCGAACGCGAACGCGACGTGGTGAAACTGTTCTTCGGCATCGGCATCAACCATGGCCTCACCCTGGAAGAGATCGGCGCCAAGTTCGACCTGACGCGCGAACGTGTCCGACAGATCAAGGAAAAGGCCATTCGCCGACTAAGGCATACGAGCCGAAGCAAACTCCTGAAGGCCTATCTGGGCTGAACGACACGATGAAAGGGGGGCTTTGACGGCCCCCTTTTGTTTACCAAGAACCCAATTCCCCATCAACAACAGCTAATGGAAACAGTAGCAAGCACCGCTTACGAAACCGGACTGAAGGAGTATGTGGACCGTGAACGCGCCGCCGTGGACCTGACCAGTTCCGTGGGTCAGCTCATGTATGGCAAAGGCGTCGAACTCGTTTTCTTCCGCAACCACCTGCTTGATATCAGCATCTCGGAGGTGGTACGGCTATTCAACTACGCCGGCCAGGTGGTGAACAAACCGATCGACGTGATGACCACCGCTGCCGTGGCACGCGGCCTGCTCGACCTGGACCTGGCGCCCAGCAAGATCGACATCGGCAAGCTCACCCACGAATACACCATCTCCGGCATCGCCTCCATCAACGACTTCCTGAAAGGGCATCTGGCGGGTTTCATCGGGCAGGACAAACACACGTTCAAGCCACAGGACGTGGTACTGTACGGGTTCGGACGTATCGGTAGGATCGCTGCCCGCGAACTGGTGAAACAAGCCGGGAAAGGCCAACAGCTTCGCCTGCGTGCGATCGTGACCCGTACCCTTACCGATGCCGAGATCGTGAAACGTGCCGCGCTGCTCCGTAACGACAGTGTACACGGCTCCTTCAAAGGCACGGTGATCGAGGATGTTCCGAACAAGCAGCTCATCATCAACGGGCAGCAAGTGCAGCTGATCGCGGCATCCAACCCGGAGGATATCGACTACACGCAGTATGGGATCAACGATGCCCTGGTGATCGACAACACCGGCGCCTTCACCAAGCGCGCCGATCTGGAACGTCACCTGAAGAGCAAGGGCGTGGCCAAGGTACTGCTGACCGCACCAGGCAAAGAGGTACCGAACATCGTGTACGGCATCAACCACAAAGACCTGGACATCGAGAACGAGAAGGTGTTCAGCGCGGCCAGCTGCACCACCAACGCCATCTGCCCGGTACTGAAAGTAGTGGAGGACAACCTCGGCATCGAAAAAGGCCATATCGAAACGGTGCACGCCTACACCAACGACCAGAACCTGCTGGACAACTACCACAAGGGCCCCCGTCGTGGCCGAAGCGCCGCCATCAACATGGTGATCACCAGCACTGGAGCAGGCACTGCGGTATCCAAGGCCATCCCCAGCCTGAAGGACAAACTGACCGCGAATGCCGTGCGCGTTCCTACGCCGAACGGTTCGCTCGCGATCATGAACCTCACCCTGAAGAAGCCCATCGCTGACCTGGCCGCCATGAACGCCCTGATCAGAAAGGCCGCCTTAGAAGGAGAACTTGTGAACCAGATCCACTACCAGGTGGACCCTGAACTGGTGAGCAGCGACATCATCGGCGATACCTGCTGCAGCGTGTTCGACAGCAATGCCACCATCGTGAGCCCCGACGGAAAGAGCGTGGTGCTTTACGCATGGTACGACAACGAATTCGGCTATACCAAACAGGTGATCCGTTTGGCCAAGCATATCGCCAAAGTGCGTCGCTTGATCTACTACTGAGAACTTCGACCTAGCGTGGAAAAGCCTTCCGTTCCGGAGGGCTTTTCTTTTTCCCACCGCCTGCCGATCCACCATCGTATTGAAAAAGTCGCCGGACAAATGGTTGGATCCGGGACTACCCGATCGGTGAGAACAAAGTAGGCCCCAGACCACTGCAACCGGGCGGTGATCGGATATTGACGCTGCTCCCTCACCCCTACACTTCCGCAACACCGCGGCGACCAGAACACTTCACCAAGCCACCTCAGCATGACAATTGCTCACGAAGGCGTAGCCCCGAGATGCAAAGGGGCCTTTCACCGGCCGATTCGAGGGACCTGTTGCAAGGCCGAAGGCGTAGACCGCAGGGAGCGATGCTACCGAGGGCCGGGCCTACGGAATAATACCATTTCGCATTAAGGCGTAGGCTAAAGCTGCGAAGGGATTTTTTCGCAGGACGATACGGCGGGGTCGTTGCAACGCTGAAGGCGTAGACCGCAGGGAGCGATGTTACCGAGGGCCGGGCCTACGGAAAAAGTCTCTCGGAGAAGGCATGGGGAAAAGAGCAAGAAGATCGGATGGTATTGGATGTTCAAATGGCACGGATCCAACTCATTAAGCGTCACATCGGATCTCGGCTGGACCGAAGGGAGTCGTAGAAGGACCAAATACCAATTCGCCATGGGAGCCGCCCGATCTGCGTGCTCCTACCCCGCATACCTTCTCTGAAGGGACCGCACCGGAGGCTCCGATGCGCTGCGGTCTGTTCGTATCGGCCCGCTCATGGATCACGGTGCAGCTATGCATGGGCGAAATGGTATAAAAGTCGAAACCCCGGCATATGCCGAGGTTTCGGGTTGGTGGGGATGCGTCTGCTCCGAACGGCCACCCACCAATGATATCTCAAAGGTCCATACCTGGCAGCAGGTACATCAACAGCAGCAGCGTCACTGAAGCGATGATCAATGCCACTCGGGTGAGTAGCTCCTCTCCCTGATATTGTTTGTTCGTATACATCTTCTGGACGACCGCTCAAAGGTGGACTCCGGGTGCCCCGGTCACAATACCCACTTTCCGTGATTTTTCGGTCCGAGGGTATCTATATGGCAGCCCCAGGATCGCCCATCGGTATGGATCTGCCCCCAAAAAGGGCGGGGCCGCCCATAGGGCGGCCCCGCTCGTAACGAGTGGTCAACGATCAGCGTTGCACCACGATGCGTTCCGTCTTCACGAAGGACCCTGCGGTCACGCGCATCAGATAAACACCGCTCGGCACTTCGTTCAGCTCCAAGATGGCTGAAACACTGCCGGCCTCCACCGTCAGGGTCCGATCAAGGATCCGCTTGCCGGTGAGATCGTAGATCTCAACACCCATCTTCTCCACGTCCGCCTCCAAGTGATCCACCTTCAATGACAAGCGATCACCACGGTTAGGATTGGGCCATGCCGTGATCTCTACCGGCAGGACATCCGCACCAACCTGGGCCGGCGCTTGAACCATCCCCGAATTGGAAGGGTTGGCAATGGTCACGTAGCATACCTCGCCCCACGGGCACCAGGTGGCACCTTGATCCATGCTTACGCGGACACGGACGTTGTAGGTGATGCCATTCACCAAGGGGGATGCCGTCCAGTTGAGGATGCAGACGTTGTTATTGCTGGTCACCACCTTGAGGAAGTTACCCTCGCCCGGTACCGTGAACTCGTACTGGTAGCGGTTGGCGCCAGGACGCGACCAAGCGTAGATCTTCGACGTGTTCGTGCCGAAGGGCTTGAGCACACCGCAGGAGAATTGGGCCATCTCAGGGGTGTTCACCAAGGTGGTCGGGGGGCATTGCGCCAAAGCCGGATCGATCTTGAAGCGACTTGCCGGACCGAAGGCCAATGCCTGTCCGTTCACACGGCCACGCACCCTGATGTTCATGAGCACACCCGTGGGGATATGCGGGGTGAGCACCGTGTTGGCCCAGCCATTGATCTTCATGTGGCATGCGCGCAACGCATTGGCCGGAGAGAATCCATCGCTCACATTATGGCTGCGGAAACGACGGAAGCTGTATGTGCCATCGGGATCGTAGATCCAGAATTCATAACCGCTGTTGGACGGTTGCGCACTGTTCGCGCCACCAAGCACCCAAGTGCTGCTCACCGCAACGTTCTCCACCGCTACCAAGTACTGGTTAGCAAGCCAGAACTCCTTGTCCCTGTGCGGGTAGATCACATCATCGGTCCCCAGTGGCAGGCAGAAGCCTTGTCCACCACTGATCGCACTCAAGCTGGAGAAGACACCATCCCGTGCGTTGTCGATGATCCTGCGCCCGGTAGCATCGTTCATCTTGAGGACATAGCCGCCAGTTGACATGCCATCACCTGCGCTATCGTACACCCGCAGTGTGTAGCAACCATCGGCCAGGCAGCACTGCTCACCGAGCACCTGGTTGTTCACCCCAAGGTATGGACCACCCTGGCAAACCACGGTGTTCGCGCCTTCCTGCAGGATCTCCCAAGTGGTCTCACCACCTTGTGCATCCGTTTGAATGATCAAGTTGACCGACTGTGGGCAGCCAACAGGCTCACCGACGCAGGTGCAGTTCTGGGATAGCTGGTCGTTCGTCGTAGCAGGGTTACCGTCGTCACATGGGGTACCCGGAATGGAAAGGGTGAGCACCAACTCCTCGGTCACGCAACCGTTCACTGCTGTGTAGGTGCCGCTTTGGGTGTAGGTGACGCCATTCATCGACCAGGTGTAGGAGGTGCCGCACACCGAAAGGGAAGTGGTGTTGCTGCTGCTCGGAGTGATCGTCAACACCAGAGTCTGGGTACCGCATCCGCTCACGCTGGTGTAGGTACCGCTTTGCGTGTAGGTCTGCCCGTTGATGTTCCAGGTGTAGCTGTCGCAGGCCGATGCCGTGGGGGTGTTATTCGTGCTGGTCACGATCGTGAGCACCAAGGTCTCGGTGTGGCAACCGTTCACGCTGATGTAGGTACCGCTCTGCGTGTAGGTCTGGCCATT
>CAUJED010000063.1:0-5099 GCA_963169535.1 Bacteroidota bacterium | reverse complement strand
CTTACCGATGAGTTCGTCCAGCAAGTCCAGGACCAGCTCAACCGCAGACCAAGAAAACGCTTCAACTTCGACACCCCGATCAACCAGTTCAACCGACTAACCCGATGACCCCGCGATTGCGTTTATTGGTTGAATCCGCCCCGTAAAAAGTGCCTGCCAAGCTGCTTCGGCACCAGAGAAAATTGCCATCAACATCGTACCGCGCCACCCAGCATCGTAGCGTCCCTTTCCTGTTCAGGTTCGTCTCAAATTCATTCTGCTCATACCCATCAACCTCCACACCGCACCCGAGTTCATCATTGAACCCCCAGTTGGGCATGGTATTATACCCCGCAGCGGCATATCCGATCACGTTCCCGTTCTCATCCTTCAAAGTGCAGAGGTCGTACCACCAATCGTCACCTCCATTGTCACGATCGACGTCTTCAATGGTTGTTCGCAGATCGTACGTCGGAGGTGCATTTGAAAAGTCATAGTCCCGTCCCCAACCTGCTTTCTTTGGGGCAGGCATAATGTTCCTCCATTGAACGGATGGAGCCAGATCAGCTGTACTTTGCGCTCGCGCGGTGGAGACTAGCTGGATCCCGGCTCGTGAAAGGCCCGCATCCAAAATGGGGGGGGTGACGAAAGCCGCGACCAGCGCGGCTTTTAGGAAGGAAGTGCGACGATGCATGGGAATAGGGTTAGTTGCTCGAATGTAGGTGGGGCTGGTCAGTATTGCCTATCTTGTTGATATCTATCCTGCTTCTAGGTGGCCGTTACTCCCCAATACACCAAGGAGGGGCCGCGTTCTCCCCTTAGCTACGATCCATCTGTTCACAACTGCCTCTTGCATCGGCCGAGAGCCCTCTGGCACGCCGATAGCTTCGCACCATCCCATGAAGCGCAGACTTCCTTTCCTCCTTGTTCTCCTCGGAGCCGCCCTATCCTTCGGTTCCGCGCAGGGCACCCGCTCGGTGGAAGCCGGCACGCCACCGCCCTTTCTCCACCAGGCGAGTCCCTGGGCCGATTCCGTCTTCAGCACCCTCAGCCTCGACGACCGCATCGCGCAGCTGATGATGGTGGCCGCTTACAGCGACAAGGATGCCAAACACGAGAAGGGCATCGAGGACCTCATCCGCCAGCGCAACATCGGTGGCATCATCTTCTTCAAGGGTGGCCCCGGCAGGCAGGCCCGGCTCACCAATCGCTACCAGGCCGCAGCGCGCACGCCTTTGCTCATCGGCATGGACCTGGAGTGGGGCCTCGCCATGCGGCTGGACAGCACCATCCGCTTCCCGCGCCAGATGACCCTCGGCGCATTGAAGAACGATTCGCTGATCGAGGAGATGGGCCTGGAGATCGCCCGCGAGATGAAAAGGCTCGGGGTGCATGTGAGCTTCAGCCCGGTGCTGGACGTGAACAACAACCCCGCGAACCCGGTGATCAACGACCGCAGTTTCGGTGAGGACCGCGAACTCGTGGCCCGCAAGGGCATCGCCTACATGCGCGGCTTACAGAAGGGTGGGGTGATCGCCACGGCGAAACACTTCCCCGGCCATGGCGATACCGATACCGATTCGCATTATGGCCTGCCACTGATCGCGCACAGCCGCACCCGCCTCGATTCGCTGGAACTCTATCCCTTCCAACGCATCGTGGAGGAGGGCATCGCCGCCATGATGGTGGCCCACCTCGAGGTGCCCGCGCTGGACAGCACCAAGGGCCAGCCCAGCACCCTGAGCAAGCCCATCGTACACCAGCTGCTCGAACAGGAGCTCGGCTTCAAAGGGCTCGTCTTCACCGACGCGCTCAACATGAAAGGCGTGGCCAGGGCCGATAAGCCCGGCGAGATCGAGCTGCGCGCCCTGCTCGCCGGCAACGACGTGATGCTCTTCCCGCAGGATCCGGTGAAGGCGATCGAACGCATCAGGCAGGCGGTGGACAGCGGCGTGGTGGACCGCGCCCTGATCGATCACAAGTGCCTGAAGGTGTTGCGCGCGAAGGAATGGGCGGGCCTCGCCCGCATGAAGCCCGTGGAGACCAAGGACCTCCACGCCGACCTGAACACCAGCCGGGGCAAGCTCCTGCGACGCAACCTGTACGCCCGGGCCATCACCGCGCTGAACGACCACCACAAAGCCATTCCCGTGGGCCGTTTGGATACGTTGAGGATCGCCTCCCTGGTGATCGGCGATACCCTCGGCAACCCGTTCCAGACCGGCCTGCAACGCTATGCACCCGTGACCTTGTTCCGTTGCGATAAGAGCTTGAAACGCGACAGCTTGGACGCCTTGCTGCGCAAGCTCGACGCCTTCGACCGGGTGATCGTATCGGTCCACAACACCACCTGGCGGGTGAACAAGGACTTCGGCGTGCCGGAGACGGCGCTGGACATCGTACGCGAGATCGCCGGTCGCAGGCCCACCATCTTCGCGCTCTTCGCCAACCCGTACCGCCTGTCCAAAGCCTACGGCGCCCAGTTGATGAGCTCCGTGATGGTGGGCTACGAAGAGACCGAGGAGACACAGGACCTCATGGCACAGGCCATCTTCGGGGCCATCGGCGTGGATGGCAAGTTGCCGATCACCGCTTCCGCGTTCTACAAGTGCGGCGATGGCCGGGAGTTCAAACCCAACGGCCGCATGGGTTACACCATGCCCGAAACGATCGGCATCGGCAGCGCCGACCTGCGTGGTATCGATGCGGTGGTGAAGCAGGGGATCGAGGCACAGGCCTTTCCGGGGTGCGAGGTCTTCGTGGCGGTGGACGGCCAGGTGGTCTTCCATGAAGCGTACGGCCATACCACCTACGGGAAGGATCGCAAGGTGCGGAAGGATGATATCTACGACCTGGCCAGCATCACCAAGGTGGCCAGCACCACCATCGCCCTGATGCGCCTGGTGGATGAAGGCAAGCTGGACCTGGACAAGCCGCTCGGCCATTACCTGCCCGAGTTGGACGACCTCAGCGCCACCCACGCGCGCATGGGCTTCCGCGATATCCTCACGCACCAGGCGGGCCTCAAAGCCTTCGTGCCGTTCTACACCAAGTTGCTGAAGGACGGTAAGCTGCGCCCGGAGCTGGTCTCCGATAGCGCCACGGAGAAATACACCGTGCGCGTGGCCGACAAGCTCTACATCCCGCAAGCCTACCGCGACAGCATGCTCACCTGGGTGGTGACCACGCCGCTGGGCAGGAAGGGGGAGTATGTGTACAGCGACATGGGCTACTACCTGTTGCAGGAGGTGATCGAACGCATCACCGGCATGCCCTTGGACCGTTACGTGAGCAGCACCTTTTATCGTCCCATGGGCGCCAACACCATCGGCTACAAGCCTTGGGAGCGCTTCCCCCTTTCGCGTATCGCACCCACCGAGAACGACCAGAGCTTCCGCATGCGCCAGATCCATGGCGACGTGCATGATCCCGGTGCGGCCATGAAAGGCGGTGTCGCCGGTCATGCAGGTCTCTTCAGCAATGCCAACGACCTGGGCATGGTGATGCAGATGCTCGCCAACGGTGGTACCTACGGCGGGCGGCGCTACCTGAGCGAGCAGGTGGTGAAGGAATTCACCAAGTGCCAGTTCTGCGCTCCGAACGGCACCGGGAACCGCCGCGGCCTGGGCTGGGACAAGCCCGTGCGCGGCCAAGGCGGACCCACCTGCGACTGTGTCAGCTACGCCAGCTTCGGCCATACGGGCTTCACCGGCACCATGGCCTGGGTGGATCCGGACCAGCAGGTGGTGTACGTCTTCCTCAGCAACCGGGTGTATCCGAACGCCACCACCAACAAGTTGGCCTCAATGGGCATACGCACCAAGATCCAGGAGGTGGTGCACGCTGCGGTGGCCGCGCGTGTGAAAGCGGTGCGTACCGAGGCCAAGCCGACGGAGCGGATCGGGCGGTGAGTGCTACAGCTTCTGGAACTTGGCTTTGGCCAGGAGCTTGTCCTGTGGGCCCAAGACCACGAGGAGATACATGCCCGGTTCCAGCCGTCCTGCGTGGAGTGTGCCTGGATCATCGATGCTTTCCAGCACTTTCCGACCTACGCTGTCGTAAACCTTGAAGCGGTATGTGCCAGTGGGCAAGCCGACCAGCCGCAGTTCATCGGCTACCGGGTTCGGGCTGATCTGAATGGGAGGGGTATGCCATGGATCCGCCAGCCCCACCTGTACCGGTGTGCTACACGCCACGGTGGCATCGCCACCCAACCATTGCGCGACCAGTTTAACCGGCTCGCCGTTGATGTAACTGAATCCACCGGAGATGTAGACACTATCCCGCCAGCTTGTGATACTTCCGATCGTGGTCTCCACCATGTTGGGTAGATGCCCTTGGAAGTCGGCGGGCAGGGAACACCATTGCCTGCCGTTCCACTTGGCCACACACTCGGCCGCGATGTCGCCCGCCCGGGTGAACATGCCCACCACCCACAATTCATCGTGGTGCCAGAGCAGGTCAAGGGCTGCGCCGCTCATGGGTACCGGTTCGTAGAAGAGGCCCCCGCCCATGTCATCCCAGGTGCTGCCGTCGAAACGGGCGATCAGGTCACCGGGTGCGCCCATCGAGCGCCGGAAAGTGCCTGCGATGTACAGGGTATCGTTGTGGATGCTGAACTCCTTGATCGGTGCCAGCAACTGGCCCCAGCCCGGCACGTACTCCCACGTATCTCCGTTGTAGCGCATTAAACTGCAATAACCATCGGAGAGCGGGTCGCGGAAGTCCCCGGTCATATAAGTCATGCCTTGGAAATCGAAGACGAAGCCCACGTAGTCCCCACCATCGAAGGGGATCTGCTGGTAGGGAGGCCAACTGGCGTAATTGCTGCCGTCGTAGGTGAAAACCGGTGCTTGCGGCAGTTCGCAAGGGTCACCCATCCACCCCGTGCAATAGAAGCCGGTGCCATCGGCCTTCAAGGTGAGGGTGCCCAGGCCGCTGAACTGGGGGTTGTAGCATCCCAAGTCGCTCCATCGCAAGGTGTTCTCGTCAAAGCGGGCATAGCCGGTGGTCCATTGTCCGGCATCGTTCTGAAAGCTCCAATTGCCACTGGCATAGAGGGTGCCATCGTAGCGCTCCAGGCAATGGGTCTGCGCTGCTCCTGGCGAAAGGCGATGCCC
>CAUJED010000062.1:0-5912 GCA_963169535.1 Bacteroidota bacterium | reverse complement strand
CCATCCACCGTGGATATGCGGAGGATCCGAGCGCCAGGGGGCGCGGTAACGGCCATCCGGCCGTGATCGACGGTGAGCATGCCGCTCAGGTTGGCGGCCAGGCCCGGTGAAAGGCCCGTGCCCGTACACATCACGGCATTGAGGCGCTCCCAGATGTCGTTGTTGTACGCGTTGGGCACGAAGATGCCGCCGGGCAGGTCGCCCATGCGCACCACCACCAGGCCCTGCGCGGGGACCACGTTGACCACCTGCCCGTTCTTGCCCATGGCGTTGTACGCGTCCGGTGGTGCATCCGGCATCAGCGGCCCCGTGAAGCTGAATGGGATGCCGGGCAGCATGTAGCTGTCCTGGCCATTGAGCCACCACAGGTATCCGTAGGCCGGGTTGATGCCCTGCGAGGGCGTTGTCATGGCGGTGAAGTAGCCGCTGTCCGACATGATCGGGGTGCCGTTCCAATGGCCTCCGGACATCGCCAGCAGCCCGAACCGCGCCATTGCACGTGGGGTGCTGAAGAAGACGTTGTTGGAGCCGATGGGCGCGTACAGGCCCAGCAGCCCGATGGACTGCCCCAGCTTGTTGTACACATAGCCGTTCAAGTTCTGGCCGGTGGCATCGGTGATCACGCCATCGAGCTTGGTGTACGGCGCATTGTGGTAGGCCCAGCGTGTACCCGGTTCGGCGAGGTATTGCAGGCATCCGGGATCGGTGCAGTCGGGGTCCACGGCGCCATCGTCCAGGCCAGTGGTCATGGTGAGCTGGTGGCGTACGGTGATCGCCGACTCCTGTTCCGGGGTGCAGCTGGTCCATCCGTTGCCCAGGTAGGTGCTACTGGGTTCGTCGATGTCCAACAGCCCATCCTGCTGCGCCAGGCCCACCAAGAACGCCGTGAGGCTCTTGCCCGCACTGGCCCAGTACCAACTGCTGTCCTGGGTGAACGTACCGAAGTATTCCTCGATCACGATGCGGCCATCCTTCAAGACGATGAAGGCCTTGGTGTTACTCGCCTCCAGGAAGTCGAGCAGCGGTGGCAGCTGGTCCGTACACCAGCCCAGGGTGGCCGGGTCGGTGGTGGCCCAAGTGCTTCCCGTCGTGGGCGGGTAATAGGTCTCCTGGGCCAGCAGCGCGAAGGGGGCGAGCAGGCAGGAGAGGGCGGTGGAGCGTTTCATTCTCCCCGATTGGACACCGCGAACGGGGCCGGGTTCGATCGTGACCACAGGATCGTGCTGACCAGGAGCAGGCCGAAGCTGCCAACGCCCAGTACGCCGTAGTGGATGAGCACATCGGCGTAGGGCCCCCAGGCGTCCTCGAAGTTGCCGCCGTACAGCACCAGCAAGGGCACCGCTATCGGCGCGAGCCAGCGTGGGTGGGCCCGGGGAACCAAGCGGTGGATGGTGTACGCCACCAGGGGCAGGGCCAGCAGGAAGTGTTCGGTGTCCGTGAGGGTGATGCTGGGTACCAGCCCTACGAGCAGCAGGTATTCGAATGGGAAGGCGTTCGCCACACCCCGGCGTTGGTTGCGCCGGACGAACAAGGCGAAGGCTCCAGCGATGAGGGCCAGCAGGCCATAGGCTTCCGTTCCGCTGGGCGATAGGAAGTGCTTCAGAGCGGCACGGTGTACGAAGGAGTAGATCGTGTTGACCGCCCTATGGTCGTCACCGCCGGTGTAGATGAGCGCTGCGTTGTGCTTGGCCATCTCGCCGAGCCAGGCCACGTGGACCTCCATGTTCGCAGGCCACCCCAGGAAGAGCGCGGGCAAGAGCAGGCCGGCCGCGAGCGCACCGGAAGCGGCGAGGAGGGCCTTCCATCGCCCGCGAAGCAACAGCAAGGGCAGCAGCACCACGAAGTGCGGCTTGGCCAGGATCGCGGCACCGAGCAGCGCACCACCCCGCAGGTCCTTCGCGCGCATCAGCTGCTCCAGGGCCACCACCAGCAGCCACAACAGCATCATGTTGATGTTGCCCAGGTGCAGCTCGCGATGCAGGTGCACGATGCAGGCCAATGCGATGAGGAAGAGCGGTAGGTAGGCTTCGGGCTTCCCGTTCAGGAAGGTGGTGCGTACCAACCGGTCGATCCGCCGCACGCCGTCGATGAACGCCAGGGTGATCAGCCCGAACTGGATGGATGCCGCAAGGGAGTAGGGCAGCAGGGCGAAGAGCGCATAGACCAGGGCCAGCATGGGGGCGTACTTGAACACCCCGCTGTCGAGCCCATGGGCCACTCCGTACAGCGGATCGTTGTTCAGGAGCGCGGCGCCAGCGCCGTAGTACACCCGAAAGTCGTTCAACCAGAACCGACCGTTGATGTGTTCCACCACGAACAGCGCGATCGCGATGAGCGTGAACACCGCCGTGAACACACGGGGGAATGGGCGCCACCAGGTATGGCGTGCCGCGGATGCTCGGCCAACGTGCAGGTTACCCATGGGCTCGTGCTCGGCGCCGTTCGGTGCGCCGTTGCGCATCCTACTTCTTGGAGCGGTCCACTTCCTTCACGAGCTTGCCTTGCTCGTAGTGCAGCTCGCGGTACACCTGCCCATCGGGCGAGTAGTCCAGGTGGATGCCATGTTCCAAGCCGTTCAGCCAGACCTCGCGGTATTTCTTGGTGCCGTTCTCGTAGTAGTACATCCACTCACCGTTCTCCACGCCCTTGTCGAAGTGGCCCACGTATTCCAGTTGGCCATTCGGGTAATAGACCTTCTCCATCACCTTCTCGGCCTGGTTGCCATCGCCCTTCAGGTAGAGTACCACCTCGGGTTTTCCGTTGGGGTGTGAGCTGGCCACGTGCTTGTGCGTGGAACAGGCGACCAACAGGATGGGAAGCAGCAGAAGCGCGATACGGAACCTCATGGTCGGGCTAAATTATAGGAAAGGCACGTGCCCCGTGCGGTGCGCTTTCACGGAACCGGGCGGTGGAAATGGATGCGGCCCTTGGTCAACGAAGCCAGGTCGAGGTTCAGCTGGCTCACCTTGCGCCCTACAGGACCGAAGTTCTGGTGCGCGATGGTGATCCGACCCGGTGCAGGCACCACCACGACGATCGCGGTGTGTTCGCCGAAGGTGTAGCGTTCACTGCCATCCGTGGTCCGTGTTTCCATCGTCACCCCTTCGAACCGTAGGATGTCTCCCGGCTGGATGGGATCCTTCTTCGGGTCGTAGCGCCGACCAAAACCGTACAGACCGTCCCATTGGGCCTCGCATCGGTCCAGGGCGGCTGCGGCCAGGTCCCAGCATTCGCCGCGTGCTACAGTGTGCCCTTCCTGCGACAGGGCGTATTCCACGATGCAGGCGTTCAAGGCTGGCAGGGTGTCGCCTTGGATGGGTGCTGCAACGAGCAGGCAGGCGAGTGCGGTCAACATGGGGCTACGTCCACACCGGAGCTCATCAGAACCACGCGATCAGCTTCAAATTGTACCGCCTGGGGGTGAGGTAGTCCGGCACGGAGTATTCGCGGCCATCCACACTTTGGATCCAGGTGTGCGTGATGGTGTTGTTGATGTTGAGCAGGTTGAACACTTCCAGGCTCACCCACATGTTGTGGATCTTGCCGAGGAAGCCTTGCTTCTCCTGGCCTTTGGCACCAAGCAACTGCTTGCTGAAGCCGATGTCCACCCGGCGGTAGAGCGTGGTGCGCAGTGTGTCGGAATAGCGGTTCGCGCTGGGTGGCCCGAAGGGTACGCCCGTGCCGAAGTTCACGTTGAGATGCACCTTCAGCGTGGGCATGCTCGGCATTTCGTCCTGGAAGAAGATGGCCACGTTCACGCGTTGGTCGGTGGGGCGGGGGATCCAACCCGGTGTGATCACCGTGCTGTCCACCGCCACCTGGTCGAAGGTGTATCCGGGTACGATCAGGTCGCCGGCGGCATTGTACCGTTTGGTGTAGCTGTCGTTGTACAGGTCCTCCTGGATGCTCATCACACTGGCCCCGATCCAGCTCTCCACACCATCGATGAACTCTCCGTTCAGCTTCAGGTCGAGGCCGGTGGCGTAGCCTTTCGCCAGGTTGGCACCGTAGTACCGGATCCGCACGTTGTCCAATTCGTACGGGATCAGGTCGTCCATCTGCTTGTAGTAGGCTTCCGCCGTGAATTTGAACGGGCGCTTCCAGATGGTGAATCGGCGGTCCATCCCCAGCACGTAATGGATGCTGCGTTGGGCCTTGATGTCCGGGTTCAGTTCGCCCTGGAAATTCCGCACCTCGCGGTAGAACGGGGGCTGGTGGTACATGCCCGCGGCCAGCCAGAAGCTGTAGTCCATGTCCAGCGTATCGCCTCTGTCGGTGGTCCGTTTCCACCCGGGATGGTAGGTGAAGCGCACGCGTGGGCTGCCCACGGTCTGTCCGTTGTAGGTCCAATGTTGGGCACGCACGCCGGCGATCAACGTGTACCACTTGCCGTGGCCGCGGTCCCAGCGCCAGGTGTTCTGGGCATATGCACTCGCCCGGATGCTCTCCATGTTCAGGCGGCTCTTCAGCACATGGCTCAACACCAGGTCCTCGCCGCTGTTCAACGGAATGCTGAAGTCCGCGCTATCGATCACGGTCCACTCGCTCAGCACATCGTTGATCACCTCACTGCGCACATCGGCGCCCCACTGCAGGTAACTTCTGCCGTATTGCCGGTAGCCTTTATGCGCGAAGGTGAGCACCGTGGCATCCAGTTCGTTCCGCGCGTGTTTCAGCGAACGCCCGATCCCCAGGTTCTGTTTCACTTCACCATAGCGGCTGCTGTTGGGGTCGCGCTCCAGTTCGTCCAGGAAATATTCGCTCAGCACGTCGAATCGCTCGCTCTCCACGGTGTTGAAGGCGCTGGCGGTGAATTTCAGCCGGGTCTGCTTGCTGGCTTGTACGTTCACGTTGAGCGCACCGAACAGGGTCTGGAACCGGGTCACCTCCTGGCCTTCGAAGTAGGAGGTGAAGCGGAGTGCTTGGTTGAAGCTTCCATATTCCGTTTCCCGGTTCTCCGGGACCACGCCGTACTTGTTGCTCGAATACAGCCCCAGGAAACCCAGCTCCACCTTGTCCGTGAGGTCGTAGGTCCAATAGGACTGGATGTCGGTATATGCCGGACGATATTGGCCTTTGGTATCCAGCCCATTGAGCACCAGGGTATTGGTCCGGTAGCGCACACCGGTGACCTGGCGCAACCGGTTCCCGTGCATGGTGTTCTCCAGATGGAATGCACCACCGAGCAGGCTGGCCATGGCGCTTCCGGCGAACTGCTTGGGGCGTTTGTAGGTGATGTCGAGCACGCTGCTCATCTTATCACCATAACGCGCCTCGAATCCGCCGGGGCTGAACTGGATCCGTTCGATCATGTCCGGGTTCGGGAAGCTGAGGCCTTCTTGTTGCCCGGCACGCGCGAGGAACGGCCGGTACACCTCGATGTCGTTCACATACACGAGGTTCTCATCGAAGTTGCCGCCACGCACATTGTAGCCCGCGCTCAGTTCGTTCCGCGTGGAGAAACCGAGCTGCCCTTGCAACAGGGCTTCCACGCCACCCTGTACACTGGGGTTGAACCGCGTTACGCGCGGGTCCAGCGATTCCAGCCCCTCCTCTCGGTCGCGCTGGGTGCCGCGCACCACGGCGCCGGTCAAGGTGGTCACACGCAGCCGCACGTCGTAGTTCACCACGTTGTCCGCATCCACCACCACCTGCTGCTCGAAGGGCTGCATGCCGCTGTAGCTCCAGCGCAACGGTACCGGCGTGCCCGCAGGTAGGGCAATGGTGTAGCGGCCTTGATCGTCGCATGCGACCCCGGTGGTGGTGCCCACGATCACCACATTGGCACGGGGCAGGGCGTTCCCGTATTCATCGCGCACCGTTCCGGTCAAGGTGCCGGTGCTCTGGGCCAACGTCCATGCGCTGTGCAGAAGGAGTAAGGTCAGCAGGACGTGCCGCATGCGGAAGACTTG
>CAUJED010000061.1:0-26575 GCA_963169535.1 Bacteroidota bacterium | reverse complement strand
GACTGGCGAGGCCCCTACTGGGGGAAGGATGCCTTCCGCCTGCTCCGCGACATGCAAGACCCGACCTGGGTACGAACCTATACCGTGGGTGGCTGAAGCCGCCGGATCGTCCACTTCACTACATTTGGGCGCCCCACGGGGCATGACGAGCCTCCGGCTCGGGGCCATCCGGCGATCGGCCACAGCAGGACACCATGAGCACAGCACCGTTCGATTACAACACCTCGCGTCCCCGTTTGATCATCCCCGAATACGGCCGCCACGTGCAGCGCATGGTGGAGCACGTGATGGAGATCGAGGACCGCGACAAGCGCACCCAGCAGGCCAAAGCCATCATCCAGGTGATCGCCCGCCTGAACCCACAACTGCGCAACAGCGAGCACTTCGAGCGCACCCTTTGGGACCACCTCTACATCATGAGCGAATTCAAGCTGGATGTGGACGGCCCATTCCCCAAACCCACCCCCGAAGGCCTGGAAAGCAAACCCGCCCGGATCCCCTACCCGCAAACGAGCATCAAGTACGGCCACTACGGCAAGATGGTGCAGCGCATGATCGACCAATGCGTGGCCATGGAGCCCGGACAGACCCGCGACGCCTACACCGCTGTGATCGCCAACCAGATGAAGAAGCAATTCCTGGTCTGGAACCGCGACACCGTGCCCGACCCGTTGATCCTGAAGGACCTCGGCGAACTGAGCAAAGGCCGCCTGCGCCTGAAGGACGATGCACAGCTGGCCCAGACCGCCGACCTGCTCCGCACCCAGCAGAACGGCCCGCGCAACGAGGTGGACACCCGCAAACGCCACAACAACAACGGCGGCGGCGGCGGTGGCAAGAAGCGTAAACGCAACCGGAACAAGGGCCGCTATTGAGCCGCCGGGCGGCCCTGAAGCACCACGCCCCCCTGCTCCCGGCCCGGACCCGCCGGTGACAATGGCCTGTTGATACCCGGAGCCCACTTCGGCCTGCACACCCCACCCGGTGCTGTTCTTTCGCACCATGGGAAGCTTCAAGATCGTAGGTGGCCACCGCCTTAAAGGTGAGGTGGTGCCCCAGGGCGCCAAGAACGAGGCACTGCAGATCCTCTGCGCCGTGCTGCTCACGAGCGAGCCGGTCACCATCCACAACGTGCCCGACATCGTGGACGTGAACAAACTGATCGACCTGTTGCGGGCGATGGGCGTGATCGTGGAGAAGCTCGGCACCGGATCGTACCGGTTCCAGGCCCGTAGCGTGAACCTGGAGTTCTTCCTCGACCCCGAATACAAACGCATGGGCGGCAGCCTGCGCGGCAGCGTGATGGTGGCCGGCCCGGCACTCGCCCGGTTCGGCCGGGGCTACATCCCCAGCCCCGGCGGCGACAAGATCGGCCGACGCCGCATGGACACCCATTTCACCGGTTTCGAGAAGCTGGGCGCCACCATCAAGTACGACGAACACGACGCCTTCTACCGGGCCGAGGCCAAGCAGCTCAAAGGATGCTACATGCTGCTGGACGAGGCCAGCGTGACCGGAACCGCCAACATCGTGATGGCCGCTACCCTCGCCGAAGGGCGCACCACCATCTTCAACGCGGCCTGCGAACCTTACCTGCAACAGCTCTGCTCCATGCTCGTGCGCATGGGCGCCCGCATCTCCGGCATCGGCAGCAACCTGCTCCACATCGATGGCGTGAAAGAGCTCGGTGGCACCGAACATCGCATGTTGCCCGATATGATCGAGATCGGCTCCTTCATCGGCATGGCCGCCATGACGCGCAGCGAGATCACCATCAAGGATACCGGATACGAGCACCTCGGCATCATACCCGATGTGTTCCGCAAGCTCGGCATCGCCGTGGAACGCCGGGGCGACGACATCCACATCCCCGCCCAGGACCACTACACCATCGAACCCTTCCTCGACGGCAGCAACCGCGTGATCAGCGACCACCCGTGGCCGGGCTTCACCCCCGACCTGCTCAGCATCGTGTTGGTGACCGCTACCCAGGCGCGTGGCCACGTACTGATCCACCAGAAGATGTTCGAAAGCCGCCTGTTCTTCACCGACAAACTGATCGAGATGGGCGCCCAGATCACCCTTTGCGACCCGCACCGGGCCTTGGTGATCGGCAAGGACTTCGAGAAGCCGCTCCGCGCCATCCGCATGACCAGCCCCGACATCCGTGCCGGGGTGTCCCTACTGATCGCCGCCCTCGGCGCCGATGGCACCAGCACCATCGACAACATCGAACAGATCGACCGCGGCTACCAGGACATCGAAGGCCGGCTGAAAGCCCTTGGGGCGAGGATCGAGCGGGTGTAGCACAGGAGACGGATGGAATGACCGGGCATGCCCCTACCGCCTGCCCCGCCCCCGGCCTTCCCATTCCGGCACGATCTTGGCTTGCCCAGGAAACATCACCTCCCGCTACCTTCGCACCATGGAAGCCCGTACCCTCATGTCGAAAACACGTGTCCTCATCAGCGCAGCCGTGGTGCTGCTCGCCATCTATGGATTCACCGCCCGCGTGAACGGCGATGCGCCCGTGGAGGGCGGCGTGCAGGTCGGCACCAACATCGGCAACAAAGCGCCGGAGCTCGCCTTCATGAACGCCGACAGCACCAAGGTGATGAAGCTGTCCGAACTGAGGGGCAAGTATGTCCTGATCGACTTCTGGGCCAGCTGGTGCCGCCCGTGTCGCATGGAGAACCCCAATGTGGTGGCGGCCTACAACAAATACAGCAAGGCCAAATTCAACGATGCCAAGGGCTTCGAGGTATACAGTGTGAGCCTGGATCGCAGCCGCGACGCCTGGAAAGCCGCCATTGCCCAGGATGGCCTGGTGTGGAAATACCACGTGAGCGACCTGCTCTTCTGGAACTCCAAAGGCGCTCAGCTCTATGGGGTGAACTCCATCCCGATGAGCTTCCTGGTGGACCCCAACGGGATCATCATCGCCAAGAACCTGCGTGGCATGGCGCTGCACCAGGAGCTGGACAAGCACGTGAAGAGCCTGTGATCGGCGATCCGCGAATGGCGGATCCCAAGGACCCGAGGAACGCCCCCTGATCCCCGATGGAGGTGGCCGCCCTGCAGCCAGCCTTTCCGGATCCAGCGAAGCGGATCGCCACCGATCGGCCGATCGCTGACTACTGATCGCCCCTGTCAACCTGTCCGTTCCAGGGCCGTGGCACCGGAATTGCCCGACACGCCACGCCGGAACGCCGGAGAACCCGTGAGATCATGGCCTTCAAGAACCCGTTCCGCCGCACCCCTAAGGAAAAGCCAGCCATGGAGAACGAGACCGTGACGAACGAGCCGAACACCGTCCAAGCCCCCGGAACACAGCCCAGTGAGGCGTCCGGAACTGCCACCGCTGACACCACGTCAGTCGCGGAGCGCTCCGAAGTGGAAACGCTCCGGGCCGAACTGGACCTGC
Source organism: Bacteroidota bacterium (assembly GCA_963169535.1). Classification (GTDB taxonomy): domain Bacteria; phylum Bacteroidota; class Bacteroidia; order Flavobacteriales_F; family PHOS-HE28; genus PHOS-HE28. The sequence goes on along the minus strand of CAUJED010000061.1, from coordinate 23,151 downwards.
TCCGCGCCGAACACCAGGCCATCCACGACAAACACATCCGCCTCTTCGCGGAATTCGACAACTTCCGCAAGCGCACGGCCAAAGAACGCCTCGACCTGCTGCAATACGCCGGCGAGAACACCCTGAAGGCCGTATTGCCCGTGTTGGACGACTTGGACCGCGCCATCGCCAACAACGATGCGGTGAGCGACATCGACGCCATCCGCGAAGGGATCAAACTGATCCACCAGAAAATGGTGCACGTGCTCGGCACCCAAGGCCTCAAAGCCATGCCCGACGCGAGGAACGAGCCTTTCGATACCGACAAGCACGAAGCCATCACCCAGATCCCCGCGCCCACCCCGGAGCTGAAGGGCAAGGTGGTGGATGTGATCGAGAACGGTTACACCCTGCACGACAAAGTGATCCGCTACGCCAAGGTGGTCGTGGGCGAATGACCCGCTGACCATACCGCACACCTCCGAAGTTCCGCCCCACGAGGACGGCAGACCCGATGAGCAAACGAGACCCCTACGAAGTACTTGGTGTGGCCCGCAACGCAAGCGCGGACGACATCAAGAAGGCGTACCGCAAACTGGCCATCAAATACCACCCGGACAAGAACCCGGGCGACACCGCGGCCGAGGAGAAGTTCAAAGAAGCGGCCTCGGCCTACGAGATCCTGAGCGATCCGGACAAGAAGGCCAAGTACGACCGCTTCGGACACAACGCCCCCGGTGGTTTCGGTGGCGGTGGCGGATTCCAGGGCGGCGGGATGAACATGGAGGATATCTTCTCCCAGTTCGGCGACATCTTCGGCGGGCATTTCGGCGGCGGTTTCGGCGGCTTCGGCCAACAGCAACGCGGCGGACGCACCGTGAAGGGCAGCAACCTCCGCGTGCGCATCAAACTCTCCCTCGAGGAGATCGCCCATGGCGCCGAGAAGAAGATCAAGGTGACCAAGCTGGTCCGTGGCAAGGGCAGCGAGTATGGCGCCTGCAGCACCTGCGGTGGCAGTGGCCAGGTGCGCCGGGTACAGAGCACCTTCCTGGGCCAGATGCAGACCGTGGCCACCTGCCCCGCCTGTGGCGGGGTGGGCCAGACCGTGAGCAAGCGCGCCCCCGGCAGCGATGAGCATGGCCTGGTCCGCGAAGAAGTGGTGGTGCCCATTCGGATCCCCGCCGGGGTGGAAGAAGGCATGCAGCTCAACATCAGCGGCATGGGCAACGAGGCGCCCGCAGGAGGTGTGCCCGGAGACCTGCTCGTGGTGATCGAGGAAGAGGCCCACAAGGAGTTGAAACGCGACGGGACCACCCTGCACCACGAGACCTACGTGAACATGGTGGACGCCGCGCTGGGCACCACCATCGAGGTGCCCCTCGTTTCCGGAAAGGCCAAGGTGAAGGTGGAACCGGGCACCCAGAGCGGCACCACCATGCGACTGCGCGGCAAAGGACTGCCCAGCATAAACCACCACGGAAACGGCGACCTGCTCGTACACGTGATGGTATGGACCCCCTCCGACCTCTCCAAGGAGGAGAAAGCCGTGCTGGAGAAACTCCGCCACAGCCCCGGCTTCCAGCCCAAGCCCACGGCGAAGGACAAAGGCTTCTTCGAGAAGGTGCGCGAGATGTTCGGGAACTGATGCCGAAGGTGCTCAGTCCTTGCGGAACCGAACCACTTCCGAACGTTCTCCATTGGTGACACGCACGGCGTAGCGGCCCGACACCAACGCATCCAACGACACCGGCTTCATCGTGCCCAGGTCGTCGGTCCATTCAACGTGTTCCACCACCTCGCCACGGGCATTGAACACCTCGATCCGGACCGCCCCCTGCGCACCACCACGCCGTACCACCACCAACTGTCGCGGGGCCGGGAGCTCCGCGCTCCAGCCATCGTCCACGATGGCCGTCGGCCGTGGTGACACCAACCCATCGTAAGCGGGGGCCACCACCCGTTGAGGTTCAACGACCCTCCGTTCCAACGACGCCACCTCGGCCTCGGCCACCGGATGCCCTTGGGCCGAAATCGTACCCCACGAACCGAATGCTCCAACGGCCATCGCCGCCCATACAAGACGCCCTTTGCGGTCTTTCATCTTCATGTGTTTCATGCCGCGAAGCGACATCCGGAACATGACCGCAGCCGTTCGGCAACGTTATCTCCAGCGCTTGGTGGAAATGGTGACCGCCCGTTCACCTTGTCGAAATACAGAACCTGCGCCACCGGGGGGCCGGGCATGGGACCACCTGCTCCATCGCCGCACATGTCGCGATCCCGCAGTTCGTACACCGCCTCCGCGCCGCACTTCCCCCGGAACCTTCTTTCTTTGAGGTTCAACATGCGCACCTTCCAGATCCAAGGCAACCTGGTGGACATCCTGGCCCACCGGACCTACCCCGCCGAAGTCCATGTTAGCGATGGGCACATCGCGGCCATCCACCCCATCGAACATGCCCCAGCCGGCTTCCTGCTGCCGGGCTTCATCGATGCCCATGTCCACGTGGAAAGCTCCATGCTCATCCCCAGCGAATTCGCGCGGCTGGCGGTGACCCACGGAACCGTGGCCACCATCAGCGACCCGCACGAGATCGCCAATGTGCTCGGGATGGAAGGCGTAGAATACATGATCGCCAACGGCAAGGAAGTGCCCTTCCACTTCTTCTTCGGGGCCCCCAGTTGCGTGCCTGCCACCACCTTCGAGACCGCCGGTGCCACCATCGATGCCGAGCAGGTGGGCCGGCTCCTGGAACGCCCGGAGGTCCTGTACCTCAGCGAGATGATGAATTTCCCGGGGGTGCTCCAAGGCGACCCCGAGGTACTGCGCAAGATCGCCCATGCACAGCGTCTCGGCAAGCCCGTGGATGGCCACGCACCGGGGCTTCGCGGCGAACTGGCCCAGCGCTACCACCAGGCCGGCATGAGCACCGACCACGAGTGCTTCACCGCCGAAGAAGCCTTGGACAAACTGCGGGTCGGCATGTGGGTGCAGATCCGTGAGGGCAGTGCCGCCAAGAACTTCGAGGCCTTGCATGGCCTGCTGCACGACCACTGGCAACGGATGATGTTCTGTTGCGACGACACCCACCCGGACAGCCTGGTGCTCGGACACATCAACACCATCTGCGCCCGGGCCGTGGCCGCGGGGATCGGTGTGTACAAGGTGCTGCAGGTGGCCTGCCTCAACCCCATCGACCACTACCGCTTGCCCGTGGGTCGGCTGCGCGTGGGCGATCCGGCGGACTTCATCGTGGTGAACGACCTCGAGCAGTTCCAGGTCGAGCGCACCTACATCCGCGGCCAGCTCGTGGCCGAGCAGGGGAAAAGCCTGATCGCCAGGGCAAAGGCCACAACGCCCAACCAATTCGACTGCCGCGTGAAAGCCCCTGCCGACTTCCATGTACCCGCTACCACCAACGACCTGCTGGTGATCGAGCCGTATGACGGGCAGCTGATCACCGGGAAGGTCGCCATGCCACCGACCATCGCTGGCGGTGCCTGTGTAGCCGACACCGGCCGCGACCTGCTGAAGATCGCCGTGGTGAACCGCTACGCCGAAGCCCCCGTGGCCGTGGGGTGGATCACCGGCATGGGCCTGCAACGGGGCGCCATCGCCAGCTGCGTGGCGCACGATAGCCATAACATCGTGGCCGTGGGCACCACGGACCAGGACCTCTGCACCGCAGTGAACGCCGTGATCGCGGCCCGCGGAGGCATCAGCATGGCCGATGGCCAGGAACAGCGCTGCCTGCCTCTGCCCGTGGCGGGGATCATGAGCCATGCGGATGCCTATGAGGTGGCCCGGGACTACGCCGCGATGGACCGCAGCGCCAAAGCCTTGGGGTGCACCATGGCGGCGCCGTACATGACCCTCTCCTTCATGGCCCTGCTGGTGATCCCGCACCTGAAGATGAGCGACTTGGGCCTTTTCGACGGCGATTCCTTCTCCTTCGTGGCCACCCCTTCGCGGGCATAACATAACCCGCTACCTTCAGCGGCGTGAAACCGCGCCACACCGTACCCCTGCTCGTGCTGCTGGTGGCCTCCGGTTGCGGTACTACGCGGCATGCACCGGGCGAAGGACTCCTCCAGAAAAGGAGACATCAGCCGGGCTGGCACGTGGACCTCGGGCTTCGTCCCCGCAACGGCGGTTCACCACGGACAACAGCCATCCAGCAGCTGGAAACCCGTAAGTACACACCTGCCATTTCAGCAGTGCCCCCCACCACCGCGCGGATGGTGGATCTTGGGCCTGAGGTGTTGGCCATGAGGCCAGGCCGCTCGGCCAACCTGTACATTCCTGCACGGCCCTTGACCGGAGTACAAGCCACCAGGACCGTGCCCGCACCCCATCCGCTTCCGCCCAGCTCGGATACCCCTCGCCCTAGGTGGAATCCCTGGGCGGTCCCCGCCTTCGTGGTGGCCATGGGAACGGTGGCCTGCGCGATCCTCGGGACGAGTGAATTGCTCGTGGTCCTCGCCGTACTCACCACCCTGGTGCTGGCCTCCATCGCGGTGCGGAAGGGACGCACCTACGAATGGCGAGGAAAGGGCTTCGCCATCGCTGCGCTCATGATCGGAGCGCTCGCCGGCCTGATCACATTGATCGCCTTACTGAACGCCTGATCGCCTTGCTCTGACCGTATTCAGGTCGGGTCAAGGCGAAGGACATTGGTGCATCCATAACAATGGACATTCACTATGACATAGTTCTGGACATTTCATTTTCGATAAAACTGCTTTTAATTGATATCCAATGCTTTATTTTGGACATTCTATTGGACAATCATGAGGACCTATCAAGAGACGATCACCTGGATCACTTTCCGTGCCGGACTGACCCAAGCCCCGCCCACCCTCTGGCTCCTACTCGGCGAGCTAAAGGCCGGACTGACGCACCTTTCGGGCATGCCGATGGTGGTAGCGGAAGCCCGTGCCACGGAGCGCGAACTGGAGGCGCTCGGAACCCAGGCGCGGCTCGCCTTGGATGGTCTGCTCCTGCCCTTGGAACAGGTCCGCGCAGGGATCCCGATACGCGGACGTGGCACTGCGGCGCGTGGTGAGATCCATGCGGTGGATGCCTACCTCGGCAGCCTGCGACCTACCCCTCGCGAACCGAGGAAAGCCGACCCGCTCCCCTTGGTCCCGGAGACCTTGAAGCACTTGCATCAGTCGGTATCGGAAGGTTCCACCGAAGCGGATCGGCCGGGACAATGGCGGGGGTTCCCCACCGGCGGAAGGGCATGGGAAGGTGTGCCGCCCGAGGTGGTCGGGGTATTCACCGAGGAATTGTGCGACTGGCTAGGAAGTGACGAATTGGCAGCGCCGGAGCCCGATGCAGCCGGTGCCTACGCGATCCTCCGCATGCTCCTCGCCGAACTCTATCTGGCTTGGATCAGGCCGTTCGACTCGGCCCACCACCGTACGAGCGGCGCCTTTGGGGCCGCACTCCTTCGTGCGGCCGGTATGGATGCCACAGCGGTACACCTCCTTTCCATCGCCCTGCACCGCCATGCCCCTGCCTTCCAACGGCACATCCAACAGGCTACGGAAGGCGCCGCGGACCCGATCCCGTTCGCGACCTTCGCCCTACGTCGCATGATCGAGGTGCTGCAGGGCCTGCACGACCGGGTCCGTGAAGCCCAATTGCGCGGCCAATGGCGTGCCCAGTTGCTGGAGCTCTTCCAAGACGGGAACGATGCCCCGACCCGACGACAACGGCAGGTGCTGTTGGACTTGGCCTCCACGGACCGCCCCGTACCGCTGAACCGGATCGACCGGCTCTCCCCCACGCTCGCCAAGCTCTACGCCGATGTCTCCGAGAAGACACTGCGGCGCGATGTGGATGCCCTACTGGAGGCCGGGGTGATCCAACGGGAGGCCGATGGCTTGCGCGTGGACCTGAGCAATCTATTGGCTTTCAAAGGCTAAGGTCCAAGGCCAAGGTGTCCACGTAGCGATACGCCGCGCTGATCAGTGCTCCAGGACCCTGGCCGCTCTCGCGCATGGCCCTCAACGAAGTGGAGCCCGCCGATTTCGAAAGTTTGGCACCATCCGTATCCCTCAACAAGGGATGGTGGTGGAACCGGATCGCACCGAAGGCCTCCTTTTCCAGGATCCGCGCCATGAAGGCTTGACACGCCGTGGAAGGCCGCAGGTCCTCGCCCCTGACAATGAAGGTGATGCCCATCTCCAGATCGTCGACCAAGGATGCGATCTGGTAGGCCGGCCGCTCGCTGGCCCGTTGTACGATCACCGGATCGGGCATGAGGGAGGGCAGATCCATCCATTCCACCTGGTCATCCAGCGCGGTGACCGGCACCATGCCCGGCTCCGGGATCCGCAGCCGCCATGGTGTGCCTCGCGGAGCGTTGTGCATCGGGCGGATCCGGCAGTCGTGTCCGGCCCTGCTCAACGGCTCCATGTGCGTTCGCGAACAAGAACATGGATAGAGCGCATCGGCCGTCCGCAACTGCTCCACCGCCACGTTGTAGCGGGGGATCCGAAGCTGTTGCGACCAACTCGCGCAGAGCGCTTGCGGACCGGAAGGACCTTCATCCACCCTGACCCCCAGCCATTCCAGCGAACGGAACACATCCTCCACGTACTCCGGCCGCACACGTTCGGCATCGAGATCGTCGATCCGCAACACCAGCCGGGCGCCCATGCCTTTGGCCAGGCGATCCGTGACCAGGAAGTTGAAGGCGTTGCCGGCATGCAGGAAACCGCTCGGCGTAGGGGCGATCCGGGTCTTGCTCATGTGCGATCCATCAACCTCCACCGGCCGCCTTGTGGCCACAGGACCAGCCTGTGTTGGGCGCAGGTAACGCCACCGACCTGGCCCTTGGACCCGCCATCAACGCCGGCCGATAGGGCGCTACGGCCACCAAGCCACGCGGCGGATCCGTTGGGACCAGACCAACGGTCCAGTGGTGCCCGGGGTGGGACTCGAACCCACACAGCCCTTGCGGACCAAGGGATTTTAAGTCCCTCGTGTCTACCATTTCACCACCCGGGCAACAGCACAAAGGTGACCAAGCCCACCCAAAAAATGAAAGCAGCCTTACGGCTGCTTTCCACTTGAGCGAGAAACGGGACTCGAACCCGCGACCCCGACCTTGGCAAGGTCGTGCTCTACCAACTGAGCTACTCTCGCAATACGGTCCGCTTGGGCTGGCGCTTTCGGCGAACGAGGGCGCAAATATAACATGCCCGATCGACTTCACAACATGTTGTGCTCATGATTTTCTCGGAAGCTCGCGTTCCGCCCAAAGAGAACGGGGCACAGCAGCCTCGCCAGGTGGTCCCGGGCGGCATGACCAAGGCCTCACGCCTTGCGCAGCCTGGCGTTGCTGGGCTCCACCAGCCGTTTGATCTCGTTCAGTTTGAACAGGGCCTCCACCGGGGTAAGGCTGTTGATGTCCAGCGCGGTGAGTTCTTCCCGGATCCGTTCGAGCGCAGGATCATCGAGTTGGAAGAAGCTGAGCTGCGGTTCGCGGCCGAGGGCCGGACCGGAGACCTTGTTCGAGGTGGTGACCGCACCACTTTCGGGGGATCCACCGAGATCTCCGGCATGGCTGGCCTCCAGGTGGGCCAGGACCTTCTTGGCCCTGGCCACCACCTTGCCCGGCATGCCTGCCATCTGGGCCACGTGGATCCCGAAGCTACGGTCGGTGCCGCCGGGAGTGAGCTTGCGCAGGAAATGCACCCTACCCTCCGCCTCGCGCACCGCCACGTTGGCGTTCTGGATGCGCGGGAAGTTCGCGGCCATCTCGTTGAGCTCGTGATAGTGCGTGGCGAAAAGGGTCTTGGGACGCCCGGGGTGATCGTGCAAGAACTCGGCGATGGCCCAGGCGATGGAGATGCCGTCGTAGGTGCTGGTGCCGCGTCCGATCTCGTCCAGCAGCACCAGGCTCCGATCGCTGAGGTTGTTGAGAATGCTGGCCGTCTCGTTCATCTCCACCATGAAGGTGCTCTCGCCGGTGGTGAGGTTGTCCGATGCACCCACCCGCGTGAAGATCCGGTCCACCAGCCCGATGGCGGCAGCGGAGGCGGGCACGAAGCTGCCGATCTGTGCCAGGATGGTGATGAGCGCTGTCTGCCGCAGCAGTGCCGACTTACCGCTCATGTTCGGTCCCGTGATCACGATGATCTGTCGCCCTTCCGGATCCAGCAGGAGATCGTTGGCCACATAAGGAACGCCCGGCGGTAGCTGTTGTTCGATCACCGGATGCCGCGCATCACGCAGATCCAGCACACGCTCGTCGGTGATCCGCGGACGGCAGTAGGCCCATGCAGCGGCGTTCAGCGCGAAGCCACGCAGCACATCCCATTCGGCCAAGGCCAGCGCCGCCGTGCGGGTGGTGCCCACATGGCGCACCACCTCCTCCACCACGGTGCGGAACCGTTCCGCTTCCAGGGCGAGGATGCGCTCCTCGGCACCGAGGATCTTCTCCTCGAGGGTCTTCAGCTCGTCGGTGATGTAGCGTTCGGCGCCCACAAGCGTCTGCTTGCGGACCCATTCGGGCGGCACCTTGTCCTTATGGGTGTTGCGCACCTCGAGGTAGTAACCGAACACGTTGTTGAAGCCCACCTTCAACGAGGGTATGCCGGTGCGCTCGCTTTCGCGCCGTTGGGCGTCGAGCAGCAGCTCCTTGGCGTGGCCGCTCACATGGCGCAGCTCATCCAATTCGGCGCTCTGCCCGGCCCGGATCACCCCGCCCTTCGCGGGATTCACGGGTGGGTCTTGTTCGATGGTGGCGGCGATGAGCCCCGAAAGCCCTTCGGGCAGTGCGATACCCGGGGCCGCCTTGCCGACCAGCAACAGATGGATGCGGTGCGCGGCCTCCAGCGCCACGGCCACCTGCAGCAATTCGCGCGGGTTGATGCGCCCGGCAGAAGCCTTGCCCGCAAGTCGTTCCAGATCACCGATGGCGCGCAACTCCTCACCCAGGGCCTCGGCAAAGGCCGTATCGTTCAGGATCTCCTGTACGCGATCCAAGCGTTCGTTGATGGCCACCGCATCGATCAGCGGGAAGAGGATCCAACGTTTCAACAGGCGGGAGCCCATGGGCGTGACACAACGGTCCACCGCGTTCTGCAACGTGCGCGCACCATCGTTCACGGCACTGACCAGCTCCAGGTTGCGCACGGTGAAGCGATCGAGCCCCACGTACGCCTGCGGCCTGATCCAACCGATGCGGTCCACATGCGCCAGGCGGTCGTGGCGTGTTTCGCCCAGGTAATGCAGGATGGCCCCGGCCGCCCGCTGGCCCAGCCGCAGGTCCTCGATGCCGAACCCTTTGAGGGTGCTGGTACTGAACTGTCGGAGCAGGCGCTCGCGCGCGAAATCCTCGGTGAAGGCCCAATCGTCCAGGGCAAAGGTGTTATAGCCTCCACAAGCCTGAAGCAGCCCTTGGTCCTTGGTGCCCTTGGGCAAGAGGAGCTCGCTGGGTGCATGACGGTCGATCAACCGGGACACCTCTTCGGCATCCTCCTCGGCCACGAGGAACTCGCCCGTGGTGACATCGAGGAAGGCCACGCCGTATCGCCCAGCCTGCCCACAGATGGCCGCGAGCCAGTTGTTGGCTCGGTGATCCACCACCTGATCGCTATAGGCCACGCCGGGGGTGACCACCTCGGTGACCCCGCGTTTCACGATGGTCTTGGTGGCCTTGGGGTCTTCCAACTGATCGCAAATGGCCACCCTGTACCCGGCCCTGACCAACTTGGGCAGGTACGACTCGAGCGAATGATGCGGGAAGCCGGCCAGTTCCACATCGCTGCCTCCGTTGTTGCGCTTGGTAAGGGTGATGCCCAACACCCCAGCGGCGGTGATGGCATCGGAGCCGAAGGTCTCGTAGAAATCGCCCACTCGGAAGAGGAGGAGGGCATCGGGGTATTTCGCCTTGATGCTCCCGTACTGCTGCATCAATGGGGTTTCTACGGACTTGGCCATGGCTGGAACCTCTACCTTCGGCCCATTGGCATGGGGCCTCCGACAAAGCCCGGCAAGGTACTCACCCTGGTTGGGCGCACACCTGCCCAAAGGCCTCTCGATCTTCACATTTTCCGAACAGATGCCCGCCAACGACCGCAAGCTGACGACCGCCGAGCTGGACCGCCCCAGTGCAGCGGAACACTACGCCCGTGCCAAACACCCCATCCGATTGGTGCTGGACGATGTCCGCAGCCGACACAACGTGGGCTCGATCTTCCGCACGGCGGACGCCTTCGGTGCGGAAGGCATCGTGCTCTGTGGATTCACCCCCCACCCACCCCACCGCGAGATCGAGAAGACCGCCTTGGGAGCCACTCTTTCCGTGCCTTGGACCGCAGCACCTTCCGCTGCCGAAACCGTGGCGGCGCTACAGGCCGAAGGGTACCGTGTGCTGGCCGTGGAACAGACCGTGGCGGCCGTAGCCTTGTCCGATGTCAAGCCCTGGCCCACGGAGAAACTGGCTCTGGTGTTCGGCAATGAACTGAACGGCGTATCGGACGCGGTGGTGGCCAGCTGCGATGGCTGCCTGGTGGTGCCGCAACATGGCAGCAAGCACTCGCTCAACGTTTCGGTCTGTGCCGGTGTGGTGCTGTGGTGGTTCGTACAGCCCTGACCCGGACGCAACCTTTCCCCTGCAAAACGTAGAAAGGTCCGGCATGGATCGGCATGGCGGCACAGGAATGTTCGCACGAACACGGGGCCGGACTTTCGTCCATCCCGATACATTCGTAGTATTGAGCCTGAATCCCATGACTCCACGCTACCCCTGGAAGATCGCCACCCTACTGCTGTGTGTGATCCTCACATGCAGCCAGGCCGATGCTCAGTACTTCCGCCAGTCGAACTATTGGAAGACCCATAGGCAGGAAGTGAGCCTTGGATTCGGCATCTCGAACTTCCTTGGCGAGCTGGGCGGGCGTAACCAGATCGGCTCGCCCTTCGTGTGGGATCTGGAACTGAGCCAGACCCGACCGGCGATGCATATCGACTACCGCTACCACGTGGCCCAGAAGATGGCGCTGCGGGCCCGGGCCACCTACGGCGTGCTGGCCGGGAATGACAACCTGACCAGCGAGGAATATCGCCAGAACCGCAACCTACACTTCCGTTCGGATGTGATCGAGTTCACCCTGGCATACGAATTCCACCTGTACCGAGAGGAGCTGGGCCACGTGTACGACCTGCGCGGTGTGCAGGGGACGAAATCCTCACGCGTCGGTTTGTATGGATTCCTCGGCATCGGGGGGTTCTATTTCGACCCGAAGGCACAATTCGAGAACACCTGGGTACGGCTGCAGCCCTTGGGCACCGAGGGCCAAGGACTGCCGGACGGTCCGGAAACGTACAAGAACATCGCCCTCTGCATACCCATGGGCGTGGGCCTGCGGAAGGCCATCTCCAAGACGTTGAGCGTGGGCTTGGAACTGCAGTACACCAAGACATTCACCGACTACGTGGATGACGTGAGCACCACCTATTACGACAACGAGGCGATCGGAGCCGCGAACGGGTCGGTGGCCGCGTACCTGGCGGACCCCAGCCTACGAATCGGCAGCCTGTACAGCTACGGGCTCAACCCGACCGCCACCGGACAACAACGGGGCGACCCCGATGACTTGGACGCCTACGTGTTCCTCAAAGCGCAGGTGCATTACAAGCTGGTGAAGCTCAAGAGCGGCAGCAAGAAATACCGCACCAGGATCCGCCGGCAGAAGATCGTGTTCTGATCCAAGACCTCCGGCACCGACCAGGGGGGCGGAGGTTCGCCGGTCCTTCGAAGAGCCTGTTTGGGATCTCCGGAACGAAGGACCCCGAGGCTATTTTTCGGTCAGACACAGCCTAAGGATCATCGCGTAGCGGTATCTACGGGATTTTTTTTGGTGAAGCATGGGCGAAAAAGAGACCGGGGGACGAGTTTGAGGAGATCCTAGATAGCCTCTAAGGTCGCCAACAGTAGAACCTGCGGAGGTCTTTTCCGGGAGGCGAGCTACCGGACACCCGCGGAGGGGCATGTTCGGGTGGCCATGCGGGCAAGATAGACCATAGCGGCTTCGAAGCGCAGGGGCCCTCGTTCCTCGGGAGATCCTGCGGAGGTGTTGATCAGCGGACGATCTGCATGGGAAAAATGAACCTGAACCCAAGGCCGCATCTTCCACGAGCAAGGTGGCTACCGCGACACGACCACCTACCTCGATAACCTGCTCGAACGCGCCAAGAACCGCCCCGTGCTCGTGTGGGTCCATCTGGTCGCCTCCGGGCTGGCCATCATTGCCACTGTCCTTTCCGTCCTGGGTGTGTTCATGCCTTGCTGAACGTGGTCCGGATCGCAGATCCGAACCAGCGAACATTCGCGCTAGCGGGGGGCAGCTTCCAGCCCTTCAAGCTCCACCATGTCTCTCGCTGAAGGCAAAGGGCGAGTTCCGAGGGAACAGGAACGCCAGCGGATCGATGCTCAGGAACCTCCCATCCCTGGGATCAAGTATGCGAGCCTCGAATGCTTAGCTGGTCCCTGTAGCCCCGTGAACCTCGTCATCCTTCTCCTGCCCCTGGAAGCCGAACCTATACGCATCACTGCTGTAGTTGCGTCCGGGCAGTAGGGACACGAATTGTAATTGCGCCCGGGAAGGAGGAACCCGCCCGGCCCCTGATCGTTCTTCGTGTTCACTACCGGTCCGGAGAAAAAGAAAGCCCTTCCTCTATCGAGAGGAAGGGCTTTCTCCACGGTGCCGTTGGGGTTAGAGGCCGAGGCTGCCTTTGCAGTTCCGGAACTCCAGGTCCTTCAGGGCCTTTTCGCGCAGGCTGCCGTCCTTCTGGATGGCGAGGCCCAAGCTGGTGGCGGCACCGGCGCAGTTGCTCTGGCGCGCAGCGATGATGGCCGCGAGGTAGTGGCCGGTGGCGGTGTCCTTGTCGGTGGCGCCATCGAGGATGCTCTGTGCACCAGCGGCATCGCCACTGAGCAGTTTGGCCAAGGCGGCGTTCACGCTCTTGGTGCCGCCGAAGTTGTTGTTGGCGCTGCTGTAGTCGCCGTTCTGGATGTCGATGATGCCTTGGTTGTACTTCACCTCGGGACCGGCGGCACCGGCCTTGGCGAAGAGTTCAGCGGCTTTCTTCCGATCGCCCTTGAGGCGGGCCACCACGCCCAGGTTGTTGGTGCTCTGCGGGTTCTCCTTGATGCTGTTGGCCTTGGCGAACTGTGCGGCGGCCTCATCGAGCTTGTTCTGCAGCATGTACACGTAGCCCACGTTGTTGGCCGCACGGTGGTCGCCGGGGTGTACGCGTTCGGTCTCCTTGTAGATGCGCAGCTGTTCGTTCAGGTCGTTGGTGAGGGTGGCGGCGAAGAGGAGCTCTTCCACGTTGAGGCTGTCCGGCGCGGTGCGGCTCATCTCGGTGAGCTGGGCGTCGGTCTTCCCGATGCGCTGGTAGTTGAGTTTCACCTCGCTGCGGCGCAGCTGGGGCAGGATCTGGTCGGCGATCTCCTTATAGGTAGCGGCCATGTTCTTGATCTCCTCCTCGCGCTTGGTGAGGTCGGGATACATCTCCAACACACGCAGCACCAGGTCCTTGTCGGGCACGGTGGTGCTGGCCTGCATGGCGGCCTTGAAACCGTTCCAGTCCTCGCCGCGGGCGCTCAGGGTGTAGAAGCCATCGGCCTTGGCACTATCGTTCTTGGCACGCAGCAGTTCGCCCTTGGCCCAGGTCTTCGCGCTCTTGGTGCGGTCGTCGGCGATGTTCTCGTTCTTGCTGAGCTCGCCTTCCGGGCTGGCCCACGCATCGATGCTCACGCCCTTGGCCACGATGTTCGGGTTGGACTTCATGGTCTTGATGAAGTCGGCCATGGCCTTGATGTCGGCATCCTTGAGCTCGGTGGGGCGCACGTTGCTGGCGTTCACCAGGTAGTTCAGCGTGGCATCCTGCGTGTGGTCGGTGATCCGCACGAAGGCATCCTTGGTGAGCAGCACCTTGTCGTCGCTCACCACCAGGTAGGGCGTGGTGATGACCCCTTCGCCGATCTTCACCGGGGTGAACTCCTTCTGTTTCTTGCCGTCTTTCCCTTGTTTGCCGAGGATCTTCACCATCAGATCGCTCTGGGCCATGGACGGGGTGTAGGCCACCTTGTGGGTGTAGTTGAACGATTTGCCCGTAGTGTACGGGATCACGGTGTTATTGCCCACCGCTCCTTCGCCTTGGAAATAGGCCGTTTTGTACGGCGTTTCGCCACCGGTGTACACCAGGGTCGGGGTCAGTTCCACCTGGGCCTTCTTGTAGAAGTACTTGCCCGGGAAGTTGCCGTTGATGTTCACCGCCACGGAATCACCCTGAACGATCAACGGGGAGGGGTCCACCGTATACTTGATGTTCTCCACGTATTTGTTCATCTTGCCGATGCCGCCGCATCCTGCGAGGACGAACACGCCTGCCGACAGGAGTGACAGGCTTTTCAGGTGACGCTTTTCCATAGGGTCGCTGCTTGGTTCTTGATCTTAGGCCGCGAAATTAACCGCCTGATGGTGTGGTCGATCCGTTCCTTCCGGGCCACTTGTTGACAAATGAAGGTGCATCACAAGGTGAGGATGCGACAGCCCCGAGGCACCTCGGTGGAGATGGCTTCCACCAACCGTTCGTATGCCAATGTGTCGTTCAACAGGTCGAACCCGCCCAGATCAACGACCAACACCCGATCGTCGGGCAGCTTCTGAAGGTGGTCGAGGTACCGCTCCTGCAGTTGCGCGAGGTAGTCCACCGGAATGTCTTGTTCATAACTCCTTCCTCGCGCCTTGATCCGCTCCTTCACCCGGGCCATGTCCAGGTGGAGGTACACGATCAGCTCTGGCCGGGGCAGGTCGGCGTACATGATCTGGTAGAGGTCGCGGAACAAGTTGTATTCGTCGGGCTGGAGGGTGACGTTGGCGAAGACCACCGACTTGCCGATGGAGTAATCGGCCACGGTGCAGGTGCGGAAGAGATCCTGTTCGGTGACGCGTTTGAGCTGGTGGTAGCGCTGTGCCAGGAACGACAGTTCCACGGAGAAGCCGTAGCGCTCGGGGTCCTGGTAGAATCGAGGGAGGAAGGGGTTGTCCTCGAACTCCTCCAGTACGAGCCGGCCATTCCAACGCTCTGCGAGGCGGCGCGCCAAGGTGGTCTTCCCCGCGCCGATCAGGCCTTCAACAGCGATGTAGGAGTGGAAGGGGGTCATGCGGCCGGAAGGGCGTTCAGCAATTGAAGCGCCGTGCGCTGCAACAGCGGATGTTCCCAAGCCGGGAGCACGTCGCACAGCGGGGCCAGGGCGAAGCGGCGGAGGTGCAGGCGCGGATGCGGCAGGATGAGTTCCGGCGTGTCGGATACCGTGGTTCCGATGAGCAGGACATCGATGTCGATGAACCTGGAGGCGATGGCACCATTGGGCTCCCGCACGCGACCCAGCGCCTTTTCGATGGCCAGGCAACGTTCCATGAGCTCGGCGCCCGGCAGATCCGTGGAAACGAGCAGCGCGCGGTTGAGGAACAACCGGTCCGAGGCGAAGCCCCAAGGCGTGGTCCAGTGGTCGCGGCTGCGGGCCAGCACGGTCCCGACCTGTTGCCCGATGGCCTCTTCGGCCATGGCCAGTTGTCGCGGCGGATCTCCCAGATCGCCCCCCAACAGCAACACCACCTCCTGATCCGCCATGGGGCAAAGCTATCCGGCAGGGCCTACCATCCGCAGGGGGGGCCGCTCGTGGATCGCCATGATGCTCGCTGTGGTCGATGGACATAGCTTCGCCGCCGTAACACAGTCCACAGCCATGCGCCAGTTCCTCAAGTTCATGTTCGCTTCGATGCTCGGCACCTTCCTGATCGGGATCGTGCTGATCCTCATCTTCATCGGCTCGCTGATCGCCGTGGGCAGTTCCTTCTCCACCGCCCAGAAACCCACTACGGTGAAACCCGGCAGCATCCTTCACCTGGAGCTCTACCAGCCCATCGTGGACCGCGGCAACAACGACGACCTCCTGTTCGACTTCGGCCCATTCAAGGGCGCCACCACCATTGGTCTGAACCAGATCTTGGCGAGCCTGGAGAACGCACGGACCGATGAGAAGATCAAAGGGGTGCTGTTGGACCTTACCGGGCTGCAGGCCGGCCATGCCACCATCAAGGAGATCCGCGATGCGGTGGTGCGCTTCAAAAAGGAAAGCGGAAAGCCGGTGATCGCCTTCAGCGATTCGTACAGCCAGGGCACGTACTACCTGGCCACGGCGGCCGACCAGGTGTACCTGCAGCCGCGCGGCGACCTGCAATACCACGGCCTGCGTAGCGAGTACATGTTCTACAAGGGGTTGTTCGAGAAGCTGGATATCGATATCCAGTTCATCCGAGGGAGCAACAACAAGTTCAAGAGCTTCGGCGAGGTGTTCACCGAGGACCACATGAGCGAGGCCAACCGCGAACAGAACCGCGCGATCCTCAACGGCCTGTGGAGCGAGATGCAGGGAGCGGTGGCCGAGGCACGGGCCTTGGACCCCAAGCGCTTGAACACCATCGCCGACAGCCTGCTGGTACGCAATGCCGACGATGCGCTGCGGTTGGGCCTGGTGGACGGTCTGAAGTTCCGCGACGAGCTGATCGCGGTGCTGCATGAACGGATGGACATCCCCGCCAAGGATGCGTTGGAACTGGTCTCCCTGAGTAAGTATGTCCGCTCCTTCACCCCGGCGGACATGAAGCGTGCCGCAGCCAACGGCAAGCTGGCGGTGATCTATGCCGAGGGCGACATCGCCACCGGAGAGAGCAGCGATGGGGTGATCGGCGGCACCGACCTGAGCGCCACGATCCGTACGGCACGGGAGGATAGCACCATCAAGGCCGTGGTGTTGCGGGTGAACAGCCCGGGCGGCAGCGGCCTGGCCAGCGACGTGATCTGGCGCGAAGTGGAACTCTGCAAGCAGGTGAAGCCCGTGGTGGTGAGCATGGGCGATGTGGCCGCCTCGGGGGGGTATTACAACAGCGCGCCGGCCTCGCACATCTTCGCCGAACGCAACACCATCACCGGCTCCATCGGCGTGTTCGGCATGATCCCCAACATGCAGGGCTTCTTCAAGAACAAGCTGGGCATCACCTTCGATGGGGAGAAGACCAACGAACACGCCGACATGGTGACGGTGAGCCGCCCCCTCTCCGCCAAGGAGAAGGCCATCATCCAGAGTTATATCGACGACTTCTACGAGGGCTTCAAGGAACGCGTGGCCGCTGGCCGGAACATGAGCGTGGCCCAGGTGGATAGCATCGGTCAGGGCCGGGTGTGGACCGGCTCCGATGCGCTGCGCCTTGGTCTGGTGGACGAACTGGGCGGGCTGCAGGCCGCGATCGGGAAAGCCGCCGAGCTGGCCCACCTCACCGACTACCGGCGCGTGGAACTGCCCGAACAGAAGGACCTGTTCCAGCAGTTCATGGAAGACCTCAACGGCACCGCCCGCAACTGGGTGGCCACCGAGGTACTGGGCGAGGATGCTGCCCTGCTGAAGCAGTACCAGCTGGTGAAACAGGCCAAGGAGCAGACCGGGATCCTTGCCCGTATGCCCTACGACCTTTTGATCCAGTGAGCGCCGCCCTGTATGAAAGTGGCCTCCTGATCACGGCCTTCGCCCCCTTCGGCGGATCGAACAGCGGTCGACCCGGGGTTACGAACCCTATCCGGCGCCTTGGTGCGCAACGTGCACCACACATGTATCAAGCACGAAGGGCCGTGGTTGCCCACGACCCTTCGCTTGCCCTAACGATCAGTTCACTAACCAAAACCTACCTGTACAACGGAAGGGGGCGGCCATAGGTTACACCACGGCCTCGGGATCTTCCACGGCCACATGGAACCCGCTGTGGTTCCGGATGTTGAGCACGCGTCCATCCTCGAAGATCAGGTACTGTCCTTTGGCGCCGAGCAGGCGGCCGCTGACCTCGGGGGTCTTCTCCAGCGATACACTGGTGATCTTGGGGGGATAGGCCAGCACGGGATACACGAGGTCCAGGGGCACTTCGTCCGGCAACAGGTACGGCTGTAGCTCCTCGCGCAGGTGCACGCGGGCACGCTCCCGTGCTTCCATCAACGCCTGGTGGTGTGGCGGCACCAGCTTGAGCATGGCGCGCCAGTTGGTACGGTCGGCGAAGATGCGTTTGAGGTCCACCTCGATGAGCCCGGCGAGCTGGCGGTACGGAACCCGTGCGATGATGAGCGCTCCCACGGCCCCTTGGTCGATCCAGCGCACCGGCACCTGCGTACTGCGCGTGACCCCCACCTTGATGCCGCCTGTATGGCTGAGATAGACCACATGCTCCGTGGCATGATGCGCACGCTCCCATTCCGGATCCCGACCACCACCCAGATGCGCCTGGCACAACTCCGGCCGGATGATGCATTCGGCCGCTTCCGGGGCACTCTGCAAGCACGGGTAGCAGAAACCCTGTCCGAAGAGCTTCTTCACCCGGCGGCCGCAGTTGATGCAACTAAGCGCACCGGTGGCCCTCAGGGTGAACCGATGGCCGATGTACGGTGCCAGCTCCAGCGGCCCCTCGGCCATGGGCAGGGCGTAGGCCACGGTACCGGACACGATCCCGGCCAGCATCTTGCGCAAGGGAGAGCCATCGTTCATCGGAAGTGGTGCGTATCTTTTGGGCTGAAGATAGGCGGTGCGATCTTCGCCCCTCTCCTGACCCATGCCCGTCAACGCACTCTTCTCCTTCCTGATCAACAAGCGGCTGCAACAGATCGATCTGTTCCGCGACAACCCGCGGATGGCCCAGTTAGAGGTGTTCCACCACTTGGTGCAGAGCGCCCGCTATACCGAATGGGGACGCCGGTACGGATACGAGGAACTGCGCGACCCGGACATGTTCCGCGCCCGTGTACCGATCCAGGACTATGAGGATGTGAGGTCGTACGTGGCACGGCTGCGCAAGGGGGAGCAGAACCTGCTTTGGCCCACCGACGTGCGCTGGTTCGCCAAGAGCAGCGGTACCACCAGCGACCGCAGCAAGTTCATCCCGGTAAGCCGCGAAGCCTTGGAGGACTGCCACTATAAAGGTGGCAAGGACCTGATCGCCTTCCACTACCAGCAGTTCCCCGAGAGCCGGCTGTACCAGGGCATGAGCCTGGTGGTGGGCGGAAGCAGCACCATCGAGCAGCTCCGCAGCGATGCGTACAGTGGCGACCTCAGCGCCATCATCATCCGCAACCTGCCCCTGTGGGTGGAGATCCGCCGCACCCCGGTGATCGAGACGGCGCTGATGGAGAACTGGGAGGAGAAGATCGAACGCATGGCGCGCGAGACCATGCGCGAGGATGTGCGCTGCATCGCCGGCGTGCCCTCGTGGACGCTGATCCTCCTGAAACGCATACTTGAGCTCACCGGCAAGAAGAACATCCTTGAGGTGTGGCCCAACCTGGAACTGTTCATGCACGGTGGGGTGAGCTTCCGTCCGTACCGAGCCCAGTTCGAGGCGCTGATCCCCTCGCCCACCATGAACTACCTGGAGAGCTACAACGCCTCCGAGGGCTCCTTCGCCATCCAGGACCGCCATGGAGCCGATGACATGCTGTTGATGCTGGACTACGGCATCTTCTACGAATTCATGCCACTGGAGGAGCTGGGCAAGCCGCAACCGCGCACCCTGCTGGTGCATGAGGTGGAACCCGGCATCTCGTACGCCGTGGTGATCAGCACCAATGGCGGCCTCTGGCGCTACATGCCCGGCGATACGGTGCGGTTCACGAGCGTTAGACCGTACCGTATCCAGGTGAGCGGGCGCATCCGAAGCTTCATCAACGCCTTTGGCGAAGAGCTGGTGGTGGAGAACGCGGACAAGGGGATCGAGGCCGCATGCCAGGCCACAGGTGCGGTGGTGAACGAATACACCGCAGCTCCGGTGTACATGGGTGCCGATGCCCGCGGGGGCCACGAATGGGTGATCGAGTTCGGAACACCTCCCGCCGACCTCGCTGCCTTCACGCAGGTGCTGGACGATACCATGCGCAGGCTGAACTCGGACTACGATGCGAAGCGGCGAGGCGACATGGCCTTACGCCCTCCCGTGGTGCATGCCGTACCTCCCGGCACGTTCTATGCATGGATGAAACAACGCGGCAAGCTCGGTGGGCAGAACAAGGTGCCCAGGCTCTGCAACGACCGGGTGCTGATCGAAAGCCTGCTCGCGCCGATCGCCACATGAAGTCCCCACTCCTCCCCCTCCTACTCGGCGGCCTGCTCTGGGCCTGCGGGGCGGTGGCCCAGCACAGCCCGGCGATCCCCGGCCCGGTGGATGCCTTCACCACCGATGAGATGGGCAACATCTACGTGCTGCGTGGCGATGAGCTGTCATTGTATGACCCCTCCGGCACAGCCCGCATCCGGAACAGCGCGAAGACCTTCGGCCGTATCAGCAGCATCGATGCCTTCTATTCGCTGAAACCCTTGATCTTCTCCCGGGAGCAAGGACAGTTGGCCGTGCTGGACAATACCCTGGCCGTGCAGGGCAGCGTGCTCAACCTGCCGCGCAACGGCTATCCGCAAGTGGTGTTGGCCTGTGCCAGTGTGCAGAACAGCTTCTGGTTCTTCGACCAACAGGAACTGCAACTGATCCGCGTGGATGCCCAGCTGCGCAAGTTGGCCGATACCGGACGCATCGACCAGCTCCTCGGCCTCACCCCAGCACCGGTGGCCATGCAGGAGCACGACAGCAGGCTCTATGTGAACGATCCCGCGCACGGTCTCCTGGTGTTCGACCTGTTCGGCACCTACGTGCGAACGATCCCGTTGACGAACATCACCTGTTTCGAGGTGCGCGGCGACTCGATCCACTACCTCCAGGATGGCGCCATACAGATCTACGACATGCGCTCCTTCGCCACCGACACACTAACGATCCCCGATGCATTGCGCACCGACATGCTCGGCTTCCGGATCGAAAGAGGTCGCCTGTACGTGCATACCCCCACGGGTATCGCGCTGCACCAGCTGCACACCCCGCGCTGAGACCGGTGCCGGCACAAGGGTCCACGACTTTTCCACAACACTCGCGCCGATCGGCGAGGCGGGTATCTTCGCATTCCTCTTTCAGCCCTCATCATGCATATCGCGATCGCAGGTAACATCGGCTCTGGCAAGACCACCCTCACCCAACTGCTGGCCAAACACTACAAGTGGGACCAACTGCAAGAGGCCGTTGACAACAACCCCTACCTGTTCGACTTCTACAAGGACATGCAGCGGTGGAGCTTCAACCTGCAGATCTTCTTCCTCAACTCCCGTTTCGAGCAGTTGCTGGACATCCGCCGCAGCGGTCGCAACGTGATCCAGGACCGCACGATCTACGAGGACGCCTTCATCTTCGCGCCCAACCTGCACGCCATGGGGCTGATGACCACGCGCGATTTCGAGAACTACTTCCGCCTGTTCCAGAATATGGACAGCGCGATCCAGCCGCCCGACCTGCTGATCTACCTGCAGGCTCCGGTGGACAAACTGGTGAAGCAGATCAGCGAACGCGGCCGCGAGTATGAGAACAGCATCAGCATCGAATACCTGAAGCGGCTGAACGAACGCTACGACGCCTGGATCGAGAAGTACGACAAGGGCAAGTTGCTGGTGATCGATGTGGAGGACAACAGCTTCCACAACGACCCGGAGGACCTCGGCCGCATCATCAGCCGCATCGATGCGGAGATCCACGGCCTGTTCCCGATGGAACCCTCTGGCGCCAAGAGCGAGGTGAAGGTGATCACGATCGGAAAGCCCGCTACCACGAACGGAAAGGCAACGTCCAAACCAGTCGGCAAGGCCGTGTCGAAACCTGCGGGCAAGGCCGCTGCTGCGCCGGTGAAGACCAGTGCGAAGAGCAAGCCCGCAGCGAAAAAGGCGGTGGCGAAGAAGGCGGTGGCGAAGAAGCGGTGAGCGCACGCTTTCCGGCGTTGATCCGTGACATGGTCCGCATCTTTGACAGCAGCCCATGCGAATATCGATCCACGCGCTCTTCCTTTTGTCCGCGCCGTTCTGCCCTTCGTTGCTGACCGGCCAGAACTACATCCGGTATCATCAGGAAGCGCTAGAGGTGTACGCGGACATGCTGGACGGCAACCCTACTTCCGCCCTGCAAAAGCTCCACGATCTGGAGCGGCGCTATGCGCTTCTTCCACCGGAGACCTATGCAGCGGCGTTCAATGCGTGTGCGCTCGGTGACACTGCGACCGCAGCACGCTACTTTCTCAAAGCCGCTGAACAAGGTTCAGCGCTTTGGATGTGGCTCGATCGCGAAAAACTGATACCCGTTCTCGATACGACCTGGTTCGACGCGCTGGAGCGCAGATGCGTCACGGTCCAAGCGGAACACATGCCTTGGGCCGACGGACCGAACCCCGGGAGACCGGTGCCCACCACACGCATCGGGCTGCGTTACCAGTTCGTGATCGATTCCTTGAGCCGGGAATACGGTGGGTACGGACATGAACTGAACGGCCATCCGGAAGCTCAAGCGGTGCTGCGCGACGTCATCCATCAACACGACCTCGTGTTGGACAGTATCGTGGCCGGTCAACTCCCTGTGCCATCCATTCAACGGTATGGCATGAACAGCGACTTCGAAACCTTCCTCTTCCACGTAACACCGGAGCACCTCCATGCGCGACGCAGGACATTGCGCAAGTGGCTGAAGAAGGGCCTGATCTTCCCACGCACATACGCCACGTGCCACGATCAACTCGCACGATCCAGAGGTGCACTTCATCCGTACGGCGTTCTTCTCGGGTTCGAGGAGAACGAGCTACTCCCCGGCTATGCGAAGCGTCGACATGCGATCGGTATGGGCGATGATCAGTTGGACATGTTCCGGTTCCACTGGTGGATCGAGTGACCCCCACAACGCAGCAGCCCCGCCGATCGGCGGGGCTGCTGCGTTCAGTTGCGGATCGTTCAGTGCGTGTGCGCGTCCGTGGTCGTCTCCACCACGTTCGCCACTTCGACCTTTTGTACCGGCTCGTTGCTGCTGTGGGCCACATGACCGGCCTCATTGATGTGCGGAGCGATGATCAGCGCCACGATGGAGGTCAGCTTGATGAGGATGTTCATCGAGGGGCCCGAGGTGTCCTTGAAGGGGTCGCCCACGGTATCACC
Organism: Bacteroidota bacterium; assembly: GCA_963169535.1. Lineage (GTDB taxonomy): Bacteria > Bacteroidota > Bacteroidia > Flavobacteriales_F > PHOS-HE28 > PHOS-HE28. The sequence goes on along the minus strand of CAUJED010000061.1, from coordinate 37 downwards.
GGTCACTGCGGCCTGGTGCGGAGCGCTCGGCTTGTCG
>CAUJED010000060.1:0-48120 GCA_963169535.1 Bacteroidota bacterium | reverse complement strand
CTTACCGATGAGTTCGTCCAGCAAGTCCAGGACCAGCTCAACCGCAGACCAAGAAAACGCTTCAACTTCGACACCCCGATCAACCAGTTCAACCGACTAACCCGATGACCCCGCGATTGCGTTTATTGGTTGAATCCGCCTTGGTACTTTCGGTTGATAACTTCATGCAGCGATAACAGCGCCGTTCTGCGACACCCACAGCCCGTCGTTCTGGTGGTACGACCATGGCACCGCTGTATCGGTCCAGCCCCACGTCCACGGGTTCCATGTTCTGGAAATGGAAGGCGCGGTGCCCGCCATCGGCCCAGATGCGCCCGATGTGGTTGGCATCGCGGAACATCCACCAAGACTGCTCACGCACCGCTGCCACATCGGTGCGGAAGGTGCATAGGTGCGTCAGCGATAGCACCTCGGTTCAAGCACCCACACGACACACCCCAAGTAATCCCCACTAGGCGCTTGCACCAAACAGGATCTGTTCAAGAATGGATCACCAAGCCTATCACTCACGCCCCTTGCCCCCACCAGTCGCCGCGCTCATCCCTTGCAGGTCGCGGTCGAACAGGTAGAGGCCACCCTTGTCGTTACCGATCAGGTTCAACTTGTCGATCAGCGTACGGGCCAGCGCCTCCTCTTCGATCTGCTCGCTCACGTACCACTGCATGAAGTTGTGCGTGGTGTAGTCCTTCTCCTTCAGGCAGGTGTCCACCACGCCGTTGATCTCGTCGGTCACCTTGGTCTCGTGGTGCAGCAGGGCTTGGAAGATGTCGGTGATGGACTTGAAGTTCGTACCCGGCTGCTTCAGCGCGGGGATCACGGCCTTGCCGCCGCGTTCGTTGATGAACTTCACCAGCTTGAGCATGTGTACGCGCTCCTCGTCGCTGTGCTTATACAGGAACGCCGCCGTGCCACTGAGACCTTGGTTCTCGGCCCATGAGGCCATGGCGAGGTAGGCTTGGCTGCTGGCGGCCTCGATGGCCACCTGTCCGTTCAGGGCTGTTTCGATCTTCTTGCTGAGCATGGTATGGAGCGTGAGGCTGTTCTGTGGTTGATGAAGCAAATGTAAGAGCCTGTTCAGGCTCTACGCGCCTGTCCGGCGAGCCTACCGCTTATTGAAATTGTTCATCGCGCTCTCCACGCCGAGCAGCCCGAACTGCAACACGGCTTTTCCGGCGATCTCGATGCGTTCGGATAAGGTCTTCCGTTCATCCTCGTTCCAAGCGCCCAAGACGTACTCACTTTGCCGACCACGGGCGAAATCGCTGCCGATGCCGAAACGCAGCCGGGGGAACGCCTCGGAGCCGAGGAGCTGGATGATGCTCGTGAGGCCGTTGTGCCCGCCCGCGCCACCGGCGGGCTTGATGCGGATGGCGCCGAAGGGCAGCGCAAGGTCATCGGTTATGACCAGCACGCGCTCGGCGGAAATGTTCTCCTGATCCATCCAGTAGCGCACGGCCTTGCCACTGAGGTTCATGAAGGTGCTTGGTTTGATGAGGATGAACGTGCGCCCCTTGTGCCGCATCTCGGCATGGTCGCCGTAGCGGGCGGGGCTGAAGCGCACATCGGCGAGCCGGGCCAAGTGGTCCAGCACTTGGAAGCCGATGTTGTGGCGTGTGTCCGCGTATTCCGGGCCGGGGTTGCCCAAGCCGATGATCAGGTACTTCATGGTCTACGAGTGCGAGGGAGCAAGAGTGCGAGAGTGCCACCGCACCACCCTCGCACTCTTGCACGGTATCCATCATTCGGTGCAAAAGAACGAGGCCCCCGCGCAATGCGGAGGCCCCGGTGCATGTATTGTCAGGCCGAGCCTGTCGAGGCCTACTTCTTCGCGGCGGGCTTGGCTTCGGCCTTCTTCGCGGCGGCGGGTGCGGCACCAGCGGCGGCTTCCTCCTCCTTCTTCTTGGCCATCTTCACGGCCACCACCACATCGCTTTCCTTCTCCAGCACGGTGAGGCCGTCGAACTTGAGGTCGCTCACTTGGATGGCCTTGTTCACGTCGAGGTCGGCCACGTCCAGCTCAAGGTATCCGGGCAGCTTGGCGGGCAGGCCGCTCACGCGCACCTTGCGCATGGTGTGGGCCAGCTTGCCGCCCTTGCGCACACCGATGGGCTGGCCCTTCAGGCGCAGGGTGAGCTTCGCGATGGCCGCTTCGTTCTCCTTCAGTTCCACGAAATCCACGTGCAGCACCTCGTCGGTGGTGGGGTGGAACTGTTTCTCCTGCACCATGGCCAGCACCTTGCGGCCCTCGATCTCGATCTCGGCGCCGTTCAGCTCGGGGGTGAAGATCAGTTTCTTGAGCGCGGCTCCGTCCACGCTGAAGTGGAGGGTGCTTTCGCCGCCGTAGAGCACGCAGGGCACCTGCTTGGTGCGGCGCAGTTGGGCGGCGTACTTGGTGCCGAGGTTGGTGCGGGGGGTTCCGCTGAGGGCGATCGTGTTCATGGCCGGTTTGTTATGCTACGATGAAATGGCTGCTGATGCTCTCGTGGCTCTGTACGCGCTTGATCACGTCGCCGAAAAGGCCCGCCACGGTGAGCTGTTTGATCTTCGTTGTCGCCTTGGCCTTGTCGGCGTTCAGCGGAATGGTGTCCGAAACGATGAGTTCGGTGAGGGCGCTGCGCTCGATGCGCTCGTACGCCTCGCCACTGAGGACGGCATGGGTGCATACGGCGCGCACGCTGATGGCGCCCTGCTGCATCATCATGTCGGCGGCCTTGGTGAGCGTGCCTGCGGTGTCGCACATATCGTCCACCAGCACCACGTTCTTGTCCTTCACGTCGCCGATCACCGTCATGCTGTCGATCTGGTTGGCCACTTTGCGCTGCTTGTAGCAGATGGCCATGTCGCAGCCGAGGTGCTTGGCGTAGGCGTTGGCGCGCTTGGTGCCGCCGGTGTCGGGGGCTGCCATCACCAAGTTGGACAGGTTGAGTTCCTTGATATAGGGCAGGAAGATGCTGCTGGCGAATAGGTGGTCCACCGGCACCTCGAAGAAGCCTTGGATCTGATCGGCATGGAGGTCCATGGTCATGATCCGGTCCACGCCCGCTGCGGTGAGCATATTGGCCACCAGCTTGGCGCCGATGGAGACGCGGGGCTTGTCCTTGCGGTCCTGCCGGGCGAAGCCGAAGTAGGGCATCACCGCCACGATGCGCTTGGCACTGGCCCGCTTGGCGGCATCCACCATCAGCAGCAGCTCGAAGAGGTTGTCGCTGGGCGGGAAGGTGCTCTGCACGATGAAGACGAGCTCACCGCGCACGGTCTCCTCGAAACTGGGCTGGAACTCACCGTCGCTGAAGCGGCTCACCGTGACCTCGCCCAAGCGCTCGCCGTTGCTGGCCGCGATCTTCTCGGCCAGATACCGGGTGGCGGTACCGCTGAAGATCTTGGCGCTTTCCTGCATGGCGAGGGGGAACTCCCGAAAAGGGCTGCAAATGTAGTGATCTTCCGCAGGTTATCAACACCTGTTGGTGGGTGTGTTCTCCACATGAGTATCAACGAGATACTAACAGGGCGCTTCTACCTTTAGGCCGTCGGCCCATGCCCGACCTATGACCCCACCTTGAGCCGCCGCGCCTCCCAACCCGACCCATTCATCCAGCACGTACTTGCCGCCATCCGTTCCGCAGGACACGCCGGGGTGACCAGCCAACAACTCGCTTTGCAGCTGGGTATCAGAGAGAAAAGCCAGCGGTACCGGGTCTTTGACGCCATCGATGCCTTGTTGGATGAGGGGCGCATCGAAAGCGGAAAAAAGGGACGTTACACCCTTACCGGAGGAAAAGACACCGCAGAAGGACAGATCGATATCATCTCCACCGGCGCGGGCTATGTGCGGTTAGGCGGAGGTGAAGCCGATGTCTACGTGCAGCAACGCGATATCGGTACCGCGCTCCACGGAGATACGGTGGCCATCAAGCTGATCGGGGGGCGGGGGTCCAGGGTCGAGGGACGGGTGGTCAACGTGCTGAAGCGCAGGCGGTCGGAATTCGTGGGTACCATCCACAAGCACCAAGGCCGCATGATCCTGGTGGCCGACGACCAGCGGGTCCAGCGCCCATTCGTGATCCCCGCGACGGGAGAGAATGGTGCCGTTGAGGGGGATAAGGCGATCATTGAACTGGGTGAATGGAAGGATGCACGGGACGAGCCCAGGGGAAAGGTCCTCCGCGTTCTGGGCAAGGCCGGAGTGCACCAGGTGGAGATGCACGCGATCCTCGCGGAGTTCGGACTACCGCTGGAGTTCCCGGATAGCGTGCTGCGAGCGGCCGTTGAGATCCGCAACGGCGCCACGGAAGAGGAGATCGCCCGGCGCCGTGATGTCCGCGAAACACCAACCATCACCATCGACCCGGACGACGCCAAAGACCTGGACGATGCCCTGAGCGTACGCAAGCTGGAGAACGGCCATTGGGAGGTCGGCGTCCACATCGCCGACGTGAGCCATTATGTGACCCCCGGCAGCGTACTGGACATGGAAGCCGCCAGCCGGGCCACCAGCGTGTACCTCGTGGATCGTGTGGTGCCCATGCTACCGGAGAAACTCAGCAATGATCTCTGCTCGCTTCATGCGGACACGGACAAGCTGAGCTTCAGCGCCATCTTCGAGTTGGACGACCAGGCCAACATCAAGGACGAGTGGTTCGGCCGGACGGTGATGCGCTCCCGCCGTCGCTTCGCGTACCAAGAAGCACAAGCCATCATCGATGGCCAGGGTGAGGGTCCGTACAAGGAGGAAGTGCTGCTGCTGCATCGCTTGGCGCAGATCCTCCGAAAAGAGCGCATCGCGCGGGGAGCACTGGAGATCGGTGGCAACGAGGTGAAGTTCAAACTGGACGCGGACGGAAAACCCCTCGGCGTGTACGAAAAGGTCATGGGCCCTGCGAACTGGCTCATCGAAGAGTTCATGCTGTTGGCGAATAAGCGAGTGGCCACCTGGGTGAACAAGCGTCCCAAAGGCAAGGAAGGCCAACACCAACGCGGGGTTCGTCCGTTCGTATACCGCATCCACGACCAGCCGGATCCGGAGAAGATCGATCAGCTACGCGCCCTGGCGAAGAGTTTCGGTTTCACCTTGCGCCACGCCGATGTGAACGACCTGCCACATGCCATCAACGACCTGTTGAACGACGTGAAGGGCACCGAGGAGGAGAACATCATCAAACAGGTGGCCATCCGCAGCATGGCGAAGGCCATCTACAGCACGGAGAACATCGGCCACTACGGACTGGCCTTTGAGCATTACACGCACTTCACCTCCCCCATCCGCCGCTACCCCGACCTGCTGGTACATCGTGCCATGGCGCACTACCTGGCCGGTGGCGATCCGCTGAACCGCGATGAGCTGGAACTGAGCTGCAGCCATAGCTCGCGTATGGAGAAGCAGGCCAGCGATGCGGAGCGCGCGAGTATCAAATACAAGCAAGCCGAGTACCTGCTCGCGCGTATCGGGCAGACTTTCACGGGCATCATCAGCGGTCTGACCACATGGGGTGTGTATGTTGAACTGAAGGAGAACAAGTGCGAAGGCCTCATCGGCCTGCGCGACATCCCTGGAGACATCTTCAAGTTCGAGAAGGACCGGTACATGGTCGTTGGCCAGCGCACCGGTCGCAAATTCCGCTTAGGTGATGAGCTCGAGGTGATGATCAAGGCGGTGGATATGGACCGGCGCGTGGTGGACTTCAGCTTGGCGGGCGAGTCCAGCCCACAGGTGACCACATCGGGCAAGTTCGAACGGCGTTCCATAGCGCCTCGTAAGGCCACCACCAAGGGGAAGAAGCCGAAACACGCCCCCAAGCCCAAGAAGGGGAAGAAACGCCGTTAAACGAGGTTCAGGCGCTTCGCCAGATCATCCTTGTAACTACCCCCGATCGGGATCACCTTCTTGTCGTTCTCCAGGATCAGATTGGGCTGTTCGATGGCCACGATCTTGTCCAGGCGCACAATGAAGCTGCGGTGCACTCGGATGAAGTCCGCCTCGGGCAACTTGGCCTCGATATCCTTCATGGTGCTGTGCACCGTGTAGCGCGTGTTGAGGGTGTTGATCACCACGTAATCCTTCAGCGCCTCGATGAAATAGATGTCGCTGGTCTTGAGCTTCACCAAACGGCTGTTGCTCTTCACGAACATGATGTCGCGCCCACCGGCAGCCTCCTTGTTCTCCACCAGGGAATAGAGCAGGTCGCGCTCTTTCAGCACCTCCGTCTCCTTCTTGTGCTTGTACAGCGCCATCTCGATCGACGTATGGATATCGATCTCCTTGAAGGGCTTGATGATGTAACCGTACGGCTGGGTCACCTTCGCCTTGGCAAGGGTGCTCTCATCGGCATACGCCGTTAGGAAGATCACGGGGATGTTGGTCTCCTTGCGGATGGCGTCGGCCGCTTCGATACCGTTCATCTCCCCTTTGAGCATGATGTCCATGAGGATGATGTCCGGCCGGTGCTCCAGCGCAAGGCTGACGGCACTTTCGCCGTTATTGGCGGCACCCACCACATTGTACCCGAGTTTCTTCAGGCTGTGCTGGATATCCTTGCTTACGATGCTCTCATCCTCAACTACGAGGACATTCGTTTGCGCCATGATCTATCGATAACGTTCAAAAGTAAGCAAATACGACACGCCTGGGCCAGTTTTCACATCGAGCTTACCATCAAGTTGCTCCACCAGGGTGTGGACCAGTTCCAAGCCCAGGTTGCCATCCTTATCCGTGTGGAATCCTTCGGGTAGACCAGCTCCATCATCGGCAATGGTTATGGACACCTGGTTGCCCACAAGGTTCGATCCAATGTGTACTTTTCCTGCTCTTCCGTTCGGGAAGGCATGTTTGAACGCGTTACTGATCAGTTCGTTGAGGATCAATCCACAGGGTATGGCCTGGTCGAGCACCAGTTCCACACGTTTGAGGTCGCGTTCCAACTGGATGTTCCCGGTCAAACTATAGCTCATCACCAGGTTCCGGCTCAGCCCGTCGATGTAGGTGGCCAGGTCGATGGAGCTGAAATCCTTGTTCTGGTAGAGGCTTTCGTGGATGAACGACATGCTCCGAATGCGATCCCTACTCACACGCAGGAGCTCAAGGATCCGTTCATCACCGTCCACGTGGGCGGTCTGGAGGCTTAGGATGCTGCTGATCACCTGCAGGTTATTCTTCACGCGGTGATGGACCTCCTTGAGCAGCACTTCCTTCTCGCTCAGGCTCTGTCTTAGTTTGATCTCGGCTTCCTTCCGGTCGGTGATCCCATAGGCCATGCAGGAGATCTCCTGCACCCCATCCGCCCCGGCAATGGGGTTCAGGAAACAATCCACCCACATGGCGCGGTCCTCGTCGCCCCGCAGCTCCACTTCGAACTGCTGGGGGGTTCCATTCCGGGCCGCGATGAACTTGGCGATGGCTGGTTCCGCGGCGCCATCGGCCACGTGTGCCCGCATGAAGCCCACGAAATCGTCCCCCTCGCTGAACTGGATCCCGAGCCGATGTTCGGAGGTGCGCTGAAAGTGCCCATTGAACGATGTGATCCTGTGGTCCCGGTCCAGGGTCCAGATCATCACGTTCGCGGCATTCTCGAAGATGGCCTTGATGCGCGCCGCCTGTTGCTGAACCAGGTCTTCGGCCAGCTTCTGTTCTGTGATCTCATGCCCAACGCCGAACACTTCCGTTACCGACCCATCAGGCCCGAACACCGGACTCAGGAAGATCTCATTACAGACCCTGTTCCCCCGCTGGTCGAGGCGGTCCGTTTCAAAGCGGATCGCTTTGCCGGCGAGCGCATATGCGTATTTCTCCTCCCAGAAACGGTGGTAATCCAACGGTGCGAAAAGGCCACGCGGTCGATCGGGGTCCAGGTTGATCTCCGGGCGCTTTCCATGCAACCGTTCGATCATATCACCATAACCTCGATTATAGGAGGTCAGTTTGATGGCCGGGTCCACCGTCCAGAACATATGTTCACTACTCTCGAATAGCGCACGCAGCTTGGCTTCATGGGCCTTCACCTTTGCCCGTTCCGCATCCACGTAGGTCATGTCCGTGAAGATGCTTCTGGTGGCCAGGGGTTTGCCTTCCACGCTGCGCAGGTTCGTGGTGCCTTCCACATGCACTTCCTGTCCTTGTTTGCCAATGAAAACGGTCTTGATCCGCTCCACCGGTTCGCCGGCGAAGACACGTGCATGGCGTTCCAGGAAGGATGTCGCATGAATGGGATGCAGAACGTCCGATAATCGCAATTGCTCGATCTCGCGATCTGAATAGCCAAGCGCCCTCTTCCAAGCGTTGTTCACATACTCGAACCGGCCATTCTGATCCACGCTTTGGATCAGGTCGGTGGCATTCTCGAACAGATCCCGATAGCGTTCCTCGCTGGCGCGCAAGGCCTCTTGATCGCGCTTCATGCGCGTGATATCCCGAGAAACGCCCATGGCCCCTAAGTATTCACCGTCTTCGGCGAACATGCGCGAAGCAGCCAGGAATGTGGTGAACACCTCTCCATCCTTGGTGATGTTCCGGATCTCACCGGTGAACGCTCCATAAGCGTTCAGCTCTTGTTGAATGCGAGCGAACTCCGTTGGGTCCACATATAGTTTGTTGGTACTGGACCCCATCACCTCATTGAGCTCATACCCGAATCGCATCTGTGCGGCCGGGTTGAATTCCGTGATCCTGCCCTGAGGATCGGCCGCCATGATCATATCCAACGAGCTTTCGACCAGACTACGTGCGAACTGCCGCGAACGTCGTAGCGCTTCCTGGGTGCGCCGGTGCTCGGTGATCTCCTGCCGCAATACCTGGTTGACCTCTTCGGCCAGCTGCACCCGTAGGCGTTCGCGGATCAGATTCTGTCGAACCTGTTCATCCTGCATGGTGATCTGGATCGCCGAAGCACCTTCGAACAAAGCATCCTCAGCGAACAAGCCCACATCCTTGCATGGGTCATTGGCCAGTTTGACCACCAATGGCCCCGATGATTGTTCGCGTCCACGGTTCTGAAGAAGACCAAGAATGGCGGCTTGATCATCCTCATGGAACAAGGTCTGCACCTGCTCACCGATGAGCACTTGCCCAGTGAGCGCTTGAGCCGCAGGATTCGCATAATAGACCGATCCATCCCGCACCACGAGCACCCCATCGCGCATGTGTTCCACCAGGCTTCGATAGCTTGAGGTGAGCGAGGCTTGTTCCACTTCCGCTTGTTTGATCGCGGTGATATCGATCAACGTGCCTTGTATGGTCGTGGTGCCATCTTCCTCCTCATCCAGATAGACATTCTCCAATACCTCCACAGGCCGACCATTCCGATGCTTGAGCGTGAGCTCGAAATTCAACAGTCGTTCATGCTCGACCACAGCGGTCAAGAACCGTTCGCGCTCTGCTGGCGAGAAGTACATCTCGGCAACGGAGCACTTCATCAATTCATCGCGATCCGCATAACCAAGGATGCGAACCAATGCTTCATTGCATTCCAGGAAACGACCATCCATGGTGACGCGATAAACCCCAGCTGGATTCCTGTTCACCAACTGTTCATATCGTCGCTCCAGTTCCGCGTACGTGTATTCCTTGGACTTCTTCTGCTCCGAGGATCGCGAAGCCTCTGTGCCTGCCATGGCACGAACTTACAGCAGTACCGCGTCTCGATCAAGGAGTAACCTCCTCAAAATGATATGGAGCCGGGATCCGTTCCCCATTGATCTTGACCTCCGCACCATCCTTGAACCTCACCGTGGTCAGAAGAACACCGTCTTCATCATACCAGTTGAAATCCCCTTGCTCCAAGCCCATGGTGTATCGCCCTTCAAGCAACAGTTGGCCATTGGCATGGTACCACTTCTGTTTACCGTTGAGCTCACCGTTCACGAAGGCACCTACGAAGTTCTTCTTTCCATTGTCATAGGTATACACCCAATCACCATCCTTCAAGCCGTCCGTATACTTCCCTACTTCCTGATGATCACCGACTTTATAGAACCACTTCCCATCCTTTGATCCATCGATGTACTCGCCTTGCACGATGATATTCCCTTCCTCATCATACTCCACCGATGCACCGTCCTCCTTCCCCTTTCGATAAAGCTCTTCCCGATGCTTCGTTCCATTCTCATGGAACCAGATCCAGGTTCCTTGCGGTAGACCGTTCTGATACTTGCCTTGCTGCTCCACGGCACCATTGCGATGGTAGAACGTCCAATCACCCTCCTTGCGCCCCCCTTTATAACCACCGGAAGCCCGCTTCTCTCCCGAGGCATAGTATTCGGTCCAATCGCCTTCCATGGCACCCACATCATTCACCGAACCTTCACTGATCAATTGGTCACCGGCATAGATATGCGCCGTGGTCGGCTCACCTCGTTCATTGAATTGTCGAAAAAGCCCCTCTTTCTTGCCCGCTCGTGAATAGCTCCCTAGTGACGCCACTTTGCCGTTCGTATGGTACGTGCGTTTGATATCCAACATCTGAGCTTGGGTCGCTTGTTCGTCCCGCACACCATTGTCGAACTTCACCATATCCTTCAACCCCCCCTGCTGGTCATATTCCTTGAATACGCCTTGCTTTTCACCATCCACGAACACCCCTTCCCATTTCACCTTTCCATTGGGATGGAATTCCTTCCAGGGTCCTTGCTTTAGCCCCATCGGATCAATATGGTTGATATCCTCTCGTTTCCGCAGTAGTCCCGCTCCGTACTGAAGTATCGCCACCAACCTACCGTCCTCTCCGTATTCATACCCACGGCCTTCCTCCTTCCCCTCCTTGAATGGTATCTCTTTCTGAACCAGACCATTAGGGTGTTTATAGCGCGCCATGCCCTCCCGTCTATCATCCACGAACATCTCCTCGCTGATCATCACCCCCATGGTATCGTACTTCAATACTGGTCCATTCTTCTTATCTGCCATATAGGTGACCGTACTGACCAAGCGCTCCTTCTCATCATAGAACTTCCAAACCCCTTCCAGAAGTAGATCCCTGCGATCCCCTTCACTACGCAGTGAACCATTTTCGAAATAGGTCCTCCAACGCCCTTCTGGCTTCCCATTCACCAGCATACCCTCACTGGCCACCATACCATTGGCATGATAATAACGCTGCAAGCTGTCGACCTGTGCCGCAAGCACCAAGGACAGGAGCATTCCAACAACCACCACACTCATTCTCAACCAACTCTTCATGTATTCTCTTTATTCTTTAAGAATTGATGATGATATAGTATGGTCGGTTGGATCTGTTGATGATCGATCCGCGAGGGACTTGCATGTTCCGATTATCAAAATTAAAGCACGGTGGATCAACGATCATGTTTCGGAACGAGGAACGGAGTTCTTTAGCTATCAGGGTGTTGGTTAGGGATATCAACGATCGTTGATCCGATGGTTTGAGGAGGTTGGTTGAAAACACAGAGATCATTTGGAGGGTTCTGATCGTGGGATCGTAGTGCAGATCGATCGACAACCTTATTTGTGGAAATGCTTGTTCTTGTTAAGGGGGCGAGGGTTATCCACAAGGCCGAAAAGTTATTGTTCGTTGTTCACCGTATTCAGCAGAATCCCACGATCCGATCGTCAGATCCATCCTGGGTATCTTTGTTTCAATAAACGACCCTGACATGCACATCCTGATCGGCAGTGACCATGCTGGCTTCGACTTGAAGCACCAGTTGAAGGATCATATCCGGAGCCTGGGGCATATCGTAACGGATAAGGGTACACACGTACAGGATAGTGTGGATTATCCGGATCATGCCCATGCTGTGGCTCAGGGAGTACTGGCAGAACCTGGAGCACTGGGCATATTGATCTGTGGAAGCGGTAATGGAGTGAATATCAGTGCGAATAAGCACAGAGGGATCCGATCCGCCTTGGCATGGACACCAGATATCGCCACGTTGGCCAGGAACCATAATGATGCGAACGTATTGGCACTACCAGCACGGTTCATCAGTACTGCGGAGGCGATCGCCATTGTGGAAGCATTCCTTGCTGGGTCTTTTGAAGGGGGCCGACATCAGCGACGTGTGGAAAAGATCGAATTGGCCCGATCATGAGATCATTTCGTAGGATCTGTGTGTGGATCGGGGTAGTTGGGGTACATGTGCTTCATGCACAGGTTGATAGCCTGGCACTGCGGTATGCGGCTTCGATCACGGAAGAGGACCTGGCCAGGCATCTGTTCATCATCGCAAGTGACGCGTATTTGGGAAGGGATACAGGCAAGGAAGGGCAGAAAATGGCTGCTTCTTACCTGAAAGAACAGTTCATCCAAGCCGGGATCTCCCCGGTGCCTGCTGCGGGGATCGTGGACGGATATTTCCAGCCTTTCGAGGTGGTGGAAATGAGGTCAGGAACGATCGCACTAACCCATGGTGAACGAAAGTACCAGTACGGGAAGCAGATCGTCTATACCGAAGAGCATCTGACCCAGGATAGGGCGGTGGCTGAATTGATATTCATTCCAGAAAGGATCCATCTACCTGATGATCAGTTAGTTGGTAAAGTAGTGCTGATGTATCCCGAAGCTCCTGTCGGCAGTGGTTCAGGCATGTGGTCGGGTATACGGAAGCGTTTGGATGTGTTGCGTGCATCGGGAGTATCCATGATCCTGGTGTGTGTGGATGACCTGGCCGGGCTGATGTCGAAAATGCATGTGACGGATACGCATATGCGTTTAGTGGAGCATGAAAAGAGGCAAGAGAAGGAGGTTCGGCCAGCCCAAGTGATCCTCGTGGAACGAACAGCTTTGGAAGAGATCATTGGAGGGCGTCCATTCGCTCGAGCGGTCCGCAAGGGTAAGATCCAGCGATTGCCGGTCTCGCTGAACGTGGAAGTAACATCCGGCGACCAGCTCTTGACCACGGAGAATGTGTTGGCCTATATCGCTGGTTCGGACAAGAGCGATGAGCTCGTGGTGCTAACGGCGCATTATGATCACGTTGGGGTCAAGGATGGTGTGGTCTATAATGGGGCTGATGATGATGGCTCGGGAACGGTGGCCATGATCGAGATCGCTGAGGCGTTCGCACAGGCTAAAGCCGCAGGCCATGGTCCTAGACGTAGTGTTTTGGTGATGGCGGTGAGTGGCGAAGAGAAAGGGTTGTTGGGTTCGCGGTATTATTCCGAGCATCCGGTCTTCCCTTTGTCGAACACCGTGGCCGACCTGAACATCGACATGATCGGTCGCCGGGATAGCGCGCACCAGGCATCAGCACCGTATGTTCATGTGATCGGCAGCGACCGCCTGAGCAGTGGGCTTCATGAGGCCAACGAACGGGCGAACAAGACCTACACCAAGCTGGACCTCGATTACACGTTCAACGCAGAGCATGATCCCAACCGCTTCTACTATCGGAGCGACCACTACAACTTCGCTCGAAAAGGGATACCCAGTCTATTCTATTTCAGTGGTATACATGAAGATTATCACCAACCCGGCGACGACGCGGAAAAGATCGATCTCGACCTGCTGCATCAACGCACGTTGCTGGCCTTTCACACGGCATGGATCCTCGCGAACCAAGAAAGAAGGATCGAAGTGGATAAGCCGGTCAAACCCTGATCATTCGGGACGGGACGGGTACGACACAGGCACGGGTTCGGCCAATAGCCTCTCAATGAAGGCGCGTAGTTCATTGATATAGGCCACATGATGCTGACCAGTGCTTGGCCCATAGAAACCCGTACGGATCCTTCTTACCTGGCCATTGCGTCCAATGAAGACACACGTTGGATAGCTCAGGATGTGGTTCAGGAAGGGTAGTTTTTCGGCAGCCTGTTGTTTGGAGGCCATGCCGGCGTAAACGATGGGGTACTTCACCCCTAATTCCTTCCTGAATCGCTTTAGGCCATCGATGGCCTTTTGGGGATCCGCGTATTTCTCAAAGGCTATGGCGATCACTTCGAGCCCGCGTTCAGCATAGGTATCGTAGAAGGACTTCAGGGCCACGGTCTCGTCCACGCAATTCGCACACCAACTGCCCATTACCTGCAGCACCAGCACTTTGCCCCTGAACCGTTCATCGTGCGGTGAAACGGGATCACCCTCGAGGTCTGGGAACTTGAAATCAGCCACGGTATGGCCCTCCCTCATGAAGGTTAGACTATCCGGATGGCGCAGCTCGTAGGATGTGTTTCTATATGCGACCCACGGTTCCTGCCAGTGATCACCGCTCCAGAACCGGCCAACCATGCTATCGGCATGGAGCCGGGCAGCGAAGAGGAAGGCATGCGATCCATCGAACGAGGAGAGCTGCATGGAGTCCTGGTGCACCACCCCCTCCAGAAATCGATGATCGCCTGTTTCTGTGATGAACGTGCCCGTGATATGCCCCCCGGGGTGTTGATCGAACAGACCGATCGCCCCATAGGCATCCTTGGTTCCCTTGCTGAAGTGGGTTTCCCATTTGCCCGCGAATGCACCCCGGCCGTCGTGTTGCCCCGGAAATCGTTGTTCTACGCCGGCCATCGCCTTGAATGGTATCCGGTGATCCGGGCCCTTCAGGCGATGGTGCCAGAAACCCTCAATGGTGCTGTCATTCACAAGGATCCCTTTGAATTCGGAATCGAACAAGGGCATGCGAAGCATGAAGCTGTCCGCGTGAAATCGAACATCCCGGATCACGATCTCTTCTGCGGCGTTGCGGATCCGGGCCACCCAAGCGCTGTCGCTCCGTTGAAGCACCCACTCAAAAGGGAGCGTCCGGTCCAGCAGCTCAAGTTCTACGCGCCAAGTGCCGAGCCGTGGTTCGCGCTGGTCACCGGAACGGATGGAACAGCTCGCGATCGCGACGAGAGCGATGAGTGCCAAGAAGATCCGAGCAATTGGCATGCGCTAATGCGCGAAGATATCGGCCGTTGAGGGGTTGCTGGGTCGGGTCCGGTGAATCCCCCGCGAGGGTCACAGGTCGAACTTAATGCCTTGGGCAAGGGGCAGTTTCGTGCCGTAGTTGATCGTGTTGGTTTGGCGGCGCATGTACGCTTTCCATGCGTCGCTGCCACTTTCACGGCCACCACCGGTCTCCTTTTCTCCACCAAATGCGCCGCCGATCTCCGCTCCACTGGTACCGATATTCACGTTGGCGATACCACAGTCGCTTCCGGTGGCAGCCAGGAACTGCTCTGCCTCGCGGAGGTCAAGGGTCATCACCGCGCTACTCAAGCCTTGTTTTACACCGTTCTGGATGGCGATCGCTTCGTTGATGTCACCGGAATACTTGAGCAGGTAAAGGATCGGAGCAAAGGTCTCTTCCTGCACGATGGCCATATGGGGCTGTGCCTCAACGATCGCGGGGCGTACGTAGCAGCCGCTTTCGAATCCGGTGCCGGATGATCGACCGCCAGGAACGAGCAAGGTTCCACCCTGGTCTGCAGCTGCCTGCAAGGCCTTCTCATAGTTGGTAACGGCTTGTTGGTCGATCAACGGGCCAACGTGGTTGCGTTCATCCAGTGGGTCACCGATGCGTAACTGGCCGTATGCTCGCACCAGTTTGTCCTTGAATGCAGCATAGACCTTTTCGTGAATGATCAAACGACGGGTGGAGGTGCAACGCTGTCCAGCGGTGCCCACCGCACCGAACACGCAGCCGATCAGGGCCATGTCAAGGTCAGCCTTTTCGCTGATGATCACTGCGTTATTACCACCGAGTTCCAGCAAGGACCTTCCAAGCCGCTGTCCGACGGCCGCTCCTACAGCTTTGCCCATACGGGTGCTACCGGTGGCACTAATAAGAGGGATGCGCTCGTCGTGGCTAAGCCACTCCCCCACCTCACGCCCACCGTTGACCAATACGGATACACCTTCGGGCACCCCATTGCGTTTGAACACCTCGGAAATGATCCGTTGGCAGGCGATACTGCACAGGGGTGTTTTTTCACTTGGTTTCCAGATGCAGACATCGCCACAGATCCAAGCCAATGCGGTGTTCCAGCTCCATACCGCCACGGGGAAGTTGAAGGCCGTGATGATCCCGACCAACCCGATGGGGTGCCATTGTTCGTACATCCGGTGATCGGGCCGCTCACTGTGCATGGTCAAACCATGTAGTTGACGCGAAAGCCCTACGGCGAAGTCACAGATGTCGATCATTTCCTGCACCTCTCCGAGTCCCTCCTGGTAGCTTTTACCCATCTCGTAGCTGACGAGCTTACCGAGATCGGCTTTGTGCTTGCGGAGTTCTTCTCCCAACTGGCGCACCACCTCTCCGCGTTTGGGCGCTGGCCAACTGCGCCATTGAGCGTATCCACTTTGTGCAATGGCAACGATCTTCTCGTACTCCGGCCGGGATGTTCCACGAACGGTACCCAGGTCCGCACCATCTACCGGGCTATTGCACTGGAGCACCTCTCCTTCGCCAGGAAGCCGGTTGATGCCGGTTGAAACACCGCTTGTGTTGGTTTCAATGCCCAAGTTCTTGAGGGTGCTGTCGATCCGGTTGGTGGAGGCGATGGCAGAGGTCATAGGGTTTCGTTTCAGGGCGCAAAGGTAACCCTTGTGTTCTTTGGGATCAAGCGGTCCAGTTGGGGTGGTGTGGTTGGCGATTCTTCTTTTTTAGTATAATAAACTGGGAATCAAGCACTAAAGATGGTCGCTTCTTTTTGACGATGCGCCACGATAATCCTCCGAACGGACGTGAGGCCCACTTCGACACTAGAGTGTCTTAAATCGAAGAAAAATGGGCTTTGTGACCAAGTGGGGTTTCGGCAGTGGATGGATCCGCTCTTGACGATGTTTTTCGGACCTCAGAATGTTGAAACGGTGTATGGAGATGAGATGATCGTGGTATGAGATAAGTTCCATGTTGGGGTTGATGTGAACGGACGACGAGATGGACGTTTGGTTGGATCTTGAACGAAAATTGAAGGTTAGTGCTTCGGCGACGGGTGCATTGACGATTTGCTCGGATCGCTTTCCGAGGCCAATTGCACGAGGAGAATGATGGGGGACGGATTGCTTTAGTATGAGGAGAGTGGAAGAGTCGCGGCCCATGGGCCGGAGGTGTACGCGAGAAACCACATGAACGAGACAAGCATCACGCGAGCGAAACTGGATCAACGATCGTTAGTCCGGATCGTGAAATACCTGTTCAAAACCTACAATGTTCCACGTGGAACGATCAGGCCGTGCGCGTTTGCGTTAGACCGATCGGATCGAACGTGTGTGTGGGCAGGCCGCGCACTTCGGCTATGAACGGGGGCCGGACTTAGCGTCCGAGATAAACCAGAAGCACGCTCAGGTCGGCAGGCGAAACACCACTGATGCGCGAGGCCTGTCCAAGGGTGGCTGGCTTGATCCTATCGAGCTTCTGCCTGGCCTCGATCGACAAGGAGCTCAGTCTGGCGTATTCGAATTCTAGGTCAAGCGGAACATCCTCAAGCCGGGTAAGTTTTTCGGCCATTTCGCGTTCCTTCCCTAAATAGCCATCATACTTCACATTGATCTCCACTTGCTCCACAACCTCGTTGGCCAGGTCCGGAGATGTGTTAAGATGTTGCGCTGAGGAAGGTGCGATCTGGGTGATATCGGCCCAGGATATCTGTGGGCGAAGTAGAACATCATAGAGCCGAACCTTTTGGCGGAGAGGTGTTGTTCCACGTGGAACGATCACAGGGTCCGCTTGCTCTGGCGCAACGCTTTCGGCTTTTAGAAAGCCGATCAGACTATTGGTGATCTCCTTTTTACGGGTCACACGTTCCATTCTACTATCCGAGGCCAGGCCAATTGCATGTGAGCGTTCGGTGAGTCGGAGGTCGGCATTATCCTGGCGAAGAAGGATCCGGAATTCGGCCCTGCTGGTGAACATCCGGTAGGGCTCCTCGGTTCCTTTGGTGATGAGGTCGTCGATCAGGACTCCGATGTAGGCTTCGTCCCTACGCAGAACGAACGGCTCTTTGTCGTTCAGCTTCAAGTGCGCATTGATGCCCGCCATAAGGCCTTGACACGCGGCTTCTTCGTAGCCTGTTGTGCCGTTGATCTGTCCAGCGAAATAGAGGCCATTTACGAGTTTCGTTTCCAGGCTATGCTTAAGTTGTGTTGGCGGGAAGTAATCGTACTCCACAGCATATCCTGGTCGGAACATCCTGGCATTGGCGAATCCAGGTATGCGACGTAAAGCGGCCAGCTGGACCTCCTCCGGAAGGCTTGTGCTGAATCCGTTGATGTAGGTTTCGACCGTGTTCCAACCCTCGGGTTCTACGAAGATCTGGTGACGATCCTTTTCCGCGAATCGGTCGATCTTGTCTTCGATGCTCGGACAGTACCTGGGACCAAGGCCGCGGATCCGGCCATTGAACATTGGACTTCGGTCGAAGCCGGTACGGAGGATGTCGTGCACCTCTGGGCTGGTATAGGTCATCCAGCACGAGAGTTGACGTGTAAGGGGAGCTGTGGTAGGTGAGAAGCTGAATTTGCCTGGGTCGGGATCACCGGGTTGTTCTTCGAGCTGTCGATAGTCGATGCTGCGGCCATCGACCCGGGGCGGTGTTCCGGTCTTCATTCGTCCGGCTTCAAATCCGATCCGGACGAGTTGTTCGGTGATTCCGTGGCTGGCCCTTTCCCCGGCTCGCCCCCCCCCGATCTGTCGTTCGCCAATGTGCATCAGGCCGTTCATGAACGTACCGCTCGTGAGGATCACGGAACGGGCGTGAACGTGCTTGCCGAGGCCTGTGCGAACGCCTGTCACCCGTCCCTTGTCGATCAAGATCTCACTGACACTATCCTGCCAGAAGTGAACCTTGGGTGTTGCCTCCAGCGCATGCCGCCATTCGCTGGCGAATAGGTTCCTGTCGTTCTGGGTGCGAGGGCTCCACATGGCGGGTCCCTTGCTTCTATTCAACATCCTGAATTGGATGGCGCTCTTGTCGGAAATGATACCCGAGAGTCCTCCCAGTGCATCGATCTCGCGTACGATCTGGCCCTTGGCCACACCACCCATAGCGGGGTTGCAGCTCATTTGGCCGATCACCCCCATGTTCATGGTGATGAGCAAGACGCGTGAACCCATGTTCGCCGCTGCCGCCGCCGCTTCGTTGCCGGCGTGTCCAGCACCTACGACGATCACATCATACTGATCTTCCATTGGTCATGTTCCACGTGGAACGAATCCATCAGATCCCTGATCTTCAGGGAATTGATCGTTTTTGTAGGGATAGGTTCCATGGACGCAGCAAAGTTAGGTCGATCCTTGATCGGTTGTATCGTCCGCCGAAGCGATCACGTTACCAGCAGGCTTGCTCGTCGAGTACAACTCACACCGTGGTACGGACCGATCCAAGGGGGATCAGGCCGGTGCTGAATGGTCTGGCACAGCGGGTCGTTCCCAGCCCGAGTGTTCGTTGATTCACTCCAGACCCCTACGTTTCAACAAAGGCTCCAAGCGTGCATCGCGTCCGGTGAGGTCGTGGTAGAGTTGTTGACCATCCTTGCTACCCCCCCGAGAAAGCACCGTATTCCTGAAGTGCATGCCGTTGGTCCTGTTGAAGCCTCCGTGTTCCTGGAACCATGCGCATCCATCGGCATCCAACACCTCGCTCCACATATAGGCGTAGTAGTTGGCTGCATAGCCCCCTCCCCAGATATGGCTGAAGTAGCTTGTCTTATACCGGGGCGCAACTTGTGCGTTCTCCAGACCGTATTTCTTCAAAGCAGCCTTTTCGAAGGCTTCCACGTCGGTCACCAAGGGTGCGTCCGCAGGCAGCATGTGCCATGCGATATCCAGCAATGCCGAGGCCAGGTATTCACTGGTGGTGTAGCCTTGGTTGAAGGTACGGGCATCCATCATCTTGGCCACAAGCTCCGGAGGCATGGGCTCACCGGTCTTGTGGTGTTTGGCATAGTTGCTTAGAACGGCTGGATCGGTGGCCAGGGCCTCGTTGATCTGGGAGGGGAATTCCACGAAGTCGGTGCTGGTGTTGGTGCCGCTGAACAGGGGGTAGGTCTGTCGGCTGAGCATGCCATGGAGCGCATGTCCGAACTCGTGGAAGAGGGTGATCACATCGTCGAAGCCGATCAGGCAGGGCTGGCCGGGCGCGGGCTTCACGTAGTTACAGTTCTGGGTGATCACGGGCTGTTGTTGGAGCAGGGTGCTTTGGTCCACGAAGGAGCTCATCCAGGCGCCACCGTTCTTGTTGTCGCGGGCGAAATAGTCGCCATAGAACAGGCCGATCACGGTGCCGCCCGTGTCGATGATGTCGAACACCCGTACATCGGGATGGTATACGGGCAGGTCGGTCCGCTCGTTGAAAGTGAGGCCGTAGAGTTTTTCCGCAGCGAAGAACACTCCGTTCACTAGCACGCTATCGAACTCGAGATAGGGTTTCATCGCCGCTTCGTCGAGGTTGTGCTCGACCTTTCGCACCAGTTCGCTGTAGAAATCCCAGTCCCAAGCTTCGATCGGGTGGCCGGCGCCTTGCTTATCAGCGAGGGCTTGAAGCTTGGCGGCTTCGGCTTTGGCGTTCCGGGCGGCATTGGGGACCAGTCCGGTCAGAAGTTCCAGTGCGGCTTCTGGGGTTTTGGCCATCTGATCATCCATCACGTAGCTGGCCCAGTTGGGGTAGCCGAGCAGTTGTGCCTTCTGTGCGCGTAGCTGGGCAAGGCGGGCCACGATGGGCCGGTTGTCCGTATCGCCATTGGTGTTCCGGTCGATACTGGCCAGATGGATCCTCTTGCGCAGGTTCCTATTCTTGAGGGAAGCCAGTGCGGGCTGTCCGGTGGTGTTGATCAGTTCGATGAGCCACTTCCCCTCGTGTCCTTTGGCCTTGGCCGTTTCTGCCGCGGCGGCGATGGCTTCGTCGCTCAAGCCATCAAGCTCCTCCCGCCGGTCCACTACGATGGCCGCTGCCGATCGCGCCTTCAGGATGTTGTCCTGAAAACGTGTGTTCAGGTTGGCCTCTTCTTCGTTCAGCTTTTTCAGTTGTTCCTTGTCCTTGGTATCCAACAGGGCACCAGCCCGAACAAAGCGGTCGTAATAGCGTTCCACCAAGCGCTGTTGTACAGGGTCCAGGCCGGAGCCGGTGCGGCTTTCGTAGACGACCTTCACACGTTGGAAAAGGCCATCGTTCATGTTGATCGCATCGCTATGGGCCGATAGCTTGGGCATCAGGTCGGCTTTGGCGGCTTGTAGGGCATCGTTGGTGGCACTGCTCGTTAGGTTGAAGAAAATGGAGGTGGCTCGGCTGAGCTGTCGGCCGCTTTTCTCCATGGCCACGATGGTATTCTCGAAGGTGGGTGCTTCCGGGTTCGTCGCGATGGCCTTCACCTCATCGAGTTGAACGGCCATTCCCGCTTCGATAGCGGGTTGGTAGTCGGTATCCTTCAGCTTGTCGAACATCGGAGCTTGGAAGGGCAGCGTGCTGGCGACAGCGAGTGGGTGGTTCATGGTGGTGTGTTGGTTGTCGCTGGTTCCACAAGCCGCAAGGGGCAGGGTCAGGAGTAGGCAGCGATGGGCGATCCGCATGGTGAGAGATTGGGTCGTCAAAGGTGATGGTTGTACAAATGGGTCCTCCTTGGATCGTTTCGGGATTGTGCACAGGGCGACAGGGGAAACCCGTCCTACCTTTCGACACCCGACCATGCGAGCGAACTGGATACTTCTCCCCCTTCTTTTATGGCCTGCGTTGAGTCAGGCGCAGACCATTTGTGCCATTCAGGGGAATGGAACCAATAGCCCTTACCAGGGTCAGCAGGTCACCACGGATGGTGTTGTGACCGCGCGGTTCTCGGGGTCGGGTACGATCAACGGCTGTTTCATTGAAAAGCCAGGGTGCGACGCGGACCCCAGCACCAGCAATGGGATCTTCGTGTATGGCTCCAACGCGGGGAACATGGTTCCGGGACAACGGGTCTCGGTCACGGGTACGGTGGTCGAGTACAATGGCCTCACCGAGATCACCAATGCCAGTTTCACCGTGCTGGGGTCTGGGGAAGTGACTCCTACGGATGTCGCTCTACCATTGGATTCGTACGATCACTGGGAGCGGTATGAAGGCATGCTGTTGCGGTTTCCTGGCTCGTTGGTGGTGGTGGATAACAGTAGCTGGTCGCAGTATGGCGAAGTGTACCTGGCACCGCAGCACACCAGGGTGCCCACCGACCATTTGGACCCGAATGATGTGAACGCTGTGGGCACGAGCTACACGGGCACGTCGAACGCTGCGGCCATTTCTGCGGCGCAAAGTGCGATCGATCGGAGTTACGTGCTGCTGGATGATGCGCGTACGAACGCGTGGCCGACACCAGCCCCATGGGCCGATGCTTCAGGAACGCTGAGGGCGGGGTCGACGGTGGTCGATCTTGTAGGGGTATTGCACTATTCGTATGGCCAGTACAAGGTGGAGCCCACGGTTGGCGTTGTGTTCCAGCATGCTTCACGGCCGGGGGTCCCTACTGTGGCGGGCACGGTGCGTGCGGTAGGGTATAACCTGCACAACTATTTCACCACGTTGGATAGCTGGGGGGCCTCCAACGCGGCCGAACTCGGTCGGCAACGTACCAAATTGGTGGCGGCCCTGCAGGCCATGGATCCCGATGTGATGGCCCTGTGCGAGGTGGAGAACACGGATGCGGCCTGGGGTGATCTGCTTGCTGCGCTGAATGCGGCGATGGGTGCGGGCACCTATGCGGCGTTGGAGGAAGATGCTTTCGGGCAGGGCACACGTACGGTGATCCTGTACAAGCCAAGTGTGATGACCCCCGTCACCCCGCTTTACGCGCTGAACACGTCCCTGTTCCAGCGTCCCCATCTCACCCAAGGATTCCGATTGAACGCGTCCGGTGGGCGGTTCCTATTCAGTACAGTGCACCTGCGGAGCAAGTTGTGTGATGGTGCTGAAGGAGCGAACGAGGATCAAGGGGATGGCCAGGGGTGTTTCAATGCCATGCGTCGGGACCAGATCAATGCCTTGGTGGATCATTGGGCTGGTTTGCGAAATGCCACAGGGATCGAACCCCAGCTGATCATGGGTGACTTCAACGCCTACGGCCAGGAGGACCCGATCGATCGGGCGCGGGCAGCGGGCTTGGTCCACCAGACGATGGAGGAGGGTTATACGTTCGGCTATCAGGGCATGTATGGCGCCCTGGATCACGTGATCACCACCCCGGCCATGGACCAGGCGGTTTCCGGTGTGGCGGTGTGGCATATCAATGCCGACGAGCCGTCCACCTTGGACTACCGCGATGCGAATGTGGACCGGTATCAGCCCGGCCCCTATCGAAGTGGCGACCATGATCCTGTTCTGGTAGGCTTCAATGGGGTGGAGCTGGGTGTGGGCTTGGCCGAGGTGGAGGAGAGGGGCACGGGTGCACTTCGTGTGCAGGGTAGGCGGGTGAGTTGGTGGATCACCTCTGCGGCGAACCTGCGATCCGGAACCATCGAGCTCTATGACATCCGCGGCATCCGGTGCTATGAGGTGGCCATGGTCAATGGCTCGGCCCAGGCGGACCTGGACGGTGTGGCTTCCGGGGTGTACACCTGGCGCCTCGCCGGTTCGGCTGTGGCGGGTCGTTTCGTACTTCCATGAGCCCGCCGATGGTCCTGGGTGTTTGGCCCCCGTTCGGTATGGTCTGGTCGGTCATGGGCCGGGTTCAGGCTATAAAATGGGTATCATGACCTCTGGCAGAGTAATTTGGCACCTCTGGCACGGTTGGCCGAACAACCTCCCCACCATCCTGCACGTCTAACTCAAACGAAACCTCAATGACCATGCACAAGACCATCCTTTCACTCGCAGTTGCCCTGTTCGCTACGACGGCGACGATCGCGCAAGAAAAGACCACTCCCGCTCTGGCTCCAGTATCGGCCACGAACGATGCCGTAGCCCAGCAGAAGCGAGAGATCTCGCGTGATCTGAAGAACACGCTGGGCAATACCGACAACATGATCCATCAACTCAAGCAGATGTCCGCAACGGCGTCAGAAGCCGAACAGGGAACTTACCGGTCGAGGGTGGAGGGGTTGCTCGAGATGAAGAAGCAGCTTACCGAACAGCTTGACGTGGTGAACAAGGCGACCAGTGAGAACAGTAAAGGCACCTTTGCCACGGCGCGTGAGATCTTGACGACCGCCAACAAGATGTTGGATGCGAACAAGAGTGAGTTGGGCGGTAATGGCGGCAAGGATCCAGCTGCCAAGTAGGGCTGAGGAACCCATGATGCGAGCCGCTGTCCATTGGGCAGCGGCTCGTTCGTTGACCGCTGGCCTGTTTCCGGTGTTCTGGAGCGGAAGGGCGCTGATCGTTGTGGGTGTGGTCCGGTCTGCGGCCGGAACGGACCCGGTCAGGGTGCATCGTTCGGGGGCTTGTTCCAGTGGTGTATGGTACCGTTCGGTATATAGGGGTCGTCTTTGAGCCCGTTTGGGATCTCCTCTAACTCGTTCCCCGGTCTCTTTTTCGCCCATGCTTCGCCCCCAAATGATCCTGTAGAAACCGCTACGCGATGATCTTTCGGCTGTGCCTGACCGAAAAATAGCCTCGGGTTCCTTCGTTCAGGAGATCCCCAAGAGGCTCGCATACCAATTGAACATCCAATACCAGCCGATCGGCCCGCTCTTATCCCAATTTTTCCGAGAGACCTATTCAGGAGGCCCCGCTAGGCAGCAGGTCCGTCGTATCGAGCTGTGAAAAAATAGCCGCACATCTACGGCCGCTACTGAACGTCCCAATGATCAGAATAGGGCGAGGTACTTTTCTTCCATGGCCCGCATGGCCTGGCGGTCGGCCTTGGTCTTGTCCTTATGGCCGAGGAGGTGTAGTAGTCCATGCACCATCACCCGCCGCAGTTCATGCTGTGCTGTTACCCCGTATTCGGCGGCGTTCTCTTTCACCCGCTGGTAACTGATGAGCACATCGCCGGCCACGCCGTTGTTGCTTTCCACCGGAAAGGTGATCACATCGGTATGGTCGTCGTGGTGCAGGAAAGTCCGGTTGAAATGGAGCAGGCCCTTGTCCGTCATGAGCACATAGCACATGTCGTCTATCCGCGTACCATGGTCCTGCGCCACGCGCAAGAGCCATTTGCGCAATCGCGCACGTTCCCGGAAGGCATCGGGGACCGCCTGTACCACGAACCCGATCGTGCCGTTGGCCGCCATCACTCTTTTACCGGTTGAAGGCTGAAGGCCAAGGCCACGGTCGCACCATGATCGCTGAACTCCACATCATCGGCGAGGGCTCGCATCAGGAAAACACCCCGTCCATGGGGTTTCTCGATGTTCTGTGGGTCGGTCGGGTCGGGAAGGTGGTTGAAATCGAACCCGGGCCCCTGGTCCTGCACCAAGAAGACGATCCGATCCCCGACGACCTCGTAGCCGAGTGTGACGTTCTTGGCTGGATCCAGGGCGTTGCCATGGTGTATGGCATTGTTCACCGCCTCGGTAAGGGCGATGAGGATGTTGCCATAGTGGCTTTCGTGAACGTTGTGTGCGGTACAGGCCTCGTCGATCAGCTTTTCAGCGAGCGCGATGTTCTCTGCTTTCGCTGGGAAGGCGATCCGTTGGGTGAATTGGAGCTCTTGGATCAATGCGGCCATGGCGTTCAGGGTCGGTCAAAAGTACCGAAATAGGCATTGACCCGGTCGCGATAATACGGCTTCAATCCCGGAGGCACTGTTCGTAACAGTTCAGCCTCGCGTGCTTTGCGCCGTTGATGATCGAAATAGCGTGCCGGGTTCACGCTGGGCAGGGTTTTTCCTTCGTTGCTGGTGCGTTGCTGGTCAATTTCACGCTCGCGTTCGGCCTTTTCGTGTTCGAGCAATCGCGTCATGATCTCTTGTTGGCGGCGCAACGTCTCGGGGGTGATGTTCTTGTTCACGATGTCCTTCTCGTTCTGCTCCATCTGTTCGGCCAACTTGTTCATTGGGTTTCCTGCACCACTGCCATCCTTGTTCAGCTCCTGTGCCAGTTTCTGCATCTCCTTGCGGATCGCGGCCTGCTGGGCGGCCATCTGGGCCAGTTGTTGGCTCATACCGGGCATTCCCATGCCTCCGGGGTTCTTTTCGCCTGGTTTCTCGCCGGGCTTCTTTCCGTCCTGCATGGCTTTCCGCATTTCCTCCAGTTGTTTTTGAAGAGCCTGCTGGTTCGCTTTCATCTTGGCCATCTTCGCGGAATCGCCAGGTTTGCTTCCCGAACCACCGGGTTTATTGCAGTTGCCGCTTCCGGGCTTGCTTTGGGCGTTCATCTGGGCCATCATTTGCTGCAGGGCTTCATCCAGCAACAAAGCCAGGTTGTTGAGGCTGGTCATGGCGTGTTGTTGTTTGTCGGCCGCCATGGGTTTGGAGCGCTCATTGGCGCGTGCATCACCCATGAGCTGAACGGCATCGTCCATGTTGCCGTTCACGGCGTTCATTTCCCGGTTCACGATGCTTTGCAGCTGTGGCACACGCTTGCTCAAGGCGAAAAGCGAGTCTTCGATCACTTTGGCGTCATCGCGCAGTTTGCGCTGGGTGCGGCCTTGTTCCACGAAGCGCGGATCCTTGATGCTGGTACGGGTCACTTCGGCCATGAGCTTTTCTTCATCGAAGCTCAACTGTACGATGTTCTCCAGCAGCTGGCGGAGGGCGTCCATGTCCTCTTCCTGTTGTTCCTGGGCGCCGCTTTGCATCCCGCTCTTCATTTCATGGGCCAGTTGATCCATTTGTTCGGCGGCTCCTTTCTGTGACTGGCTTGCTTTCTTGTTCTGTTTCTTCTCGAGCTCTTGACTTCCTTGTTGCTGTTGATCCTGGATGTTCTTTTCCTTCTCGTCGGTCTGGGGGATGTCCAAGGGACTTTCCAGCGCACTGTTCTTCTGTTGCAGGTCGTCGAGTTGTTTCACCAGGTCCTGCATCTCCTTGTTAAGCTCCTCTTGTGCAGCCTTCAATTCCTCTTGGTCCTTCTTCCCTTGTTCGGTCTCTTCGGCGAGTTTCTCCTGCTTGTCGGATAGGGCTTCGAGTTGTTTGATGATGTCTTCGGCTTTTTGTTCCACCTCCATCCGCTTGAACGACTCCAGGGCGCGGTCCAGCTCCTTCTCGATATCCTCCTGGCTCATTTTCATCTCCTGCAGTTGTTGTTGGAGCTGATCCTTGTCCAGCTTGTCCATGAGCTCTTGTACCTGCCTGTAGAGTTCCTTCATTTCTTCGCTGAGCACGTTCTGGAAGAGTTCCTGCACCTGTTGTTGTTTTTCAAGGAGTCGTTCGTCCTGTGGTCGGAACTCCTGCTGTTGTTGCTGGTTTTCGCGGAGCTGTTCGGTGCTTTTCTCGATCTGTTGTTGAAGCTGTTGCTGGCGCTGCATCACCTTTTCCAGCTTTTGCTTGTCCTGCCAGGTCAACTCCTTCTTTTCAAGCAGATCGCGCCGCATCTTGTCCAGGTCCTTTTGGAGGTCCCGTGCTTCTTTGATGTTCTTTTCCAGGCTGCTCTTGATGGCCTCGCTATTCTCCTTCTCCTTCTCGGCGAGCTCCCTCAGTGTTGGTGCGGCGAAGACCTGCGGGGTGCTTCGTGCGCTCTTGCTTCCGTTCACCCCGTCGTTGTCCCACACCTCGAACCAATGCTCCACTTTGTCCCCTGGGCTCAGGGAGAATCCGTATAGGTCCCAGCTATGGAAGAACTCCTGGCGGGTGTTGCGGGTGTCCAGCGGCAGTTCTTGAATGCCGCTGCGCAGGTCCTGGGGCACGCTGTCTCCACCCTCTACGAAGCGATAGTGGAACAACAGGCGCTTGAAGCCATGGTCGTCTCCGAGCTCACCGTGATAGAACAGGCGTTTCAGGGCAGTGCTATCGGTTCGGGTCTCCACCTGGATGGTGGGATAGAGGTCTGGGATCACCTCCACACGGTATTGGAGGGGGGCGCGTGCGGCACGGTCTCCGTGGCGCGGACTCATGCGGTAGGTGTGGCTGTGCAGCATCCGTCGTGTGGCGCGGAAACCCTCCTGCCCACCCGTGCCGCCCACTGGACCAAGAGCGAAGGTGGTGTCGTCGAATGCGAGATCGAGGCCGTCGGCACTACGGGTGTTGGCGTTCCAGGTGACACGGGTGCCGACCGGCACGGTGATGTCTCCGGTGTTGGCCAGAGTTTCGTTGGGTCGGTTCAAATAGCCCGGATACTCGAGCGCGAGGCTGAAACCCAGCAGTAGAGGATCGGGGATGGTGCGCAGGGTGAAGGGCTGCGACCGGAAGCCCTCAGCGGAGAAGTGGAAGGTCACCGGTTCTTGTACGTTGCGGAAACGGTGAGTGAAGCGGGTGGCATCCTTCTTCACCAGAGGTATGAGCTGTCCGTTGGCCTCGAGGGCCACCTGTTGCGGTATGGCCTGTCCTTCGAGTGCCACGGTCACCTCGAAGTCCTGGGATTCGGGGACTTCGAGGGTGTCGTTCTGAAGGATGAATCGGAACGGGGCTTCCGGGGCGAATTCACGGCCGTGCTCGATGAGGCGCTTGGTCGGTCCGGTGATGAGGCTGGGTGCGGCCAGGAGCAGGATGGCCAGAATGGCCAGCGGGGGCAGTGCGAAGCGGAGGTAACGCGTATTGCGGCGTAGGTCGATCGCGTTGAGGAAGGGGATGGGTCCGAGCTCTCGACTGCGCTGATCTATGGCCGCTTCCACGAGTCCATATCCATGGTCGCCGGATGTTGCCATGCTGCGTAACTGCAGCGTGTTCAGCAGTTTGTCCCTCACTTCGGTGAAGTGTGTGCCGATGATGAGCGCTGCTTCTTCGTGGGTGATCACCGCACCAAGGCGGAAGAGCTTGAGCAGTGGGATGATGATGAACCGCACCACCACGAAGAGCGTGGCCGCCACGGTGCTCCAGAAAAGCAAGGTGCGCGTGCCGGAGCCGAAGTGCCCGAAATACTCCAGCGCTGCGGCCGTGAGAAAGAAAGCCACCACCAATCCAATGCTGTACAGCAAGCCACGGATCACCCGGTCTTTGTAATACTTCCGGATGAAGGCGTCCAGCTTAACGATCAGGTCGTTCGACTGCATTGGCGTGGTCTGTCCTACGGGTGGGCGTGATGGTATTCCGAACAAAGCTAAGGTGGCGGAGGGGTGGTTGCGTGCGGGGTGGTCTGCGTTCAAGGCTGGTCGGAGGGCTTGTTCTGGCTGGAGAAGGCTTGGGGAATTGAGCAGGCTGATCGGCTGGTATTGGGTGTTCAAATGGTGTTGACCATCTCCGCTCCTCTATCGCCGTCCTGCCGCGTTGGACCATTGCGCCGTACCCGCTACGCCGCGTATGATCCGCCTTGCTTGAGGACGGAACAGGGGTGGATCTTCCGGTGACCAGCTTTGGGGACACCACTCCGGTCGAACCATTCCGTTCAGGCATCCGGATGCTGGTGGTCTCGTCTTAAGCGATATGTGGCTGATCAGGTTGTTGGTTTTGTTGACCGTGCTGTTGGCGACCTCGGAGACGGAGGGGCTTCCGGTCGGCCGGTCGGGTGGGTCCGAGGGCTCGGTGGAGCAGGTCTTCCGGCCACGGCGGTCCACCGCGCGGGTAAGGCGGTCCAACAACACTTACGGTTCCCACTATTTCGCCTCGTTCTCGGCCATCCCACTTCGGAAGCGGACGGGGTACTATAAGAACACGATGGTGTCGCTGAACACCATGGCCTATGGATTGACCGAAGCGCTTTCCGTGGTAGGCGCGATCGACCTGGTGTCCTTGATCCGTGCACGTGCGGGTGGTCCCATGTATCTGGGTCGAATGCAGGTTTCGGGTAGCACGTCCGAGCTGTTCCACCTGGGAGCTTCGCTCACCTACATGAACGCAAGGGTGCCGGTGGGGGCCACCGTGGCCGATGGTGTCGCCCCGCCCCCGGGCTTTTTCATGGGCATGGCCATGTGTACCATCGGCGATAAGGACGATCAGCTCACTTTGGCTGGTGGGTGGATGCATGACGGGAGGCGGGCGGGTCGTGCTCCGGTGGTTAGTCTGGGTGGCACACTGCGCGTTTTTGCGAATGTGATGTTGGTCACCGAGCACTGGATCTTCATGGATCCGGAACGCGATTTCATGGCCCACAGTTTCGGAGCGCGGATCCTGGGCGATGAATTGGCGATCGATGTGGGTCTGGCCTACGATAAGGAGTATTCGGTCAAGGTCACCGAGGCGGGCATGCCGTTCCTTTCGGCGACCCTGAACTTCTAATGAAGCGGGGGATCGCTGTAATTTTGCGGCCCGTCATGTCAAGGAAAGCTAATGCCCGAACCGCTGATCTGAACGAACTGCCGTTGATCGATGAAGAAGAGTCGCGCCAGTTCGTGTTGGTGATAGGGGGCCATCGGGTCCGTATGGAATATGATCGCACGCCGGATCGGATCTTCCTCACCCATCTTCTGGTGCCACCGGCGGTGGAGGGTGAGGGGGTGTCCGAGGCTTTGACCGAGAAGGTGCTTGCGTGGGTGGAGTCCAGGGGAATGAAGTTGGTTCCCTATTGCCCCTTCGTGAAGACGTACCTGCGCCGTCATACGGCTTGGCAGCGGCTGCTGGTCAAGGGGGTGCAGATCTGAGCGGCGGTTACCCGTTACCTTCGCGTTCCATTTTCCCGGGATCCCAGGGCCAAACCCCTTTGTGGGTCCCGATCATCCGACCCACATGTCCGTTCGTGTTCGATTCGCTCCAAGCCCCACCGGTCCATTGCACATGGGGGGTGTGCGCACTGCGCTTTATAACTACCTCTTCGCCCGGAAGCACGGGGGCCAGTTCCTGCTACGCATTGAAGATACCGACCAGACCCGGTATGTGCCCGGCGCCGAGGAGTACATCAGGGAGAGCTTGGAATGGTGCGGACTGGTGCCCGATGAAAGCCCTTGGGTGGGTGGCCCCGATGGACCGTATCGCCAGAGCGACCGTAAACTTCTGTACAAGGAGTATGCGATGGAGCTGATCGCCAAGGATAAGGCGTACTATGCGTTCGATACGCCTGAGGAGTTGGACGCCATGCGCACGCGATTACAGGCCGCCGGAGTGGCCGCACCAGCCTATAATGCGGTGACCCGCGAGCACATGAAGAATTCTTTGACGCTCAGCGCCGATGAGGTCAAGGAGCGATTGGCGCGCGGTGATCAATACGTGGTGCGCCTAAAGGTGCCTCGGCATGCCGAGGTGCGTTTTGAGGACATCATTCGGGGCTGGGTGGTGGTGCACAGCGCCAACATCGACGACAAGGTGCTGTTCAAGAGCGATGGCATGCCCACCTATCACCTGGCGAACATCGTGGATGACCATCTGATGCGGATCACTCATGTGATCCGTGGAGAGGAGTGGCTGCCGAGCGCGCCGTTGCATGTGTTGATCTATGAAGCGTTCGGCTGGGAGCGCCCGGCTTTCGCACACCTGCCGTTGATCCTGAAGCCCGATGGGAACGGCAAGCTGAGCAAGCGGGATGGGGACCGGCTCGGATTTCCGGTGTTCTCCCTGGACTGGGTGGACCCCACGAGTGGGGAGAAGAGCAGTGGCTATCGCGAGAAAGGATACTTCCCCGAGGCCTTCATCAACATGTTGGCATTGCTTGGTTGGAACCCAGGCACCGATAAGGAGATCATGAGCCTTGCCGAGCTCGTCGATCTTTTCGACCTGGCCCGCGTTCATAAGGGAGGAGCCAAGTTCGATCCGGAAAAGACCAAGTGGTTCAACCAGCAATACCTCCGGATGCGCGATGATGCGGAGCTTGGTGCACAGCTGATGGATAAGCTGGCCGCACGCGGCATCACCACCACTCCGGAGCGTGCCACGCATGCTGTAGCGTTGCTCAAGGAGCGCGCCACTTTCGTGGATGATATGTTGGAGGGTACCTACCTCTTCGTTCCGGGGTCTCCGTTAACGGGAAACGCGGCTGCCGAGGAAGAGCTGAAGAAGCGCTGGAAACCGGAGGCGGGACCAGCGTTGGAGCTCTATATCCAGAAGTTGCTGAGCCTGACATCGTTCTCCCCGGCTGATCTGGAGGGTGTCTTCAATGCCGTGCTTCAGGAGCAGAACATGAAGGTCGGCCAGCTGATGCCGATCCACCGTTTGTTCGTCGCCGGTCGCATGCAGGGTCCGGGAATGTTCGATGTGTGCGCCTTGCTGGGGCGAGACGAGGTTGTGGCGCGATTGCGAGCTGGTCTGGAACATTGTGGCACATGGGCCTGATCGAGGTGAACGGGATCCGGGTGTATGCCTATCATGGCTGCCTGGATGAAGAGGCGCGCATCGGGGGTCATTTTGTGGTGGATGTGTGTGTGGATGGGGATTTTTCCGCGGCTGAACACAGCGATGAGCTGGGTAGTACCGTGGATTATGGCCGGGTAACGGCGATCGTGCGGGAGCAAATGGCGGTGCGTAGCAAGCTGATCGAGCATGCTGCCTTTCGGGTCCATGCAGCATTGCGCGATGCGTGGGGGCCGGGTTTGCACTGGCGGGTCCGGTTAACGAAGTTGCGCCCACCCATCCAGGGCGACGTGGATCAAGCGGTCTACACCATCGAAGGGTAGGGCACAGTCCCCGGTCGCGCTCCTGGGCACCGGCCTCGTTGCCGGTGTTGGAGCAGAGCATCCGCAAGTTCCGGGGCCGACGAAATGCCAGGGGCACTCTGGGCCAGGCGATCAGGCGGCTCATGATCATCACTGTGTGCTATCCAAGGGCGATCGTATCCACCTGCTACACAGTGGTCCCGTACCTCAGTTGACTTCGGGATCCTCCTCGTTCACCTCCCAACCAACGTTGAGGAGCCCTCTGGGTTTGATGGTGAGACATCGCGTGCTCTTCGGCCGGGGCGGGTCGTATGTGCGACCGGGTCCACCGTAGTGTAGTTGGAACCACCTATCTTCGCCCGCCATAAATGGTCGCGTGGCCGAGTGGCTAGGCACAGCTCTGCAAAAGCTGCTACTGCGGTTCGAATCCGCACGCGACCTCCGGAAGAAGAACGCCCCCGCCGGGGCGTTCTTCATTGTCGGCCTTACCTTGCCCATACCATTCGGTCCGGAAATACGTTGTGCAAGTCTTGAACGATGATTAGGAAACTACTGGCCCCGGCACTGATCGCCACCACCATTCCGTCCCAGGGTCAATCGGCGATCGGGGAGTGGCGAGACCATTTCTCCTATGTGAATGTGGTCGCCGTGGCCGAGGGGGGGTCATACATCTATGCGGCGTCCAACACTAGTACTTTCCGATATCACCAAGAGACCGGTGAGGTTGAGCGCGAGAACAAGATCAACGTGTTGAGTGATGTGGGGATCCAGGGGCTTGCATGGAACACGCAGTTGCAGGCGATGCTGGTGTATTACACCAACGGGAACCTGGACCTGCTCCAGGGTGAGGGTTCGGTGAACATCGGCGACATTGAACGCAGCGCCATCGTCGGGAACAAGGGCGTTTACAGCGTGTACATGGAAGGGCCGATGGCTTATCTGGGGTGTGGCTTTGGTATCGTTGTGCTGGACCTTGCTGCCCGGGAAGTGCGCGAGACCTGGTTCATCGGCCCGGGGGGCACACAGGTGCAGGTGAATGGGATCAGCATGACGACGGATTCCATCTATGCCGCGACCGGAAATGGTCTCTTCGTTGCCGCACGTAACGCGCCGAACCTGGCCTTCTTCGATAACTGGCATCGACGTACGGACATGGGTGGCATTCTGGCATCGGGACCGTTCAATGGCGTTGCGGTGTTCGGTGATCGGCTGATGCTGAATGCGCCAAGGGCCACCGGTGGTGATAGTCTGTTGGTCTTGGAACCGGATGGCCAATGGTCCCGGTTCGCGCCGTTGTTCGGAAAGGTGAACCGCAGCCTGCATGTGAGCGCAGATGGACAGCGGCTGGCGGTGGCCACCGCCAGTGAGGTGTTCGTGTACGACACGGACATGCAGCAGGTGAACCACGTCGGGGAGGTCCAAGGTCAGGGCATATCCCCACAGCAAGCGATCACCTCGGTATCGGGTCATTTGTGGATCGCGGACCGTAACCGGGGGGTGCTGCGCGTGGGTGGTGGGGAGCCGATGGCCGTGGTGCCGAACGGACCACGGGCCTCCGCCGCCTGGCGGATCGCCGCGGCGGACGGGAACGTCTACGTACCGGCTGGGGCGCTCACCGGAACCTGGGCCAACCAGTACAGACAGGAGGGCATCCACATCTTCATGGATGATCAGTGGCACTCGGTGGACGTATTGAGCAGTCCGTTCATGTCCGGGGTTAACGAGTTCACCGGCGGTATAGCGGATATGGTCACCGTGGTGATCGACCCCAAGGATCCGCGCCATGCGTTCGTGGGGAGTTGGGATGAGGGCTTGGTGGAGTTCCGCAACGGCTGGCCTGAGCGGATCCACAATCCTACGAACAGCGCCTTGGGCTACGATATCAACCCATACCAGGGTCGAACGTACGTGGGCGGTCTGGCTTACGATCCGGATGGTAACCTTTGGATATCGAACCCGTGGTCCACGAAGCCCATCGTGGTGCGCAAGAAGAACGGTGAATGGTACTCCTTCACGCCGGGTACGCTGCTCAGTGGTAACCTGTTACTTGCGGATATGCTTGTTTCGGATAATGGAGATAAATGGATCATTCGCCCGCGTGGGAATGGCATTCTGGTCTATGATAGTGGCAATTCGGTGGAGAGTCCGGATGATGACAGTTACAAGCTGTTGAACAACCAGCCGGGAACCGGAGGCTTACCCGCGCCGGATGTGTATACCATGGCCAAGGACCACGATGGTCAGATCTGGGTGGGGACCAGCCGTGGCCTGGGGGTCTATTACGATCCGGCATCGGTGTTCACGAGTAGTACGGTCGATGCACAGCAGATCCTGATCGAGCAGGATGGCAATGTGCAGGTGTTGCTGGAGACCGAGGCCATCAATTCCATTGTGGTCGATGGTGCGAATCGGAAATGGATCGGCACCCAATCCAGCGGGGTGTACCTGATCTCGGCCGATGGACAGGAAGAGGTGCACCATTTCACCGTGGAGAACAGCCCCCTGCCGAGCAATACGATCCTGTGCATGGCGGTGGACGGTACCACGGGCGAGGTGTATTTCGGCACGGACCGTGGGATCATGAGCTATCGGAGTGATGCTACGGAGGGGGCCGAAGAGAGCAGTTGTGCCCTGGTGTTCCCCAACCCGGTCCGGGAGTCATACGTTGGCCCCATCGCCATCACCGGCCTGGTCAGCGACAGTGAGGTGAAGATCACCGACGTGAGCGGCAACCTGGTGTACCGGACCAAGTCGTTAGGAGGGCAGGCCATCTGGGATGGAACGGACATGAGCGGTAGACGTGCCGCCACCGGCGTATACCTGGTGTTCGCCAGTGATCTTAGTGGTGCCTTCAAGTGCAATACCAAGCTTCTGTTGGTGAAATAGTTCCAACCACGGGAACGGCCTGTCCACGGGCCCCAGAACATGTTGCATACCACCCGGGCCGTCGTGCTCAAGGCCATTCGTCATGGTGACAATACCGTGGTCCTGAAGGCTTTCACGGAATTACTCGGTGTTCGTTCGTTGGTGGTGCGCGTAGGTAAGAAGGGGGGGGGAGGTCATGCTGCGCTACAACCGCTCAATCGGTTGGAGCTTGTGGTGCACGAGGCGCCCGAGCGGGACCTGCTCGCTGTACGTGAGCTTCGTGTTGCGGAACCATTCGTCCGGATCCCCTTCGATGCGGTGCGTGGTGCCCTGGCCTTGTTCGTGCAAGAGGTGCTGTACCGAAGCTTGCGTGGAGAGGCTGCCGACCCGGCGTTGTTCGCTTTCGTGCAGGAAGCGCTACGGGCCATGGATGAGGTTGAGGACGTGCGGAATTTTCCGCTCATTTTCTTACTGCGGTACAGTGCGGAGCAGGGTTTCCTTCCGGTAGCACCGCAGCCAGGAGAGGATCACTTCGACCTCGTAGAAGGCGAGTTCGTGAGCGGTGCCGTACGTCATGGTCATACGATGGGTGCGCCGCTCTCCGGTGCGCTGGCCTCATTGCTGCCCATCGGCTTCGACCAGATGCATCAAGTGACGATCGCTCCGGCCTTACGCCGCGATCTGCTGGATCACCTGCTGCTCTACTTCCGCATACACATGGAAGGGTTGGGCGAGTTGCGGTCACCGGCCGTGTTGCACCAGGTGCTCGGGTAGGTGGTGCTACCTTGCAGCCCTGCGTACCCGATGTTCCGATCCTTGCGTTTCATACCGTTCTTGATCGTGCTGGGTGACGCAACTGTCTTCTCGCAGATGAATACTACCGCACCCGCTCCGCCCCGGGCGGCAAAGAAGCCGTTCGAGATCACTGTACATGGCCACACCCGCGTGGATGAATATCATTGGATGCGGCTCAGCGAGGAGCAGCGGAACGCCACGGATCCGGATGCCCACACCCGGGAGGTGGTGGCCCACCTCGAAGCAGAGAACGCCTATTGTGCGGCTGAACTGGCGCCTGTGAAGCAACTTCGGGAGGAGTTGTTCAAGGAGCTGCGGTCACGGATCAAGGAGACGGACATGAGTGTTCCGTATCGGGAGAACGGCTACTGGTACCATTCACGCTTCGAGGAGGGGAAGGAGTATGCCGTACAGGTTCGACGCAAGGATGAGGTCGGTGCGCAGGAGCAGGATTTCCTCGACGAGAATGAACTTGCCGCAGGGAGCAGCTATTACGACCTCGGCGATTTCGAGATCAGCCCCGGGAACAACCTGGTCTGTTATAGCGAGGATCGTGTTGGGCGGCGTCAGTATGAGTTGCGGTTCCGCGATCTGAACAGTGGTAGGGATCTGCCCGATGTGATCACGAACACCGGCGGTGGGTGTGCCTGGGCGGATGAGAACACGGTGTTCTATCCCCGAAAGGATGAAACCCTGCGGACCTATCGGATCTATCGTCACGAGCTGGGGACCCCTGAGGAGCAGGACGTGTTGGTGTATGAGGAAAGGGATCCTGCGTTCAGTTGTGATGTTTACCGCAGCCGCAGTGAGCGGTATGTGATGATCACGACGGAGAGCACCACGAGCAGTGAGCACCTGATGTTGTCCGTGGATGATCCGAAGGGAACGTTCAAACGATTCCTGCCGCGGGAAGAGGATCATGAACACACCGTGATCCATGTGCCCAGTACGCCTGGGAAATGGTATATCGTGACGAATTGGAAAGCGCTCAATTTCCGACTGATGGAGTGTGCGGAAGGGGATACGGGGAACAAGCGGAAATGGAAGGAGGTGGTGCCCCATCGGAGCGATGTTCTCCTGGAGGATGTGGATACCTTCCGAGACCATTTGGTGCTTTCGGAGCGGCGCGATGGGCTGACCCATCTGGTGGTTCGCCGGTTGAGCGATGGTCATGTGCATGAGATCCGGTTCAACGATCCGGCATACGTGTGCTATACCGGTGTGAATCCGGAGTGGGATACGGATAAGCTGCGCTATGGCTATACCTCGCTGACCACCCCCAGCAGTGTGTTCGAGCATGATCTGAATGGGGCTACGGACATCCTATTGAAACAGCAGGAGGTGGTGGGCCGCTTCGATGCGAAGGACTACGTGAGCGAGCGGGTATGGGTGCCGGCGCGGGACGGAGAGCGAGTGCCCGTTTCCATCGTGTATCGCAAGGGAAAGGTGCTTACGGGCACCTCGCCGTTGCTGCTGTACGGCTATGGCAGCTATGGAGTAACGGTGGATCCCACGTTCAGTAGTTCCCGTTTGTCGTTACTTGATCGAGGGTTCGTGTTCGCGATCGCCCATATACGAGGGGGTGAGGACCTCGGCCGCGATTGGTATGAGACCGGTAAGATGGAGCATAAGATGAACACCTTCACGGACTTCATCGATTGTGCGGAGTGGCTGGTGAAGAACGGGTACGCGGATCCGGGACGGTTGTATGCGTGGGGGGGTAGTGCAGGAGGATTGCTGATGGGCGCTGTGGTGAACATGCGGCCGGAACTGTGGAACGGAGTCATCGCCGATGTGCCATTCGTAGACGTGGTGACCACGATGTTGGATGAGAGCATTCCGCTCACCACCGGTGAATACGAGGAGTGGGGTGATCCGAGGGAACGTGAGGCGTACGACCGCATGCTGGCCTATTCGCCGTATGACAATGTGCGTGATCGGGTGTACCCGGCTATGCTTGTTGGTACGGGCTTCCACGATAGCCAGGTGCAGTATTGGGAGCCCGCCAAGTGGGTGCTGCGCTTACGCGAGCATCAACAGGGCAATGCGCCGATCCTGATGCATGTGAACATGGAAGCTGGACATGGAGGTGCCAGCGGACGATTCGAGATGTTGAAGGATGTGGCTCGGAACTACGCCTTTCTTCTCTGGCGTGCCGGATCATTGAAGTGAACGATCCGGGCGATCAGCTCGCGAGGCTTTCCACGTTGATGATCTCCTCGGGTCGCATGTCGATGACATGGACGGGACCGTCGGGGGTTGTTCTTAGGCGCTCGTAGTCTCGGATACTGGCAAAGAACAACCGGTGTTCGGCCATGGTCCCTGAGCCATTTTGTGTTTCCACCTCCCAGATCACGCCGAACACTTCCTTGCCATTGCGCAGTTTGAACCGGCAATGTTTGTGTGCGAAGGGTCTAATGTGCGTGAGTTCCATGGCACCGATCGACGGCCAAGCCGTCAAAGCCTGAGATGCAAATTAGAAGCTCCAGGCGCTCACCGCACCATGTACTTTTCAACACTTGTCCACGGTAAGAACAAGCCGTTGAGATCCAGGAATAAAGACGATGGAGTGCCGGTTGGCCTGGTCGATGAACAAGGTGGCTCAACCTTCCTGGACCGCCACTTTGATCTTGCGACCGGGCTTCAGGCCATCCTTTTCCAATTCGGTGTTCATGCGGCGCAGGTCATCAACGGTGGTTCCGGGGTGACGTTCGGCGATGTTCCACAGCGTGTCTCCTGGCTGGACCTCGTAATAGATGTACTGTTGTGCGGTGTTCTGCGTCGGCTCGGTGGTGGCGCGCGCTGCCACGGTGGTGGTGGTGTGTCCCACCTTCAACTTTTGGCCTGCATGGATCGTGGTGCCGCGCAAGTTGTTCAGCCGCTTAAGCTCTGTTACGCTCAGGCGATACTTGTTGGCGATGACACCGAGCGACTCTCCGCGCCGGACCGTGTGGTAGCGAGGTGCCGACGCGGTGGCGGCGGGGCGGTCTTCGATCGTGGGCGGGAGGGCGGGCGTGGTGCGGAAGAAGGCATATTTAAGGCTGTCCTCGTTGGAAACGAAAACGCCGGCCGTACGCTTGGGGAGGTAGAGGGTCACAGGTTGGTCAACATCGGGAACCACGCCCAGTTTGAAGGTGGGGTTGAGGTCGAGCAATTCCTTCTCGTTGCTGCCGGTCATGCGGGCCACACCGGCGAGGTCCAGGGGGTAACAGACCTGCACGGTATCCATCTGGTGCCCACAGAACATCGGGGTTGCTGGGTACAGATTGTGGTCGGCCGCATGGGCGAACACGTAGTTCACCGCGATGAAGGCGGGCACGTAGCCCCGTGTTTCGCGCGGAAGGTGGTCGTAGATCTTCCAATAGTCCTTTGCGCCACCGCTGCGGCGGATGGCTTTGTTCACATTGCCCGGTCCGCAGTTGTACGCGGCAAGCGCCATCTCCCAATTGCCATAGAGTCCGTAGAGGTATTTCAGGTACTTGCATGCCGCTTCGGTGCTCTTGTACACGTCGTGGCGCTCGTCGACATAGCTGGTGGCGTTGAGGCCGAACATCTTGCCGGTGGGCAGCATGAATTGCCAAAGTCCTACGGCACCAGCGCGCGAACGGGCCGATGGGTTGAGGGCGCTCTCTACCACGGCGAGGTACTTCAGCTCCAGGGGCATGCCGTGCTTGTCGAGGTATTCCTCGAAAACAGGGAAGTAGAGGTCAGCGAGGCCCAGCATGCGCGAGGTCATCTCCCGTTTACGCACGGCATAGAGGTCGATGAACGATCGTACGGTCGCGTTATAGGTCAGGTTGAACGGGGTGTGCCCGTCCAGTGCATGAAGTCTGTTGCTGTACGCATCTTCGGACCATACCGGAATGAAGGCTGGAGGGTAGCCGTGGACGTTGAGCTTCGCGGTATCGGCGTGAAGTGGAGAGTTCTTCACCCAAGGCATGGCCGCAAGTTCGTCCAGGCGCAGGGCCACCGGATCGTCCGAAAGAACCGGGATGGCTGCGTTGGATGGCGCGTCTGAGGGCTGCGCGTACAAGGCCAGTGTTGCCAACGAGAGTGTTGCCAGCAAGAGCGTGCGTGGAGAGGCGAACATGGGGTCCAAGGTACTTGTAATACGTTGGAACAACGGCAATTGTTATGTCCACAGGGTGTTGTGGAATGGTGCCTTTCTCCTGCTCGCGGAGGCTGGCTGCAATGGAGCATGAGGGCCGCGAACACGAAGTCGAGGTCTGCGGTGTTGCCGAATGGGAGCGTCCAGTTGAGCCAGTTGTTGGGCTTGGCGTCTAGTGTGATGCGCGACAACTACCGTGGCCGTATCGCACGGAATGCGTGCGATACCCCAGTTGGGAATTCGGGGTCACGGAGTCATGCGAACGGCACCGTCGTGTCCTAGGCACCGCCGATCATGGCGAATGCGGCGTTTCGAGCATGGTGGTCAAAACGGATGGTGCCTCCTTCACATCAATGGCCTCCGGAGTGGACAAGCACCCTTGAAAAGCACCCCTGGCAAAGGTATCGGCGGAATGAGGGGGGCGCAAGAGTTGGGGTGTTAACGATCGGTGTAGTTATGAACGGAGTTATCCACGGGGAAAAACATGACCGTTTTCGGAAAAGTGGGATGTATTCGGAAAAATGAAGGCTGCAGGGGTGGTGCTGGGATCGCGTCGAAGTAATGTTGGGTCGCGCGGATGTGAAATAACATACTGAGTATCAGTGTTATGTGGTGGTTGTGCGTGCGACCAGCCCTCTGCGGCGTCTGTTTTGGGCCGCGATCCGGATCGCTGGCGCAATGCGGATCGACCGCGGAGGACGCAGCGAGGTGCAGCGGAAGACCGGGCCCTGATACGTTCTGCAAGGTGTTGCGCCTCTCCGTGCCTGGCGGTCAACCATCTATGGATCGCTGGAAGGCGATCATCCCAAAGCTGTATGAAAGGAGATCCGGTGAGCCCGTCCGTGAGGTGGTGGGCTGAGGACCGTGAACTATGCCCCGAACAAATGCTTCGACGCGGCCATCAGGCGGGCTTCATCGAACGGCTTGGCAGTGAGTTGTACGCCGAAGGGAAGGCCGTTGCTGTGCTTGCCTGTGGGTAGGCTGATGGCGGGGGTGCCTGCGAGGTTGGCCTGTACGGTGAAGATGTCCTGGAGGTACATGGACACCGGATCGGTGATCGCACCATGTCCGAACGCGGTGGAGGGGCAGGTGGGGCTGAGGATCAGGTCGTGGTCCGCGAAGGTGGCGAGGGTGTGGTCGCGGATGATGCGGCGCACGCGCTGGGCTTGGGCGTAGTAGGCATCGTAGTACCCGGCGCTGAGGACGAAGGTGCCAAGCAGGATGCGGCGCTTCACCTCAGGGCCGAAGCCTTCGGTGCGGCTGAGTCGGTAGGTCTCGTCCACGCCATGGGCCTTGGTGCTGCGGTGGCCGTAGCGGATGCCATCGAAGCGGGCGAGGTTGCTGCTGGCCTCGGCGGTGGCGAGGATGTAGTAGGTGGGCACCTGGTGGTCCAGCAGCGGCACGGAGATCGGCTCCACGGTGTGGCCTTCGGCCTTCAGACGATCGATGTGGGCTTGGAGGTGTGCCACCACTTCGGGGTCCATGCCGGCACGTTCGAGCCCTTCGCGGTAGTAGGCGATGCGCAGTTTGCCCGGATGCTCCAAGGTCACGGGCTCCATGGGCCTGCGGCTGGTGGTGCTGTCCTTGGGGTCGTGTCCGGCCATCACCTGGTACACGGCAGCGGCATCTTCCACGGTGTGGGCGAAGGGGCCGATCTGGTCGAAGCTGCTGGCGAATGCGATGAGGCCATATCGGCTCACGCGGCCGTAGGTGGGTTTAAGCCCGACGGTGCCGGTGAACGAGGCGGGCTGGCGAATGCTGCCGCCGGTATCGCTGCCGAGGGCCACGTGGGCGATGTTGGCGGCCACTGAAGCGGCGGCCCCCCCGCTGGAACCGCCGGGTACCTTGGTGTTGTCCAGCGGGTTCAGCACGTTGCCGTAGGCGCTGTTCTCGTTGCTGCTGCCCATGGCGAACTCGTCGCAGTTGGTGCGGCCGATGATCACGACGTCCGCCGCGAGCAGGCGCTCCACCACGGTTGCGCTGTACAGGCTGGTGAAGCCTTCCAGGATCCGTGAGGAGGCGCTGACCTTGTGGCCCTTGTAGCAGATGTTGTCCTTGATGCTGAGTACCAGCCCGGCGAGCGGCCCGGCCTCGCCGGCCCTCAAGCGGGCTTCGACACGCTCGGCCTGCTCAAGCGCGCTCTCGTTGAAGAGCTCCAGGAAGGCGTTGAGGTGCTGCTGCGCATGAGCACTGCTCAGCGCCTGCTCAACGGCCTTAACAACCTCGGAACGGCTCATGGCCGAGCGGGCCTCGGAAAAGGTCTTGTGCGAATTCACGCTACGGCGACAACTACTTGGTCTCGTCCTTCTTTTCGTTGTTCGGTGCGCCGTCCTTGGCGTTCTTGAACTCGCGCATGCCTTCGCCCAGGCCTTTCATGAGTTCGGG
Source organism: Bacteroidota bacterium (assembly GCA_963169535.1). Taxonomy (GTDB): domain Bacteria; phylum Bacteroidota; class Bacteroidia; order Flavobacteriales_F; family PHOS-HE28; genus PHOS-HE28. Next base: position 5,581 of record CAUJED010000060.1, on the reverse strand, counting down.
GATCTTCTTTCCGCCGAAAAGCAGCAGGACCACCACGACGATCAGAACGACCTGCCAAGGGCCGATCACGCCAAGGAGAATGGAAAGCGCAGGGGAGGACATTTGCGTGGGAATTGTGGGGTCAAAGGTAGAGCGGTTCAGTCCCGGAACAACCACGGCCCGGGATCGACCTTGATGAGGCCGTCCGCGGAGATCTTCCACAGTTCCACATGGGCCACCGAGCCATTGTCGTCGGTGAGCACGGTGCCCAGGGTCTGTTTGGTGTCCACCTTCTGGCCTTTGGCCACGGTCACCTCACGAAGGTTGCTGTACACCGTACGGTAGATGCCATGGCTCACGATCACCGCCTTGCCCGCGCCGGGGATCACGATCACGCTACTCACTTCGCCCCGGAACAGGGCGCGTACGGAGGCGTTCTTCTCCGTGGTGATGTCGATGCCGTTGTTCTCGATCACGATGCCGGGCAGCACGGGGTGTGGCTGCTTGCCGAAACGGCTGGTGATCACACCCTTCTCCACCGGCCATGGCAGTTTGCCCTTGTTCTTCTCGAAATCGGCGTTGAGCACCTTGGCCTCTGGGGTTAGGCTGATGTCCAGCTTGGCGGACGTGCCGGGCTTCGCGCCGGGTTTCGGCTTGGGCTTGATCTCCGCCTCGATGGCTTTGCGAATGGCGGCATCGAGCTCGCGCCGCTGGTTCTGTTGTTTCTTCTGTGTCTCGCGCAATCGGCCCTCCTCCTTCTTCAGGTTGGCGAGCGCGTTCTGCTGGCCACTGCGGTCGTGGTCCAACCGCATGCGCTGGGCCTGTTGCTCACCCATGAGTTTGGCCTTCTCCTCCCGTTGATCCTGAAGTCCTGCGAGTCGCTGGTCGATGGTGGAACGGGTCTCTTCGATCAATGCGGCCTGTCGTTTCCGTTGTTCCGCGATCTGGGCGAGGTATCGCGAGCGACGGTAGGCTTGTTGGAAGCTGCTGGCCGCGAAGAGGTAGCTCATACGGTCGTACGCACTACGGTTGCGGTAGGCGAATTGGAGCATACGTGCGTACTCCTCCTTCAGCTTCACCATGTCCTTTTCCAAGGATGCCACCATCTCGATGTCCTCACCGATGCGCTGGTCCACCACGCGCAGCTCACCCCCCATGGCGTTGATGAGTTGTTCGCGGCTCTGGATCTGGCTTTCGAGCAATTGAAGCTGTTCTTGCGTGACGCGCTGCTCCTTCTTCGCCTGTTCGATCAACGCCGTGGTGGTCTTGATCTGTTTGTCCAGTGCGGCGCGTTTCTTTTCCAGTTCGTTCTTGGTCTGTGCGGCCAGGCCACAGGTGAGCATGAGCGCGAACAGCACCACGGCGGAACGGCGGATCATGGACCGGCCGGGGGCCAGGATCCGGGCAATGTCCAAGTGGAACCTCGGCGCCTGCGTGCCTCTGAAGGAGTCGGTGATGCGAGGCAGTTGGTTCATGGCATCGGTGTGAACTTCTCGGGAATGCGGAAGTTCATCTGTAGCGGTCCGGTCACCTCCACGCGTGACATCTCCAGCATGCCGGAGGCTATGCGTGTGGGGTCGCTCAGGGTGATATGGATGCGCGTGGGCAAATGGTGGGTCGCGACACCACCGCGTTGTTCATAACGGATATCGGCGGTCTGGTCGCGTGTGAGGTCGGTGATCTGAACACGGGAAACGCGGAAGCTATCGGGGTCCATCCAGTAGCGGAGGACAACGGCTTCCTTTTCTTCTGCTTTTCGCAAGGTCCGTTCGAGCCGCTTCTCCTTCATGTCGCGGTCGTGGACCAGGGTGTCGCCGGGGCTGATATCCTCCGCGGCACGGATGAAGCGCCGTTTTTCCTTGCTGGTGAGCACGTACATCCCATCCTCCCGATCGCTGCGGTATTTCAATGTGGGGTCCAGGCCGATCGGCCTTCCAAGTAGGGCCTGTTGGAATAGGTTCAGGCTGGGCTGCAGGCCGAACTTCGCCTTGGCCGCTGTGGTGTCGCCGATGAAGTACTGATCGTGCAGTTTGTCAAGCAGTTTGAAGCTGTCCGGTGTAAGCATGATGCGAGCCACCTCGATGCCAAGAGCGGGCACCAGGCTGATCCATGCGGCGCTGTCGTTCACGGAGCGGATCTGTGCCTTGAAGCTCTTGTGGTCGTCGGGCAGGGTGATCTCCACGCTGGCTTTGGCGGAATAGTACCGGAACGTATCCGCATGTGCGACCCGTAGGCGCTCGAGGAGCTTATCCGCGGAGCGTGGCGGAAGCTCGGGTTTGATGAGTGGGATGGGCTTGCTGGACTTGCATCCAGCGGAGAAGAGCAGCGCGAGCAGCGCCATCACTTTGCACATAGCGTTCATTCCAAGCGCTGGCCTTCGTTGATCTTGCGGTCGATCATCTTGCTGGCGCCACCGATGGTACTGGCTTTCCGCCATTGCTCCAAGGCACCGGCTTTGTCGTCCAGTTCGAAGAGGATGTCTCCATAATGTTCCACAACCACTCCATCCGCATCGCCAGCGGCGATGGCCTTCTCGATCCAGGTGCGTGCGTCACTATAACGGCCAAGGCGGAAGAGGATCCACGCATAGGTGTCCATGTACGTGGCGGAGCCCGGTTCCAGCTCGAGGGATCGCTTGCTCATACGCTCGGCCTTCTCCAGTTGGGTGTTGCGAACGCTGAGGTAGTAGGCGTAGTTGTTCAGGGTACCCGAGTTGTCGGGCTCCAGGGCCAATGCCTTGTCGTAGGCTTTGTCGGAGTCGGCGTGCCGTTCGGCTTCGTGGTAGGCATCGCCCAGGCTGCTCCAGAACTGGGCCAGCAGGGGAGGGTTGTCCACCACCACATCGCGACCGGTGATCAAGGCTTCGATGGCTTTGTCGTGCTCTTTCAACTGGGATAGCGCGATACCATTGTACAGGTACGGCTCCGGGACGGTGGGGAAGATGCTCGCGGCTTCTTCGGCATCCTTGTGCAGCGCTTCGTAGTCCCGTAGTTGCAGGTCGAGTTGCAGGACCTGCATGTGGATGGGGAATCGCTCCTTTTCCGTCCGTAGTGCTTCGCGGAATTGTTCGCGCGCCTCGGCGAGCTTGCCATCGCGGAGGAGGAAGTCGCCGTGGATGGTGTGTGGCTTGCCGCTTTCGGGATGGGCTTTTTCCAGGGCCTCGATGAGGTTGTACGACCGGCGGATGAGGTCGGGACGATCCTCGGGTTTCTCGCCTTCGCGCTCGGTCATCTCGAAGAAACCGATGAGCACCTGCATCTTGGCGTCGATGTCGAGGTCGGGGTCGAGGAAGGCGCGGCCGAGCTCGTCATAGGCCTCCTCCATCTTCCCGGCGGTGTAGTAGTGTTCGGCCAGGGCGATGCGGAGCATGCTGTTGTCCGGGTCGAGCTCCAGGGTGCGTTGGTATTGTTCCAGCGCCTTGTCGTGCTGGCCTTGCTGGTCGTAGAGTTCTGCGAGCAGGCCCATGTACTGGGGCTGACCGGGGTAGGCTTTGATGGCCCGCTCCACCAACGCTTGCGCCTCCGGTAGACGACCGGCGTGGCTGAGCATGCCGAACTCCTGCATGATCAGTTCCTCACTAAGTCCGAAACGTTGTTCCTGTTCGTTGTACACCTTGATGGCTTCGTCCACCTTACCGCTGTACGCAAGCATGTTGGCGAGGTCGAAGTACACCTCGTAGCGGTCGGGCCATTTCGCCAGCACCTCGCGGTACACAGCGGCGGCCTCGTTGGTCTGCTGGTTCTGTGCGTAGAGGTCGGCGAGCAGGAATCGGTACCAGATGTTCTCCTTGTCGGCAGCGACGGCGCGTTTGGCGTGGTCCACCGCAGCGGGGAAGTTCTGCCCTTGGTGATGGAGTTTCGCCAGCTCGAAGTGCGCCGCACCGTTGGTGGGGTTCAGTTTGAGGCACTGCTGGTAGAGGGCGACGGCCTTGGGGATCTGTCCGCCAAGACGTGCCTGGGTGGCCTCCATGAAGAGGCGCATCACCTGGCTCCGTTCGTCGGGTGCGGCCTCTACAGGGGTGTTGGTTCCGTGGTCCACCGCGCCGCCTCGCTTGTCGCTCATCGGCTTGGCCCCACCGCAGGCGGTGATGGCCAGTACGCCCAGGATGAAGGCCCCCCGCACCACACTACGGAGGATATGGTGCGCCAGGGGAACGCGGTTGGCGAGGGCCGTCTTCATCCCAAGGTGCTGTCGTCGCTGATGCTCACGTCGAGGGCCGTGCCCTTCACGCTGGCGCGTTCGCCGATCATGCTGTTGTCCATCACGCAGTCCTGTACACGCGTATGGCCGCGCAGGATCGAATTGCGCACCACGCTGCCACTGATCGTTGCACCGGCCTCGATACTCACGTTCGGTCCCACGATGCTGTTGGTGATGGTGACGTTCTCGCCGATGAAGCACGGCTCGATCACCACGCTGTTCTCCTTCTTCACGGAACCGGCCACGAGGTCCTTCGCGCCTTTCAGGAAGCCGAGCACCTTGGTGTTGGTGTCCACCATGGCGTTCTTGTTGCCGCAGTCCATCCACACATCCACGCTGCCGGCCTTGAAGCGCGCGCCCTTCTGCTTCATGTTCTCCATGGCATTGGTCAGCTGGTACTCGCCCTTGTCCTTGATGTCGTTATCGATCAAGTACTGCATCTCTTTGCGCAGGTATTCGCCGTCGGCGAAGTAGTAGATGCCGATGATGGCGAGGTCGCTCACGAAGGTCTGCGGCTTCTCCACGAACTCGGTGATGATGCCGTGGGCGTCGAGCTTCACCACACCGAAGGGCTTGGGGTCGTCCACCTTGTTCACCCAGATCACGCCGTCGCAGTCCTTGTCCAGTTTCAGCTGGGCGCGAAAGAGGGTATCGGCGAAGGCCACGATCACGCGGCCGTTGAGCGCGCTTTGGGCGCAGAGGATGGCGTGTGCCGTGCCGAGGGCTTCCTTCTGGTAGTGGATGGTGCCTTTGCTCCCAATGGCTTTCGCGATGCCGACCAACTCATCCTCCACCTTCTTGCCGAAGCTGGGGTGGACGATGAAGGCGACCTCTTCCACGGCTTCCCCGGCCACGGCGGCCAGGTCTTCCACGAGGCGTTGTACGATGGGCTTGCCGGCGATGGGCAGCAACGGCTTGGCGGTGGTGTGGGTGTGCGGGCGCATGCGCTTGCCCATACCCGCCATGGGGACGATGATCTTCATTCGAGGTTCTGGTGCGACACGAAGTGAGTGAATGGAACGCAGATGACACGGATCTGGCTGATAGGCGCAGATAACTCAGCTGCTTTGTTCCCTTGGTGTGCGATTCTCTTGGTGTTGATGATGCCGAGGGTCAGAGGGTACCGGTATGTCCGAAACCTCCTGCACCCCGCTCTGTGGCGCGAAGGTCCGCACTTTCGGCGAAAGTAACCCGGATATACCGTGCGATGACCAGCTGGGCCACGCGCTCGCCGTCCTTCACCTCGAAGGCCTCGTGGCCGTGGTTGATCAGCAGCACGCCCACCTCGCCCCGGTAGTCGGCGTCGATGGTGCCGGGGCTGTTGAGCACGGTGATGCCGTGCTTGAAGGCCAGTCCGCTTCGGGGGCGCACCTGGGCCTCGGTGCCTTCGGGCAGCTCCAGG
>CAUJED010000059.1:0-6296 GCA_963169535.1 Bacteroidota bacterium | reverse complement strand
TTATGGAACCCTTGAAAACAGTGGGGTTGCGGCCTGAACGATGAGCGAGACGAGCTATTCCGAAGAGCATATCCGGTCACTCGACTGGAAGGAGCACATCCGGCTGCGGCCGGGCATGTACATCGGCAAGCTGGGCGATGGCAGCAGTTTCGACGACGGGATCTACATCCTGCTGAAGGAGGTCCTGGACAACTGTATCGATGAATTCGTGATGGGCCATGGCAAGAAGGAGGACGTGACCATCGAGGGGCCGCGTGTCACCATCCGCGACTATGGTCGTGGCGTGCCATTGGGCAAGGTGATCGATGTGGTGAGCAAGATCAACACCGGGGCCAAGTACGACAGCAAGGCCTTCAAGAAGAGCGTGGGCCTGAACGGGGTGGGTACCAAGGCGGTGAACGCACTGAGCAACTACTTCCGGATCGAGAGCGCACGCGACGGAGAACTGAAGGTGGCCGAGTTCGACCGCGGTGTACTGCGCAAGGACAACAAGCTGGTGAAGACCGACGAGCCCAATGGCACACGCGTGGTCTTCGAACCGGACACCCAGATGTTCCACAACTTCCAGTACCGCGATCAACACATCGAGCGGCTGCTGTGGAACTACTGCTACCTGAACACCGGCCTCACGATCAACTACAACGGCCAGAAGTTCCAGAGCAAGAACGGCCTGCTGGACCTACTGATCACCAAGATGGACGGGGATCCGTTGTACCCCATCATCCACCTGCGCGGCGACGATATCGAGGTGGCCATCACCCACGCCAACCACTACGGCGAGGAGTACTACAGCTTCGTGAACGGCCAGCACACCACCCAGGGCGGCACACACCAAGGTGCGTTCCGCGAAGCGGTGGCCAAGACCGTGCGCGATTTCTTTAAGAAGGACTGGGAAGCGGGCGATGTGCGTACGGGCATCGTGGCGGCGGTGAGCGTGAAGGTGATCGAGCCGGTGTTCGAGAGCCAGACCAAGACCAAGCTCGGCTCGCTGGAGGTGGAACCGGGCGGACAGAGCATGCGCTCCTTCGTGGGCGATTTCATCGGTCGGGAGCTGGACAACTTCCTCCACAAACATCCCGAGGTGGCCGAGGTGCTGCAACAGCGCATCCTCAGCAACGAGCGCGAGCGTAAGGAGCTCAGCGGCATCCGCAAGCTGGCCCGCGAACGCGCCAAGAAGGCCAGCCTGCACAACCGCAAATTGCGCGATTGCCGCATCCACCTCAACGACCCCAAGAAGGACGATCGCAAGGAGCACACCACGCTCTTCATTACCGAGGGCGACAGCGCCAGCGGCAGCATCACCAAGAGCCGCGATGTGAACCTGCAGGCCGTGTTCAGCCTCAAGGGCAAGCCCCTCAACTGCTACGGCCTCACCAAGAAGGTGGTGTATGAGAACGAGGAGTTCAACCTGGTACAGGCGGCCCTCAACATCGAGGACGGCATGGAAGGCTTGCGGTACAACAAGATCGTGATCGCCACCGATGCCGATGTGGACGGCATGCACATCCGGTTGCTGCTGATGACCTTCTTCCTCCAGTTCTTCCCCGACCTGGTGAAGAACGACCACCTCTACATCCTGCAAACACCGCTCTTCCGCGTTCGCAACAAGAAGGAGACCATCTATTGCTACAGCGACGAGGAACGCCAACGCGCCATCATCAAGCTGGGCAAGAGCGCCGAGATCACCCGGTTCAAAGGCTTGGGCGAGATCAGCCCAGACGAGTTCAAGCACTTCATCGGAGAGGACATCCGGCTGGAGCCCGTTATGATCACCAAGGAGGCGGTGGTGCACGACCTGCTCGGCTTCTACATGGGCAAGAACACGCCCGAACGGCAGGAGTTCATCATCGAGAACCTGAAGGTGGAGAAGGATCTGGTGGCCGACAACGACGTGAAAGCAGCCCAGGACAGCACCGTGCAGGCCATCGCGCGGAAGCTGGACGAGGTAGAACTGGATGCATGATGGAGACGCTACGCGGTCAACGGTCAGCGGTCGGTGGTCGGCGGTCGGTAGGCGACGCTGCGTGGCCCAGGCGGCGGTGTAGTGCTGGCCTGCTGCGCACAGCCTGCTACCTGCTGCTCCTGCACTTCACCGCGGGCACCTGCACCGCGCAATCCACCGGTACGGTACGCCTGATGATCGATCCGGGGCACGACTTCCAGTTCGTGGTGGACCATAAGTACCGGATGCAACAGCGTGAGGTGAAGCTGGGTGAAGGCTTGCACCATTTTTCACTGTGGGCGCCCGAGCGCATGGTGGTGGATACCGCGTTGTTCGTGGTGGCCGACCGCAGTGTGGACCTGGTGGTGCGCCTGCCGTACAGCCCGGAGTACATCGCCTACCGCGATGCCCTGGTGCGTTACCAGAACGGACGTAAGCTCCGCTTGGTGGCTCCGGTTCTTTTCGGTGCGGGCGTCCTGTGGACGGGCCTCTCGTACCGTGCCTATGATCGCGCCCTCGACCAGATCGAGACCGACCGGGAGGCCTATACCTCCAGCACCGATCCGGGTCGCATCGCCGACCTGAAGGACCAACGCATTCCGGAACACAAGCAGGACCTGCGGCGCGCACGCACCAGCCTGATCCTCGGTGGGTCGCTCACCGCCTTGGGGGCCGGGGTGTGGTGGTATGTCCTGCACCGCACCAAGAATTTCGACGCGCCGCGATTCGAGGATCGGGAGAAGGTGCGATTCGAGGGCCTCACCTGGATGCCCACCACGCGCGGTGGGGTATGGGCCGCGGGCATCACCATACCCTTGGCACGATGAAGAGGAGCATCCATACCGCCATGTTCCTGGCCCTGGTCCTCGGGGGCTGCAAGCGCGACGACCTGAACCTCGATGCGTTGACCACCAACCCCTTCGATGCGGACTACAACGGCCCGGCGATCTTCTCGAAAGTGGGCGAGCGCACCGTGCCCTATACGCTGGGCGGGATCACCTACCACCGGTTGGAGCTGGATGTCCGGGTGAACACGGGCCTCCTCCCCGCCGGGGCCGGTTACGGGGTGAGTTACCGGGCGCCCGGGGTGTCCGCCGCGGTGGTGGTACCTGCCGCCGAACTGGTGGATGGCTTGTTCACCCTAAACATCTTGCAGGTGACCTCCGGCCAGAACTATTGTGCGGAGGTGAAGCTGACCAACAACGGTGGCTCGGGTGGTGGGAATGCGCTGTGCGGAACGGCGGAATAAGGCAATGAACACACACGTCCACGGACGTAGGCGACGATGAGCGACGAGAACGAATTGAACGAGATGCCCGAACAGGGCGAAGGCAGCGGCAAAGGTGTGCCTGGGGCTGCTGGGAAGGGCTCCTTCAGCATCAGCGGCATGTACAAGGACTGGTTCCTGGACTATGCCAGCTACGTGATCTTGGAGCGCGCCGTGCCCGCGCTGTACGACGGCCTGAAGCCCGTGCAGCGCCGCATCCTGCACAGCATGAAGGACCTGGACGATGGCCGCTACAACAAAGTGGCGAACATCATCGGCCACACCATGCAGTACCACCCGCACGGCGATGCCAGCATCGGCGATGCGTTGGTGCAGCTGGGGCAGAAGGACCTAGTGATCGACTGCCAGGGGAACTGGGGCAACACCCTTACCGGCGATGCCGCGGCCGCACCGCGTTACATCGAGGCCCGCCTGAGCAAGTTCGCCTTGGAGGTGGTGTTCAACCCGAAGACCACCGAGTGGCAGTTGAGCTATGATGGCCGCAACAAGGAGCCGGTGTTCCTGCCCGTCAAGTTCCCGTTGTTGCTCGCCCAAGGGGGAGAGGGTATCGCGGTGGGCCTCAGCTGCAAGGTGCTGCCCCACAACTTCAACGAACTGGTCGATGCCAGCATCGCCGTGCTGCGTAAGAAGTCCTTCGAGCTGTACCCGGATTTCCCCACGGCGGGCCTGGTTGATGTGAGCAACTACAACCAAGGCGAGCGTGGCGGCCGCATCCGCTGCCGGGCACGGATCCGCAAGGAGGATAACAAGACCCTGGTGATCACCGAGATCCCCTATGGTACCACCACCACATCGCTCATGGAGAGCATCGTGAAGGCCAACGAGAAGGGCAAGATCAAGGTGCGCCACATCGAGGACAACACCGCGGAGAACGCGGAGATCCTCATCCACCTCGCTGCTGGGGTGTCGCCGGATAATACCATCGATGCGCTCTTCGCCTTCACCGACTGCGAGGTGAGCATTGCCCCCAATGCGGTGGTGATCGAGAACGACAAGCCTCGCTTCGTAGGGGTGAACGAGCTCCTGCGCATCAGCACCGACAACACCTTGCGGCTGTTGGACCTGGAGCTGCGGATCAAGGAACGCGAGCTGGAGGAGCAATGGCATTTCGCTTCGCTGGAGAAGATCTTCATCGAGAAGAAGGTGTACCGCAAGATCGAAGAGGCCGAGACCTGGGAACAGGTGATCGCCTTCATCGACAAGGGCTTGAAACCCCATGTGCAGGAGTTGAAGCGCCCGGTGACCGAAGAGGACATCGTGCGACTCACCGAGATCAAGATCAAGCGGATCTCGAAGTACGACGGGTTCAAGGCCGATGAGCACATCAAACAGCTGGACGAACAGCTGGCGGAGGTGCGCCGTAAGCTGGCCCACCTGGTGGACCACGCCGTGGATTACTTCAAGGACCTGAAGAAGAAGTACGGTTCCGGCCGCGACCGCAAGACGGAGATACGGCCGTTCGATACCATCGTGGCCACCAAAGTGGCCGTGGCCAACAAGAAGCTGTACCTCGATCGCGAAGAAGGCTTCATGGGCTGGAGCCTCCGCAACAACGAGCTGGTGGCCGAGTGTTCGGAGATCGACGACATCATCGTGTTCCGCCGTAGTGGGACCATGATGGTGACCAAGGTGGCCGACAAGAAGTTCATCGGTAAAGGGGTGATCCATATCGACGTGTTCAAGAAGAACGACGAGCGCACGATCTATCACATGATCTACCAGGACGGCACCAAGGGGCCGTTCTATATGAAGCGCTTCGCGGTATCGGGCATCACCCGCGATAAGGAGTACGACCTTACAGGAGGCGCACCGGGCTCCAGTGTGGAGTACTTCACGGCCAATCCCGATGGCGCGGCGGAAGTGGTCCAGGTGACCCTGCGTCCACGACCGAACCTGCGCAAGACGAAGTTCGATGTGGACTTCGCGCAGTTAGGGGTGAAGGGCCGTGGCAGCAAGGGCAACCTGCTGACCCGTTACATGGTGCAGAAGGTGGTGCAGAAGGAACGGGGTGGAAGTACGCTCGGGGCCATCCCCATCTGGTTCGACGAGACCGTGCGTCGGCTCAACGATACGGGCCATGGCCGTTACCTCGGGCGATTCAAAGGGGAGGACCGGATCCTGGTGATCACCCGCAGTGGCACCTACCAGTTGCATCCCTTCGTGCTGAGCACACACTTTCCCGACGATACCCTTACCGTGGTGAAGTGGGATCCCCAAATGGTGGTGAGCGTGGTGTACTGGGAAGGGGAAAAGGAGCAGTACCAGGTGAAGCGGTTCGCCATCGAGCCAGCCAAGGACCCGGTCGCCTTCATCACCGACCACGCCAACAGCAAGTTGGTCCTGCATAGCCTGCTCCCTCATCCGCAGGTGCGGCTGAGCTTCGATAAACGCAGCAACGACAGGCCGGACGAGGAGTTGGACCTGGAGGACTTCATCGCGGTGAAAGGGGTGAAAGCCCTGGGCAACCGCCTTACACCGTACAAGGTGAAGGACCTTGCGCTGCTCGGCGACGTGTTCACGGTGATGACCCCCGAGCTGGAGGAGACCCAGAACATGTTGATCAACGAGGACGAGATAGGCAACCTGGATGCTCCGGAAGAGGAAGACTTGGAGGAGAGCCCCATGGCGAAGTTGAAGCGCCAACAAGCCCGTGCAGCCATGGAACAGGAACGCCATCCGGACGATCCGCTGATCGGCAAGAGCCCCGGCAAACAGATCACCCTGGGACTGGACGATTGACCCCTGCGTAACAGCAAGGTGTGGCCCAAGGTCGAAACACTGCGTTCAGCGGGGTGGGTCGACCCATATGCCAGGTTCCTTCCCCTGTGATCGTTCCGTAATACAGGCCCTCGGAAGCTTCACTCCGGGCCCGCACGTCGGCTGTATCATCCTGCGAAAGCATCGCTTCGTAAGGCTCCTTGATGCGCAGTGGTCCTTGGTCCTGCTGGGCCAGTCGTTCAAGCTTCCGCCGCATGGTGTTGATCCATGCCGTGCCGGTGTGGACGCGACATGGTCATAACGGGCATCGAGTCGCAGAGCGATGGGTCCACCATCGTCTGGGCGTGG
>CAUJED010000058.1:0-8468 GCA_963169535.1 Bacteroidota bacterium | reverse complement strand
GGCGCCGGTCATGCCGGTCTCCTCGTCGATGGTGAAGAGCGCCTCGATGGGCGGGTGGGCGATGTCGGTGGACGCGAGGATGGTCATGATGGTGGCCACCCCCAGCCCATTATCGGCGCCCAAGGTGGTGCCCTCGGCCTTCACCCAATCGCCGTCCACTTTCATTCGGATGCCGTCGGTGTCGAAGTTGAAGTCGGTGCCGGCGTTCTTCTGGTGCACCATGTCCAGGTGGCTCTGCAGCGCCACGGGTGCGGCTTTCTCCTTGCCCTTGCTGCCGGGCTTCTTGATGATCACGTTGCCCGCGTGGTCCACATGGGTGGGCAGACCGAGGCCCTCGCCGAAAGCCTTCATGAAGGCGGTGATGCGCGCCTCCTTCTTGCTGGCACGGGGAATGGCGTTCAGGTCGACGAAGTGGTTCCAGATGGCCTTGGGTTCGAGGGCGCGGACGGCTGCGTTGGTCATGGAGTGGTCGGTGATCGGAGGCGTGCAAGGTACGTGTCGCGCATGAGGCGAACCCTGCCGATGTGACTGCCTGCGGGCCGGGGTGCGGATCGTGTGCCGAGAGCTATTGGGCCGCTGTTCCTTGGCTCACCACCCGATAGCGAAGGAGCACATCCGGAACGGTCGCCGTGTCCCCTGTTTTTCGGGCGTCGCGCAGGGGGCGAGGTTCCGACCATTCCAGGTCCTTGGCCGTGGGCTTTGCAGGCAGCGCGGTCAGGTCGAAGGCGAGCCAGGTGTGCTCTTCGATGTGGAAGCTCAGGACCCGGGTGTTGGATGCGCTGTTCAGGTCCGCCATTGCGGTGACCACCAGCATGCCGTTCTCCTCGCGGAAGAGCGACCGGTCGATGGTGGCGTAGGCATTGTCCTTCGGGCCAGCGTACAGGCTCAAGCGGATCTGGTCCGGCTCCAATGATCGTGGTGTGATCCGTTCACGGGGTACGCTCACTTCCACTTCCAAGGCCAGGGCTTCACCGTTCATCTGTGGAGGCCGCGGGATGCTCAGCAGGCTGAGCAGACTGAGCCCGGCGATCCCCCATAGTCCCGCCTGACCCAACAGGACCGAAAGCCCCAGGGCCTTCCAGAACTGGGACCATTCCACCGCATGCGCCAGCTTGGTGCCCAGCAGGCCCAACAAGGCACCGCCGAAGAAGCCAGCCGGGACCAGGACGAACGCGATCAACATACCGCGTCCGCCTTCGAAGTCGCTTACACCATGCACCTTCGTCACCTTGTCGGCCACGGGTGCGGTCGCCATGGCGGTGATGATGCCGGTGATCAGGGCGACCAGTAGTGCGATCTTCCAGGACATGGGTGTGTGTGCGGGTGAAGTTCGCGAACTTCGGTGGGCCACAATACAGTACGGTGGAAAGAATGACAGAGCGAATGGTCAGGATCACGCAGCAAGGCCGCTCCGGTGAGGTGATCTATGAGGAGGCCGGGGGGCGGATAGCGGGCTGGTGGGAGTTCGGCGGCGGCCATGCGATCGCCATCGTGAGCATGGGCAGTGCGAGCGAATGGCGGAATGGCCATGCGTGGGCGGAAGCGCGGCGTGCGGGCATCCTGCGCTTCGTGGCCGATGAAGTGGTGCGGCAGAAGGCATCCGGCTGCCATGCGGAGATCGATGAGGAGGGCGGAATGATCACCCTGTACCAAGGGCCGGGGTCGGCATCGAGTAGCTCAGCGGTCGCACACCCACCTTCATCATCTGTGATCGACCGGAAAGCGAAAGCCGCGACCTTCGTGAGGCGCTATACCAAGCTCAAGGCCATGTTCGGGATCGTCGTGCTTCTCATCGCCCTTGTTGCTGGTGCGATCCATTGGGCCGGGAAGAAGGTGCTCACCGTGGCGCCGACGAGCGGTGTGCCACTGGGTGCCTGCGTGCGCACCAGCTCCCACATCGCATCACTCATACAGAGCACCGATCCACACCTGCCGGAGATCACGGGCCGTGGTGCCCATACCACCACGAGCGTCAGCATCCTGATCATTCCACTGGATGGTGGCCGACCGAGGAAGATCCTCATCGCCGAAGGGCTCAATTCCAACCAGTTCGCCCTGGCGAAGATCCTCGGAGCCGACGGGGCCACGCTCTGGTTCGATGTGAACGGCCTTGGCGGCGTGGACCTGGAACGCATGGAGCTGCTTGAGCCGTCGGAAGCGATCGTCCCGCACGTGCCCAAGCCGGGTCTGCCGTTCGCACCCGATGCGGGCAGGTACCTCTCCGCAGGCTTCATTGCCGCGCCTGGCCAGTGGCTGGGCCTGCACACGGAAGAAGAGCTTCGCACGGCCTACGCACCGGGGAAGTTCGTGCGACGTGTGGTGGCACAGGAGGACAGCGAACAGATGCGGCGATTGTACCGTGGTACGCTCGAGGCACCGGTTGACGACAAGTACCACCGCATCGTTGCGATGGATCCGGTGAACGCCGCGGAGTACCACAATGCCGCCTTCCTCCGCATGGACGACCGGTCGGAGCCGTTGCGGCTCTCCGGTCCCGATGGTGTGCTCATGATCCACACCTCGGTCCCTGGACTGAAGGGCACGGCCATCATCTCACGTGTGGATCTTGATGGCGCGGTGCGCTGGACGGTGGATACGGCCCTGGACCGCTTCAAGCTGGAACAGATCCTGCCCGGTGAGGAAACGTTCGCCTTCGTGGGAACGCGCATTCCCGTTGAAGGCAAAGTGAGCGAGCCACTGGTGGTGATCATGGAGAACGCCACGGGGCGGATGACCACGCACTCGCTTTGGCAGTGACCGTCACCTTCCGCGCTCATTTCCACCCCATGCAACGCCATCGTGCACCACAACGGTCCGGCACACCACGCTCATGCACCCACCGAGAATGACCTGACGATGTTCAGGGCACCTTGAAAAGCGCATCGGCCACGAGTGTCGACCCGCGGACGATCCGTACGGACGCACGATCCCCGTCGCGCTTCAAGGTGAACGTGCCATACACCGTGCGGTCTCCCATGGTGGTGGCGAAGATGAAGGTGCGGTGGGCGATCGGTGTCAAAGCGGGCTTGCTGCCGCCGCTCCTTCCGTAGGTCCAATGGAGCGCCCGCACGGAACCCTCCCGGAAGGCGGGCCCATGACCGCGGTGGTCATCTTGGTCTACCGATGCGAGCGCAGGAACATGATCGCCGCTCTCGAAGCCCTGCACATCATGGCCGCCCATGGGGAGTGCGGTAGCGAGCAGCTCGGTGCCCGGTAGGGTGGTCACATGCACAGCGCACGAGCCGATGCTCACGGGGATGTCACAGGTGGCCACGCCGTGTACCCCATGCACCAGCAGGTCCGCGATGCCATCACCGGTGATGTCCACGCTGTCCGGCGCGGGCAGGACGCAACCCGCTGGAAAGCGCGGCGTTCGGGTGTCCGGTTGCGCTTGCACATGTACGCACATGGCGCCGACGTATAGCAGGAACAGAGGCCGCATGGTCAATGGATCGGTAAAGGTTCACCTTCGAGCACCACACGACGGCCACGCACCTCGATGATGCCATCCGGCAGCACGCATTCCACCAGCACGGAGACGAGGTACACGGCATCCGGTGTTTCAACACGCACGATGGAGCGCTTCCATTCGCGCTCCTCCATCAGGTGCCAGCCCTTGCCATCGTGCTGTGAGCCATAGCCCATGTAGCAGGCCGGAAGATGCCCATGGTCCCAATGCAAGCGACCGGCAGCAATGCCTTTCTGCAGCGAGTCGGGGTGCAGCACATCGCCACTGTCCGGATGCAGTATCACCCATGCGCCGTTGCGATCGCGATCGTACAGGAACCGAGCGTGGGCCAGGTTCACGATGCCGCGTGTGCAATGGCCGCTGCTGCTGGGCACATCGTCGGTGCCCTGCGAACTGGAGACCACCTCCAGGTCGGATCGGCGCACGTCCTGCAAGACCACGCCATAGCTCGCGGGAGGGCCACACGGCTGAAGGAAGAAGTCATCGCTGGGTTGGGCGACTGCGAACAGGGGATGCAGTCCGATGCTGAGCAAGAGGACCCTCATCGTTCGAAGAGTGAGATGTTCACGGGGATGAAAGCGGCTTCTCCGGGCCCCGCTTGGTACACTTCATCGGCGTAGCGTCCGCAAAGCCGATAGGATCGGCTGGGATGAAGATGCAGCAATTGCTGCCGATAGCGCGGTCCATCGGTCCCGGGGCGTTCATCGAGCACCAGCACACGGTAGTTCTCCATGTGGAAGTGGTTCGGCACCACCAGAATGTAGCTGTCCTGCGCGAAGGGGAATTGCCGCTTTCCGTTGCGCTTCCAGGTGGTCGGATGCAACCATTGCGTCGGGCGATCCGTGTTGCGCTGGAAGAGGTAGAAGGGCGTGCCCGTGGAGGTGGCAGGCAGGTTGTCCTTGTCGAGCAGCACGATGCGTAGGCCTTCGATCAGGGCAGTATCGCCATCGGCTTGTGGCCTCACCACGATCAGGCTGGCGAAGTCGTAGGCGCAGTGCTGGGCGGTGGCGGGGATGGCGATCAGTAGTGCCAGGAGGAATGGGAGCCGCATGTCGACCGGTACACGCGGATTCCTTGTTGGTTCGATCACTGTGGAATTTCTCGTGTATGGGAGGAAGGAGGCCACGAGGGTCTGTTCTGCGTTCTTGCGGATCAGGTTGTTGATGGCCTGTGGGGCCGGCGATGGATCCCGGTCGCGCTGTCGCGCGGATGCACACGCAAGCGTCACAGACCACTGCGGCGAATGGTCACCCGCGATACGGGGGTGTTCAAGCGGCATTTTTTCCAAGGGAGAGCCGCTGACCTACGAGCCGATCGGGATGTTCCAAGAGGTCCAGTAGTACGATGGCACACATACCTTGGTTGAGCATTTTCACCGGCACTGTTGGAAGGTCCGCCCATGGCATGGACACATGCCTTCATCCTTCGGCATCGGAGCCGCCCATTGGCCATGCCGTCCACCACACATCGTTCTGTCGATGTATACCTCAAGGTCTTGAAGGAGCTGTACGAGTTCCGTTGTATCCGATCGTTTATCTACGCGATGAAGGCGGGTGGTCGAATGGCGACATGGATCCGAATGCAGGGGGGGGGCGCGGATCAGTGCAGCGGGTAGGAGGAATGAGGAGAATGGGTACTGCTGCAGAAGTTGGCAAGGTCGTGCTGACCTTTGCACAGCATGGAGGCCACGATCACCCTCATCGCCCTGGCCGCGGGTCGTTCCACGCGCTATGGCAGGCCCAAGCAGCTGGAGCCGGTCGGCCCGCACGGGGAGACCATCCCGGAGATCAGCATCCGGCAGGCGTTACAAGCGGGTTGCCACCGTGTGCGGCTGGTGACCAGCCCGGCGTTGGTGGAGGCGATGCAGCAGCGGTTCGGTGGAGATGTACGGATCGAGGTCTGTGTGCAGCAGGAGGCGCGGGGCACAGCGCATGCGGCCATGGTGGGCATGCGTGGCCTTTCCGGCACTAGCATCGTGGTGAACGGCGACGACCTGTACGGACGCGAGGCCCTGGATCTTGCCATGGCCCATGCACGCGCTGGTGATCCAGCGGAGAATGCGCTCGTGGCCTATTCGCTGGGTCGCACCCTATCGCCCAACGGGCCGGTGAACCGGGCGGTGTGCGTGGCCGTTGCCGGATCGCTGTGTGGTACACGAGAGGTGACCGGTCTCGTGGCCGATGGCTTGGGTGTGATCCGCGATGCGGCCGGTGCGGACCACCAGGCGGACGTGCCGGTGAGCATGAACCTCTGGGTATTCCGCCCTGCCTTCCATAGCCTGCTGCACGATGCGTGGCAGGTACGCGATGCACGGGATCATGCTGAGTTCGGACTGCCCGATGCTGTGCTCCTGGCGCTCGATAAGGGGCAGGTGTTCCGTGCGTTGCGGACCGCCGCCACTTGGTATGGTCTTACCTTTCCGGAGGATACCGCAAGGGTCCGTGAATATTTGACGCAGACCAATGAGCCTTGACCAAGGATCCATCCTACGCACACTGTGCGAGTCATTCGGCATCACCTTGAATGGCCACGATTGCATGCCGTTCGGCAATGGCCTCATCAACCGGACCTATCTGCTGAAGGACCGACACGGCGATGACGATTGGATCCTTCAACAGGTGAATACCAACATCTTCAAGTGGCCGGAGCTGATCGCCTACAACAACTACCTGGCGGCTGAGCATCTACGCATGCATTATCCGGGCTACCGCTTCATGGAGGGGAGGCGTACCGCAGAAGGCAAGGACCTGTTCCAAGATCGCGCTCTCGGTGCTTGGCGCATGTTCCCGTACATCCGGAACACGGTGAGCCATGACACGGTCATGTCGGAACATCAGGCATACAGTGCGGCACAACAGTTCGGCCGCCTGACGCGCTACCTCGACGGTGTGTACACCGGTGCGTTCAAGGTGACCATTCCCGACTTCCACCACTTGCCCAAACGATGGGCACGCTTCCAGGAAGCCATCCGCAATGCCGCCCCGCAGCGCCTCGATCCCGCACTCGAGACCATCGCCTTCTACACCGGGAATGAAGAGCTCGTGGGAGCCTTCGATGCACTATTGAACGACCCCGAGGTGAGCACCCGGATCACGCACAACGATACCAAGCTCAACAACGTCCTCTTCGATCGCGATACGAACGAAGCCGTATGCGTAGTGGATCTCGATACGTTGATGCCCGGCAAAGCCCTGTTCGATCTGGGCGATATGATCCGCACCTTCATCTCACCCGCGGCTGAGGACGACCCCGATCCCGCACACTGTATCGTCCGGCCCGGGATCTTCGAAGCGTTGGTCGATGGCTGGTTCAGCGAAATGGCACCGTTGCTCACTGCGGCCGAGAAGGAGCGGGTGTTCCTGAGCGGCCAGCTGTTGATGATGGAACAGGGTGTCCGGTTCCTCACGGATCATCTCCAGAATGATGTGTACTATGGGGCCGATCGGCCCGACCACAACCTGGACCGCGCCCGGAACCAGATGCATCTACTCGCAGCCTACACGGCGCGGAAGGAGGAGTTGGAGGCGAGGATCGCGGGGTTGACCGGATGATCCCTTGGCGGAGCTATGGGATCGGTGAGAAAGGGGAGGAAGTGAGAAAGGTGACGTAGTGGGAGAGTGAAGAAGTGACGAAGTGAGAGAGTGAAAAAGTCAGTGCCCTCTCACCATTTTCACCCTGAGTCCGGACCTTTGCCACCGGAGGAGGAAATGATCGGGAGGTTGATGGCAAGCAGGGCAGGGGAGAAGCAGTCAAGCACATTGAACGCATGAAGAACGCATACCGCCATTTTCTGAGCTTCTCACTGTCCCATTTTCTGATCCTGTCCCCGTTGCTCGGGGTGGCGCAGCAACCGGCGCGCCCGGAACTGCAGTGGTTTCAGGACGCCAAGCTGGGCATCTTCATCCACTGGGGCATCTACAGCGTGAACGGCGTGGGCGAGAGCTGGTCCTTCCACAACAAGGCCATCCCCCACGCGGAGTACATGAAGCAGATCAAGGGCTTCACCGCCGGCAAGTACGATCCCGCGGCTTGGGCCGACCTGATCCAGCGCAGCGGCGCGAAGTATGCCGTGATCACCACCAAGCACCACGACGGCGTGGCCCTGTACGACACGAAGCTGAAGCCCGGCAAGGAACGCCGCCCGCTCTCCGTGGTGGAGCGCTCCCCGGCGAAGCGCGACGTGATCGCACCCTTCTTCGCCGAGCTGCGCAAGCGGGACATCAAGTGCGGCGCCTACTTCTCGCTGATCGACTGGAGCGATGCCGACTACCCCGGCTTCCTCCGCGACAGCGGCCGCTACGCCATCAAGGACGATCCCGCGCGCTGGCAACGCTTCCTGCGGTACAACGAAGGCCAGATCACCGAGATCGCCGACCAGCTGCGCCCCGACCTCTGGTGGTTCGATGGCGATTGGGAGCACAGCGCGGAGGAATGGGAGGCACAGCAGCTGCGCGCGCTGATCCTGGACAAGGACCCCAAGGCCATCATCAACGGGCGGCTCCAAGGCTTTGGCGATTACGCCACGCCGGAGCAGAACATACCCGTGGAAACACCCAAGACGTCCGCATGGGAACTGTGCATGACCATCGGCAGCGACTGGGGCTGGCAGCCGCACGACACGCTGTACAAGAGCATGCACGACCTGATCGCCATCTTCGCCGACGTGATCGGCCACGGCGGCAACCTGCTGCTGGACATCGGCCCCAAGGAGGACGGCACCATCCCGCCCGGCCAGGTGAAGGTGCTCGAGGGCTTCGGCCAGTGGACCGGCAAGCACGCCGAAGCGATCTACGGCACACGCGCAGGATTGCCCAACGGCCATTTCTTCGGACCCACGACATTGAGCGCGGATAGCACCACGCTCTACCTCTTCCTCGCCAACGGCATGACCGGCAGCGTGGAGATCAAGGGCCTCGACAACAAGATCCTCTCCGCCGAACTGCTTGGCACCGGGCAGGCCCTGCAGCACCGCGTGGTGGGCAAGATCGGTTGGAGCAAG
>CAUJED010000057.1:0-7376 GCA_963169535.1 Bacteroidota bacterium | reverse complement strand
GTGACCGGGAACATGAATTGCTGGGTGTCCGTTTCACTGTCCACCGCCGAGCCGATCGCTGCCAGCAGCGAGCTGTACAGGAGGTAGCCACCGATGAAGTAGAAGAGGAATACCCCCAGGATCAGGGGGATGTTCAGCTGCCGCAGTGGTCCCAGGATAGCCTCTTGGTCCAGGTCCCCTTGGCCGGCTTGTGCTTTTTCCAGTTGTGCCTGCACCTCGGTGGTCACGCCTTGTTCGGCGAGTTGCGCAGGGTTGAACTTGTCGGCGGCGATCAGGGAGGTGCCCACGCCGATCATGGTGGTGGTCATCACGATCCAGAGGATGAATTGGATGAAGCCGACCAGGGCGATGCCGATGATCTTCCCCATCATGAGCTGGAAGGGTTTCACGCTGCTGATGAGCACCTCCACGATGCGGTTCTGTTTCTCCTCCATCACGCCACGCATCACCTGTACGCCATACATGAAGATGAAGATGAACATGAAGTAGCCGAAGAAGAAGCCGATCAGTGCGCGTTCTTGGGCGAAGGATTGGGTGCCCACCTCTTCGATGTCGAATTTCCGAAGATCAAGGGGCTTGCGTACGCGGTCGTAGGCCTCCTTGTCGATGTTGGCGTCGCGCAGCTTGGCCTGTTCGATGGCCTTCTCCAGCTCGTTGCGGATGGTGCCCATGGCGAATTCGCTGGGGAGGCTCTTGTAGTACAGGTCGGCCTGTGGAACGTTGAGCACGTTGGGCAGCAGGTTCACCCGTACGGTGTAGGGGCTGGCCTTGAAGGCGCTGTCCGTCCAGGCTTGTCCATCGAGGAGGAACTTCACATCATCGGTGTCCCGGAGCCGGGTGCCGATCACGCCTTCCGTGTCGATCACCAGCACATGGTGCGTGGTGGCTTCCTGTGAGGCGAGGTAGGTGGTGAGGAGGATGCCACCGGCGATGAGCACGGGTCCCAGGATCGTCATGATCAGGAAGCTGGGCTTGCGTACACGCGTGATGAATTCGCGCCAGATGATGAGCTTGATCTTGTTCATGCGGAACGTTGCGTTCTGGTCCGGTCAGGGTTGGTGCGGTGCTCCGTGCGCGCTGGTGGCGGTGCGGGCTGTTGGTGCATGGGGCGTGCTCATTCGGTCATTCCTGCCGTAACGTGGGCAGGTTCGGTCTCGCTCACCACGCGGATGAAGATGTCGTGCATGCGGGGTATCTCCTCGTGTACGCTACGCACCTGCACGGCGGGCAGGAGTTGGCGGAGCACATCGTTCAGGGTGCTGCCTTTGCCGAGGCGGATGCGGGCGGTGCCGTGGTCGCCATCCTCCTTGGAGTCGATCAGCTCGCCGGTGAAGGAAAGGGCATTGGCCATGGCCACGCGGTTGCCGGTGTACTCCAGGCGGAAGATGTTCTCGGCATAGTGCCGCCGGATCTCGCGCACGTTACCGTGGAGCATCAGGCGGGCATGGTCGATCAGGCCGATGTTGTCGCACATCTCCTCCACGCTGGGCATGCTGTGGGTGCTCAGCATCACGGTCACGCCCTGGTCGCGCAGGTTCAGGATCTCGGTGCGCACCAGTTCGGCGTTGATGGGGTCGAAGCCGCTGAAGGGTTCGTCCAGGATCAGCAGCTTGGGTTCGTGCAGGATGGTGGTGATGAACTGCGCCTTCTGGGCCATGCCCTTGCTCAGTTCTTCCACCTTCTTGTTCCACCAGTCGCCCATCTCCCAACGTTCGAAATGGCTTTTGAGGCGTTTGGTGGCCTCGGCCTTGCTCAACCCTTTCAGCTGGGCGAGGTAGAGGGCCTGTTCGCCCACCTTCATCTTCTTGTAGAGGCCGCGTTCCTCGGGCAGGTAGCCCATGTGCGCCACGTCCGCATCGGTCATGGGCTTGCCGTTCATCAGCACGCGTCCTTCGTCCGGGCCGGTGATGCGGGTGATGATGCGGATGAGGGTGGTCTTGCCGGCGCCATTGGGCCCGAGCAGGCCGAACACCTGTGCTTCGGGAACGGTCATGTTCACGCCATCGAGCGCGGTGTGGTTCCCGAAGCGTTTCACGATGCCTTGTACTTCGATCATGGGCAGGTACCTGGGTGGTGCGGGGCGAAGGTAGCCCCCCCGCACCACCCACGCCCACCGCTCGCCCCGCGCATCGCCCGCTGCTGTGATCGGGTGGTTGAAGCAGGAAGCCCCGCCCACCTTGCGGCGGTCGGGGCTTCCCCTATCGCATGCGTGCCTTACGGCTGGATCACCAGGCGCTCGGTGTAGGCCTTGTCGCCCGCGGTGATGTGTACCATGTACATGCCGCCGGCCAGGTCGCCGTTCAGGTCCAGGTTCGTTTTCACGAATCCGTCCTGTACCGCGATGGTACGTGCCCATACGCGCTTGCCGGAGAGGTCGTACATATCCACGTTCACGGTGTTCACGCCCTGCTGCACGTTGGTCACGTTCAGGAAGAGCTGGTCGCCGTGGTTGGGGTTGGGGTAGAGGGTGAACACACCATCACCCATCAGGGCCATGCTGTTGTTCCCGCCATCCATCTCCTGGCAGTTGATCGTCACCTCGCAGACCTTGCCCCAGTCGTCGGTATCGGCACATGCTGCGGCCTGGCTGGAGCTACCGGGTCCGAAGCACCAGGTGGCGCCGCCGTTGAGGCTCACGCGCACATCCACGGCGTAGGTCTTGCTGCACTGGAGCGGTGTACCGTTGGTCCAGTTCAGCACCAGCTGCGCGCTCTTCTGGGGCGGACGCACGATGCAGATGCCCTCACCCGCGATGCGGAAGCGGAACTGGTAGCGCACGTTGCTGCTGGCCACGGCGGGCACAGGCTGGGGCGGGTTGGCGTAGATGCGGTTGGCCGGACGGCTGGCACCGCCGAATTCGCGGCTCACGCCACAGCTGTAGTCGCTGGTGTTGGCCGGGTCGTCTTGCAGCTTCACGCGTGGGCAAGCCGCGAGAGCAGCATCGATCTTGAACTGGCAGGCAGGGCCGAACGCCAGGTTGTTACCGGCCACACGACCGCGCACGCGCACGTTGAGCAGGGTGTTCGCGGGCAGGTGCGGGGTGGCCATGCTGTTGGTCCAGCCGTTCACTTTGAAGTGGCAGGCGCGCAGCGCACCGGAACCGTAGCCATCGCTGGTGGCGTGGCTGCGGAAGCGGCGGAAGCTGTAGCTGCCGTTGGGGTCGTAGAACCAGAACTCGTAGCCGCTGGTGGTGTTGGTAACGCCGTACTGTGCGGAAACGGTGGGGTTCGCGGTGGCCACGATGAACTTGTTGTTCACCCAGTCCAGCTTGTCGCAGCTGGCGAAGATGGGCTTGTCGGATCCGATCGGCAGGCAGAAGGTCTGGTTGCCGCTGATGGCGCTAAGGGATCCGCTGCTGAAGTTGGCGGTGTTGTCGATGATCCGTTGTCCTGCGGCGGTGGTGAGCAGGTATCCGCCACCGAGTATGCCATCGCCTTCACCGTCGGTCACGGCCAAGCGGTAGCATCCATCGGCGAGGCAGAGGGTCTGGGCGTGGTCGCCGTTGGGGTAGACCTGCCCACCCGAAGCCACCGTGTTGCCGCCTTGGTCGTAGAGGGTCCATCCCACGTTGCTCACACCATCGCCGTGGATGGAGAGGATCACCTCGTTCTGTACGCATCCGCCCTGGGGCGTGCCGTGGCACTCGCAGTTGGCGTCGATCACGTCGCCGGTGGTGTTGGCGTCGAGGTCGTCGCAGGCATCACCTTGCACCCCGGCCAGGTTCGGGCAGTTGTCGTTGCAGTCGGCGATGCCGTCGTTGTCGGTGTCGGTATCGGCCACGCCGCATCCACAGGCACCAGGCACTTGTTTGTTGATGTCCGTGGGGCAGAGGTCGGTGTTGTTGGCCACATGGCCCATGGGCTGGTCGCAGGTGAAGCCGGCCTGGCTGTTGTTGGGGTCGCCAAAGCCGTCACCGTCGTTGTCCGCGTACCAGGTGGTGGGCACATCGGTGTTGCCGCAGCCGCAGGCACCAGCAGCGATCTTGTTGGGATCGTTGGGGCAACCGTCGTTGGCATCGCAGGTCTGGTCGTCGTCGGCATCCTGGAAGGTGTGGGTCACGATGCCGTTGCTGCACTCGTCCAAGGTGCAGGGGTCGCCGTCATCCACGGTGAGCTGGGAGCAGGCACAGCCGTCGCCATTCACGCCATCGCCGTTGGGGGTGCCGGGGCAGAGGTCGAATGTGTTGCACACGCCGTCGTCGTCATCGTCGTTGCACGGGAGCCGGTAGCTGAGGCCGCAGGATGACTGGGTGGTCAGCCTCAGATAGTAGTTCCCGCTGAATGGTCCCGTGAAGTTCACCGTAGCAGCAGTGAGCGCATGCCCGCCCGCGAACGGAATGTCGGTGTAGTCGATCTGCGAGCCGCCGCTGTTGTACAAGTATATCCGGAGAGTTCCGGCCGATCCCGCATCCATCTCCAGGTCGAAGGTGATGGGGACCAGACCAACGACGTGGATGCTGTAGTAGTCCATGTTGTCCCCGTAATGGTTGAAGTCCAGGTTCCCATGCAGGGAATAGGCCTCCGGATCGAACGCCAAGGCAGTTGCCGTGGTGTTGTTCGGTTCGGTGTCGTTGGAGAATGGCGCCGGGGTGATCGTATAGCTCAACTGGTAGCTGACCCCACAGGGGCTGAGGCTCACCACGTTCAGGTAGTAGTCGCCTTGCCCGTAGCAGTCGTACGATACCGTGCCGGTGGCCGGAACGCCGCCAGTACCCACTGGTGTGTCAAAATACGCCAACTGGCTGCCGCCCCCGTTGTACACATAGATGCGCATGTTGCCTCCCCCGGCGGCCTCCGAAGCGAGCGTCACGTTCAATACGCCGTTCACCGGTGTTTGGATGTGGTACCATTCCGCGTTGTTGCCGTAGTGGGAGAAGTTCACCTGTCCTTCGGTGACCACACCATGCGCCAAGATGGGGTTGGCATCCGCGTCAGCCTTGCTGTTGTTGGGTTCGGCATCGTTGACGAACAACGGTGCCGTCATGTACCAGCTCAGCTGGTAACTGACACCGCAGGAGGACAGGCTTTGGACGTGCAAGTAATAGTCGCCCGCCCCGTAGCAACTCAAGGAAACAGTGTCCACGGCCGCGATGCCGCCCGTGCCTACCGCCCTGTCATAAAAGTCGAGCTGGGCGCCGCCCCCGTTGTGCACATACACCCGGATGTTGCCTGCCGCCACTGCCTCGGAAGCCAGGACCACGTTCAGGACGCCGTTCCCCGAGGTTTGGATATGGTGCCAATCCACGTTATCGCCGTAGTTGTTGAAGTTGATGTGACCCTCTCTCGCCGTATTCGCGGGCAGGATGGGATTCAAGTCGGCCTGGGCCTTGGTGTTGTTGGGTTCGGCATCGTTGGCGAACAACGGTGCCGTCATATACCAGCTCAGCTGGTAACTGACACCGCAGGCGGACAGACTATAGATGCGCAAGTAATAGTCGCCCGCCCCGTAGCAACTCAAGGAAACAGTGTCTACGGCCGCGACACCGCCCGTGCCTATCGCCCTGTCATAATAGTCGAGCTGGGCACCGCCCCCGTTGTGCACATACACCCGGATGTTGCCTGCCGCCGAGGCCTCGGAAGCCAGGATCACGTTCAGTACGCCGTTCCCCGGGGTTTGGATGTGGTACCAATCCGTGTTATCCCCGTAGTGGTTGAAGTTGATGTGACCCTCTGTCGTGGTGCTCTCGGGCAGCAAGGGGTTGGCATCCGCATCGGCCTTGCTGTTATTGAGTTCCAGGTCGTCCGCGAAGAGCGGGGCGGTCAAGCTCACGGTGAGGGCGTAGGTGTAGCACACGCTGCCGCTGAGCCGGTAGGTCCGGACATAGTACGTGCCTTTGCTCGCACATACCCAATCCGTGCTCACGCTGGAGGGAACGCTGTTCGCCCCGGTGACATGGTCGAAGTAGGCGATCTGGCTGCCGCCGCTGTTGTACACGTACAAGCGCAGCAACGCAGAGCCGGCACCCGAGTTGGCCGCGTTGGTGTTGAAGGTGAGTTGGCCATCCGCCAGCAGGTCCAAGCGGAAGAAGTCGTCGCTTGTGCCCGAGCCGCAAGGTGCCCCACCCATGTCGCCGTTCATGGCGGTACCCAAGGTGATCGTGTTCGCGTTGGCGATGTTGTCGTTCGGCTCGCTCTCCGTTTGCGCCCACGTACACAGCGGTACGGCCAGGGCCAGCGCGGTTGCGAGCAGGTTGTTGCGTGCTTTCATGAGGGTAGGTTTTTGGGTGGTTGAACAGGGTGGTTGCTCGTACATCGGACCATGTTGGGCAATGTGAACGATCGGCTGCCGGATCGGTGAAGAATGAAGCCACCTCCCTCATCCATGCCGGGCTTTCAGCCCTTGATCAGGCGGCGGCTCCACTGCCTTTGGCCTACGCCCAGGTCCAGGATGTAGGTGCCAGGGGCCAATGCGCCCAATTGCACCAGATACAGGCCTGGTCCGCTGGCGTTGATCGGGCCCAGCGAGGTGATGGTCCTGCCGAGCAGATCCCGCACGACCAGCGTCGCGGGCGCGCTGCCCGCCTCACCGATATCGATCCATACCTCATCGGTCGCGGGGTTCGGCCACACGCGCAGATCGGTTCCGGTGGTTCCTGTTCCCGATAGCCCTGTGGTGAGTTCGCCTTCGCAGTCGCAATCCGCGTTGATCTCATCGTTCACGGTGCCGGCATTGCCATCATCGCAGGGCGTACCCGGTTCGGGGCCGCCGGGGCAGAGGTCGGCCAACTGACAGGGGAAGCCGCCCAGGTTGTAGATGACACCGCTGGAGTTGCAGGCCCATGCGGTACCGGTGGCACAGTCCAAGGAGAGGCCGCTGAGCGCAGTAACACCCGGGGGCAGCGGGTGCATGTACACCAAGGCACCCTCCGGTGTGAATTCAGCCACATTGTTCTGGCTGTTGCTGACGAGGAAGATGTTGCCGGTAGCCGCCGATATTTCCAGATCGCCGTAGTTGACGGCGAAAATGCCGGTGAACTGCCAGGTGTTGAGGACGGCGCCTGTTGCCGGATCGACCTCGGCCACGCGGTTCTCGTCCACTGTGTTGGCATCATCGTCCTGCACGAGGAAGTAGGTGTTGCGGAACGGATGGTAGGCGCCGCCGACCACGTGGTTGAGACCGAACGCGGTAACGAGGGTATCGATGATGGTACCGGGGCCTTGCTCAATGCCGTAGATGTCCGCCGTACCCGTTTCGCCATTGAAGAAGAGCAAGCGACCGTTTGGAACCATGGAGCTGCCGAGCACGATCTGAGCGGGCGCCATGCTCAGGTCGGCATCGTTGCTGGATTCTCCGGCGCGGGGAATGGAGCGCACAGCAGTCCCGGCAGAGGTGTACTGTTGAATGATGGTGGCACTACAGTCGTACGCCCAGACCAA
>CAUJED010000056.1:0-16633 GCA_963169535.1 Bacteroidota bacterium | reverse complement strand
GAACCCGCCAACCTCCCGAACCAGTTGATTTTGTTCGACTTTTAACCGGACAGCAATGTATCCGCCGCTATTTTCGCCCAAGAGCATTGTCGGGTGCGTTACCAATACAATGCATCAGGTGATCGAATCCAGCGGGACTGGCATTGCTGGACCCCAGGGGATGAAGAGAATGAGCCGGAGAACTGGGAGTATAAACGCATCGGAGTGTTGGAGGCGACCCATATGCAAGTCGCGCCCAATCCGGCGAATGATCGGTTTACGGTCGTCGTGCCAGGGAACGATGCCAACGGATCTTTTGAGCTCATCAACGCGCTGGGCGAAGTGATCCTAACGCAACCAGCCAATGGTTCCATCAGTTCGATCGAAATTTCTGACTTGCCGAACGGCACCTATTTCATCCGATACGCACTCGGCCAAGAATCCATCATCTCCGCATGCGTCGTGCAGCACTGACACCACTGCATAAACAGGCTAGCCTCATTGTTAGGGGCCTTGTGCTGCTACTTTTTTGTATTGTCCGCCCAGGAGCTGTCTACTCACAGAACTTGATCCCCAATGCCAGTTTTGAGGAACTTGATGTAGAGTGCATGGGGCCAATGACTTATGGGGCCGTTCAGCAGTGGACTTCCGGTGTTTGTTCTGCAGGGGGCGTTTTATACCATCGTTGTAGCACGGACAACGGTTTTCCCACCCATGGCACACCGGGCAATGCGATCGGCCATCAGGCGCCCGTGGAGGGGGTGGCGTATTGTGCCTTATACACATATACCTTGGACCCACAAGCCCACACCCCCTATAGCATGACCGCGCCTTTGCTGGCTCCGCTGAGTGCCGGTGTTGAGTATTGCTTCTCTGCATCTGCTTCCCTTGCCGACCGATCAGCTTATAGCACCCCACAGATGCATGTGTTGTTCACACCGCAGATCCTCAATGGCTGTAATGGAACGGATACAACAGTCTGGTTGAACACAGCGCAGGTCACCTTGAACACCACAGGAGTGGATACCGCTTCATGGTCGCTCCTATCCGGTTCATTTGTTGCGGCTGGTGGGGAGTCGTACATCACGATCGGGAATTTCAGGGGCACATTGGACCCGGATACGGTATACCTAGGGCCAACGACCTATCATACGGAACGGGCCATGTTTTATTTGGACGCCCTAGAGTTGCGACAGTGTGTTGTGTCAGTTGAGGAGCATGTTCGACAAGGTCTCCAAGTCTCCTTCGACCCCAGTGTACGTCGGTTATCCCTTAGCTCTGGCAAAGGTGGAGTGCTAGCGATGGTAGCGCTCCATGATATGGCAGGTCGTACGGTTCCGACCAAGGTGGTTGGTACTGAACCAGTTCAGCTCGATCTGGCTAGCGTCCCGAATGGGGTGTACGTAGTGCAGGTCCGCGTGGGTAGCCAAATGATGAGCTCGCGCGTGGTAGTCTACTGAACTACCCCTCCTTCCTTTCCTTCTCCCGCTTCTGCGGCTGCAACGGGTTTGCCCCGATGGTCTTGTACACCTCGCGGTTGCGGTGGATGTCGCAGGCCATCCAAATGGCGGCGCGGAAGCTGGCCTCGTTCGCTGCGCCTTGCCCGGCGATGTCCAGGCCGGTGCCATGGTCGGGGCTGGTGCGCACGATGGGCAGGCCGGCCGTGAAGTTGACGCCGTTGCCGAAGCTGAGGGCCTTGAAGGGAGCGAGGCCCTGGTCGTGGTACATGGCCAGCACGCCATCGAAGTGCTTATAGCTGCCGTTGCCGAAGAAACCATCGGCGGCGTAGGGTCCCATGGCGGTGATGCCCTCGTCGTTCAAGCGGCGCACGGCGGGTGCGATGCGCTCCTTGTCCTCGCTGCCGAGGGCGCCTCCATCACCGGCGTGCGGGTTGAGGCCGAGGATGGCGATGCGCGGCGATACGATGCCGAAGTCGCGCAGCAGGCTCTGATGCAGCAGCCGGGCTTTGGCGATGATCCGGTCCGTGGTGATCGCGCTCGCAACGTCCTTGATCGGGATGTGACCGGTGACCGTGCCCACGCGCAGGCCTTCGCCGACCAGCAGCATGAGCACTTCGCCATCGCCGCCCGCGAGGTGTTGCAGGTATTCGGTGTGGCCGGGGTATGCGAAGCCCGCCTGTTGCATGGCGTGCTTATCGATCGGGGCCGTCACCAGCACGTCGATCTTGGCGCTGGAGAGGTCTTGTGCGGCCGCTTCGAGGCTTTTGATGGCGTAGCTCGCGAGCTGGCCCGAAGGTTTGCCGAATTCGATGGCCACATCCTCCTCCCACACGTTCACCACATTGAACTTGCGGGCCACGGCGTCGCGGGCGTCGTTCACCCGCTGGAACTGCACCTCATCCAGTTTCAGCGCTTTGCGGTGATGGCTCACCGTGTGCGCGTTAGCGTAGAGGATGGGGGTGATGTCGGTATGCATACGGGCATCCTCGAAGCACTTCAGCACCACTTCGATGCCGATGCCGTTGAGGTCGCCACAGGTGATGCCGATGCGGAGGGGATCGCGTTCGAGGTGCTGCGTCATTGCTTTAGTCGATCCAGGGGGTCGACGGTACGGGTGCTTCGATCAGGGATCATATTCGCGATTCCGGGTGAGGCCCGGAATGCCAGGATCATTTCTTCGCACGTTGTTTGAGGAATTCGTAGAACAGCCGTACGCCTACGCCGGTACCACCCTTGGTGCGGTAACCGTCTTTGCGGCCGAGGAACGCCGGTCCGGCGATATCCAGGTGGATGTACGGATGTGTGGTGAAGCGCGCGAGGAATTTGCCAGCCGTTTGCGCGCCGCCCAGGTCGCTGCCCAGGTTCTTGATATCGGCCACATCGCTGATGATCTCTTCGCCGTACTCATCCCAGAAGGGTAGGCGGGCCGTTCGTTCGAACACGGTGTTCCCTGCGTTCTCCAGTTGCTGGAAATCGCTATCCGATGCGGTTCCCATCACGGCTGTGCCATAGGTGCCAATGGCGCGCATGGCCGCTCCGGTGAGGGTGGCGATGGACATGACCAGCTCCGGCTTGTAGCGTTCGCCATAGCTCAGGGCATCGGCCAGGATCAGGCGGCCTTCGGCGTCGGTGTTCAGCACTTCCACGGTGAGCCCGCTGTGCATACGGATCACATCACCTGGTGCGTAGGCGTTGCCGCCGGGGCGGTTGTCCGTGGCGGGGACCAGGCCGATGACATGCACGGGCAGCTCCTGGCGGGCCACCAAGGCGATGGCACAAGCCACGGCGGCCGCACCGGCCATGTCGCACTTCATCTGATCCATGCTGTTGGGCGTGGGTTTCAAACTGAGGCCCCCGGTATCGTAAACCACACCCTTTCCCACCAGCACGACCGGCTTCTTGTTCACCGCGTTCTTCGGTTTCCACTCCAGCACGCTGAACGTGGGCGGATCCACGCTGCCTCTGTTCACCGCGAGCAATCCACCCATGCCGAGGGCTTCGATGCGGGCCTTCTCCATCACCTCCACCTTGAAGCCGGTGCTCTTGGCCAGGGTCCGGATCTCGGCCCCCAGTTGAGTAGCGTTCAAGAAGCTCACCGGTTCGTTCACCAGGTCGCGCGCCGTACAGGTAGCCTCAACGATATCGCTCAGCTCCTCCACCGCCTTGGCGCTCACCTCCTTGGCGACAAGGGTGAGTTTCTCCATGGTGGGTGCACCCTTGGTGTCGCTCTTGTACTTGCGGAAGGCATAATTCCCCAGAGCGGCTCCCTCGGCCAAGGCGAGGGTCAGCGCCCCGTTGTCCTGCAGGCCGATCAACTGTGCTTCGGTGCGCTTGGCCGCGTTCAACCGGGCGATCATCGCGTCACCGGCGCGGCGCGCCTTCTCCAACTGCACCTCCACCGCGGCCTCTTTCACCAGGTGCACCATCACCAATCGGCCGCTCACATCGCAGATGGCCAAGGAAGGGTCGGCCTGCAGCTGTTCGGTAAGGTACTGGCGATCGCCCCGCTCCAGATCCAGGTTGCGCAGCTGGCCGATATCGCTGAGGATGACAAGGGAGTCGCGTGCCGCCGATGGGCGTGAGCTCTTGGAAAGGGTGATCATCGCTTCTTCGAATGGAAGGGCCGAAGATAACCGCCGTGCATGGTGCCCGTGGGGGCCGCCGTGGATCTTCGGCCCTGGGCGACCTCGCGGAGTGGCCCCCGTTCGGCCAGGTGTCGCGATCCGACGACCCAGGCAACGGGGGTGCTGCAACACGCAATGGCGATGGTAACGCGGCGTGGATCACCGTACTTTGTACGACCATACGGATGTTCAGGCAGAGAACCCTCTTGTTGCTGGTGGCCTTGTGCGCCCAAGCCGTGGCTTGGGCCACACACAACCGCGCGGGCGAGATCACCGTTTGCAGGCTGGGCAACACGAACTGGTACCGGATCACGGTGATCACGCATACCAAGCTCAGCGCCCCCGCGGACCGTCCGGAGCTGGAGATCAACTACGGCGACTCGCCGATCTGGGACACCATCCCCCGGACCGATATCCAGGACTTTCCCGCCCAGGATCTCCGGCGCAGCGAATATGTCGTGGACCACGAATACGTCGGGGCCGGAGAATACCTGATCCAGATCGATGACATGAACCGGAACGGCGGGGTGATCAATGTGCCGAACTCCATCGCCCAATCGTTCAGCGTACACACGATGTTCCGGATCACGCCGCTGACCGGGGGCAATTGCTCGGCGCGGTTCCTGAACTCTCCCATCCAGGATGCATGCCTGGGCCAACCTTGGATCCACAATCCAGCGGCGTTCGACCCCGACGGGGACAGTCTCTCCTACGAACCGGCGGTATGCCTCGGACTGAACGGCCTGCCCATACCGGGCTACTCCTTCCCCGGCCCCACCTACACGGTAGACCCCACCACCGGCACCATCACCTGGATCGCACCCTCGCTGGCGGGGGAATACAACATCGCGTTCATCGTACGTGAATGGCGTCTGGTGAACGGCGTGTGGCGCGAGGTGGGCTATGTGATGCGCGACATGCAGATCACCGTGGTGCCCTGCAACAATCAACCACCCACCATCGCGCAGCCACAGGACACCTGCGTTGTTGCCGGAACATTCCTTTCCATCAACGTACAGGCGTCGGACCCCAATGGCACGCAGACCGTACAGCTCGAGGCCCTTGGCCAGCCCTTCAACTTGAGCACCTCTCCGGCCAGCTTCATCGCACCATCACCGAACAACCCGGTGAACGGGGTATTCAGCTGGAACACCGCCTGCGCCCATGTGCGTCTCCAGCCATACATGGTGGTGTTCAACGCCACCGACAATGGACAGCCCGTGCAGCTGCAGGACTACCGAACGATGAACGTGACGGTGGTGGGCCCCGCACCCCAGAACCCCACGGCCACGCCGGTGGGTAACACCATCGCGCTGCAATGGGAGCCCAGCCCATGCGCCAATGCGGTACGCTACCTGATCTACCGCCGGAGTGGCGCTTACGGGTACACCCCCGACCATTGCGAGCTGGGGGTTCCGGTGTACACCGGATATGTGCATGTGGGCACCAACGAAGGGGTCGGCAACACGAGCTACAACGATACGGACGACCTGGTGATCGGCAACAGCTACTGTTACATGGTGGTGGCGGTGTTCCCCGATGGTGCCCAGAGCTATGCCAGCGTTGAATTCTGCGCCATGCTCGACCGACAAGTGCCCGTGATCACCAAAGTGAGCGTCGGGACCACGGATGTGGCCGCAGGCGTGGATACCGTGGCGTGGAGCAACGCCTACGACCTGGACACCCTCGCACGGCCGGGTCCCTACCGCTTCAACCTGTACCGCGGGGCTGGCCTCACCTCGGCCACGGAGCTGATCTGGACCAGTGGCGAGCACCCCTTCCTCGCCCACCCGGATACCAACTTCATCGCTACCGGGCTGGACACGGAGACGCGACCCTACGTGTATCGCGTGGAACTGATCGGTCGTGCGGACCAACCACGACCCGATGTGATCGGCAGCAGCAATGCGGCCTCCTCGATGTTCATCGGCACAGAGCCGAACGACGAACAGCTCACCATCTCCTGGACCCTGAACACCCCGTGGACGAACAACTCGTACGAGGTGTTCCGGGATATCGGCGGTACCTGGACCTCCGTTGGCACCAGCACCACCAACAGCTTCGTGGATACCGGCCTGGTGAACGGGCAGCGATACTGCTACCTGGTGGTGAGCACCGGTGCGTACAGCGACGCCACCATCGTTTCGCCGCTTCTGAACTGGAGCCAGGAGGTATGTGGCACTCCCGTGGACCTGACACCGCCCTGTGCGCCCACCGTTGTCCTGGACAACGACTGCGAACGGCCGCTGAACACCCTGACCTGGAACAACCCCAACACGGGGTGTGCCGATGACACCGAAGGCTACCGCATCCACTTCGCCGACAGTGTGGGAGGCGCCTTCCACCTGATCGCGGAGATCGATGGCGCGGAGAACACGAGCTTCACCCATGTGAACGGGAGTTCGGTGGCCGGCTGCTACCAAGTGACCGCCGTGGATACCGTGGGCAACGAAAGCGCGTTCGTGGAACCCGTCTGCGGCGACAACTGCCCGTTGTATGAACTGCCGAACATCTTCACCCCCAACGGCGATGGGCGCAACGACCGATTCGGTCCGTTCCCGTATCGCGGTGTGGTGCGCATCGAACTCGAGGTGTTCAACCGCTGGGGCCAGGTGGTGTTCACCAGCACCGATCCCGATATCGATTGGAAGGGGACCTATATGGACAGCGATGTACCACTGCCCGATGGCGTCTACTACTACCTCTGCACGGTGACCCTCCGACGGCTCGCGGGCGAACAGCCCATGCAACTGAAAGGCTATGTGCACCTCCAGGGCAGTGGAGCGCAAGGCAACGTACACTGATGTTCACCGGGATCATCGAACGAATGGGCGAGGTGACCGCCGTGAAGGAGGAGGGTACGAACCGCACCTTCACGATCAAGGCGGCCCTGGCCCATGAGCTGAAGGTGGACCAGAGCGTGGCCCACGAAGGGGTATGCTTGAC
The DNA here is from genome assembly GCA_963169535.1 of Bacteroidota bacterium. Lineage (GTDB taxonomy): Bacteria > Bacteroidota > Bacteroidia > Flavobacteriales_F > PHOS-HE28 > PHOS-HE28. The sequence continues at coordinate 9,624 of CAUJED010000056.1, read as the reverse complement.
GGTGACCGCCGTGAACGTTGACCACTATGAGGTGACGGCGGTTCAGGAGACGCTCGATCGGACGAACCTCGGAACCTGGCGGGTCGGCACGGTGGTGAACCTGGAACGCTGCCTGCGGATCGGCGACCGCCTGGACGGGCACATGGTGCAGGGCCACGTGGACACCACGGTACGCTGCCTCGCGGTACACGACCGCGACGGCTCGTGGGGCTTCGCCTTTGAACTCCCCGCATCCAAGCACTTGTTGGTGGAGAAGGGCAGTGTGTGCATCAACGGCGTAAGCCTCACGGTGGCGGCGTTGGATGAACGCTCCTTCACGGTCGCCATCATCCCGTACACCTATGCACACACCACGTTCCAACGGCTTAAGGCCGGAGACCGGGTGAACATCGAGTTCGACGTGCTGGGGAAGTACGTGGAGCGGATGCTGGCCCTGCCCCGTTAGCGATCAATACACCGCGCCCACGATGCTGCGCACGGCTTCGCTTCGCCCCATGGTGTAGAAGTGCACACAAGGCGCGCGCTGTGCGATCAGCTCCTTGGTCTGGGCGATGCTCCATTCAATGCCCACACGCTTCACGTCGGCATCCGAACGGCACTTCATCAGTTCGGTGGCCAACGGCTGTGGCAGGTCGATGGCGAAGGTCTTGGGAATGAAAGCGATGTGCTTCAGGGTGGTGAGCGGCTTCAGGCCGGGGATGATGGGTACGGTGATCCCTTCGGCGCGGCACAGCTCCACGAAGCGGAAGTACTTCGTGTTGTCGAAGAACATCTGGGTAACGAGATAGTCGGCCCCGGCATCGACCTTCTGCTTCAGGTACGCGATGTCCGTGGCCAGATTGAGGGCCTCGGCATGTTTCTCCGGGTAGCAGGCCGCACCGATACACAGGTCCGTTGGCGCCGCCTCCTGCTCCTCATCGTGTAGGTACTTCCCTTTGTTCAATCCGGCGATCTGGCGGATCAGGTCAGTGGCATGGGCATGGCCATCGCGCTCGGGGATGAAGGCCGGTTCGCTCTTGATGGCGTCGCCACGAAGGGCCAGGACATTGTCGATCCCCAGGAAGTTGAGCTCGATCAAGGCATCCTCGGTATCCTCCTTGGTGAAGCCGCCACAGATCAGGTGGGGCACGGTATCGATGTTGTACTTCGCCTTGATCATGGCGCAGATGCCCACCGTACCGGGGCGCTTGCGGATCCGGATCTTCTGCAACAGCCCTTGTCCACGCTCCTTGTACACCACCTCTTCCCGGTGATAGGTCACGTTGATGAAGCTCGGCTTGAACTCCAAGAGGGGGTCGATCCCCTCGTAGATGGAACGGATGTCCTTGCCTTTGAGCGGGGGTAGGATCTCGAAGGAAAGCAGTGTGCGATCCGCGTTGCGCAGGTGGTCGATGACCTTCATGGTGGGGGGTGCGGTCCTCGGTGGACGGTTCTGGAAAGGAAGGCGAAAGTAGAAAGGCTTCGCTTTCGCGAAGCCTTTCCATCAGGCGGTACTGGACAGGATCAGCGAAGGATGGTCACATGACCGGTATACTCCTTCTTGTCGATCGTGGTGGTGAAGACGTAGTAATACGTTCCTTCGGGCAGGTCGGTCCCGCGCCACGCATTCCGGTAATTGGTGGTCTCGAACACCTTCTGGCCCCAACGGTTGAAGACCGACAAGGTGTTATCGTAATACTGCCCGTTCTGGATCTCGAAGTACTCGTTCTGCCCATCGCCATTCGGAGTGAACACATTGGGGAAGATGAGCTCTTCGGGCAGGATGACATAGAAGACGTTGAACGTATGTGCGCAGCCATCCGCGTTGGTGATGGTAAGCGACACCGGGTAGTTCCCGGGGGTGTCGTAGGTGTAGGATGCCGACTGGCCATTGCTGGTGGCACCCGCCTCACCGAAGGACCAGAGCCACTCCACGATGTTGGAGCCATTGCCTTGGGACAGATCGGTGAAGGCCACGGTGGTGCCTTGGCCTTGTGGCGAGGGCGGGTCGGTAGAGAACGCGGCTTGGGGGGCACTGCCCACCACCACGGTGAACAGGTCGGACACCCCCGAGCAGCCATCGCTATTGGTGGCCGTTACGCTATAGCTGCCCGACCCCACAGAGACCGTTGGCGATGTGGCGCCATTGGACCATTGGTAGCTGCTGTACCGTTCGGTGGTGGAGAGGACAGCCGGTGCACCGCCACAGCTGAAGCCTGGGCCGACGATCTGCGGATCCGGGCTTGGCAATGGTGTAATGGTGAAAGGCTGCGACTCCAAGGTGCAGTCGCCAAGCGCCACGGTCACCGTATGGGTGCCGCTCGATGCGCTGATCTGCTGGCCCACGGCGCCGTTGCTCCACGTGTACGAATCGTAGCCCGCCGGTGCGTTCAAGTAGGCGATGGCCCCTTCGCAGAGGGTGTTGTTCCCGGTGATGGTGATGGGGCCCGGTACACCCGGATTCACGATCACGGTGAAGGTGGTGTCGTAGGTGCATCCGAAGTTATCCGTCACGGAGAAGGTGTAGTCATGCGTTCCTACGCCCACCGGAGTAGCCGTACCTACCAAGGGGGTGGTACCGGACGCCAGGCCATTCCCGACCCACGATGCGGAGTCCGCCGTACTGGTACCCAACACCGGGGTGAACTGGGTGAGGCTCGGGAACAGTGCAGGGTTGAAGTTGAGGCCCCAGTCGCAGATGAATCCGTTATCGATGGCCCAGTTATCGATCACCTGGAAGGTCCACGTGCCGTTCAAACCACAACCGGTGAGGTTCGACCAAGGTTGCAGGCTGCTATAGGTGCCGGCGATCAAGGCATCGCTCTGTGGGGTGCCTGCCGGCGTCACGTTCGGCGTTGTCCCGAAGGCGGCACAATCGGCGAAAGTGCCCAGGGTGGCCGTAGGGCTCCAGCAGTACTCCCAGCACTCGCCGATCTCGGGTGCATTGCCCGGATCACTGTCATTGGCCGCACCGAGATAGGTGCCCCCCCCACCCTGCTGGTGCATGGTCATGGTTTGACCGGTGGGACAGGTGATGGAGATGATCAGGTCGCCCATGTAGCTGTGCTCCAAGCTGGCGCAGATGCTCGTGAGGTCGTTCGGGTTGGTGAGGGTGGCTCCCGGAGCGAACTGGGTATAGGTGAGCTGCGAGGTGTACGCCACACCCGAACCATCGGGCATGGTCACCGCACCGCCCAGGTTCACCGACGGCAGGGCCGACCAGAGCACCGGAGTGGCCACGGCATTCAGATCCACGGTCTCGCCTTCACAGATCTCCAGCGGCCCGACCACTGTTCCGGAGAAGTCCGGGGTGGTGCTGACCAGCACCTGGAGGTCCACCAGGTTCGTGTTCGAACATCCGTTGTCATCGGTCACGGTCAATTGTACCACATACTCCCCGGCTTCACCATAAGAATGGGTCACCACTGGTCCGGTCGTGCTATCCTGTTGTCCATCGTAGAAATCCCAGGTATACTGCACGATCTCGAAAGGATCGGCGGCGGTGGATGCGCTGCCATCGAAGGTGATGGGCTCATCCTGGCAGGCCAGTAGCGGGATCGGGGATCCGAAGGTGGCCGAGGCGGTAGGCGGCTCGCACGGGGCGAAGCAGCTGATCAACGCCGCGAAGGTGCCCGTACCGGTGGAGTTGCTGGTGAACACCAAGGTGAGGCATCCTCCGCCGTTAAGGGTGTTCTGCACGTTCTCGAAGCTGGCCGAGACGATGCCCGGAGGCGTGTTGCCCGTGAAGACCCCGATCAACGGAGGATCCGGGTTCACGCCATCGATCATACCATCATAGATAGCCAACTGGTCGATGGGTTCCGGACCTGCCGTGGACAAGTTGAAGGTGAACCACTGCAAGGAGATCCCCGGACCGCCCGAACCATCCGGACAGATGATCAGGGTGTGGTTCTCGTTGTCGCTATAGCCAGAGGCCCCCTCCCCCCCGGAATCGAGGATGGATCCTGAACAGGCCGCCACATAACCATCGATGATGGTGTATTGGGCCTGGGTGGCTTGTATGGCTGTGGCGGCAACGGCCGCCAATGCGATTGTCCTCATCGTCATCGTGCGTGGTTCTGATGTCCCGGCCTTGGTCATGACCGTGACCTGATGTGTGATCCGTCCAAACATAGTCGCTATCGCCATACGTACGGCAACTTAGTTCATTCGATTCCTGGTGAGCCAAACCACCTTTCCTTCGGTGGTGGAGCGTCCGTCGGCCGTATGGGCCTCCATGGCCACCATGTACATGCCATCCTCACACCCCTCACCGGTCCAGGGTTCAGCACTGTTGGTGCTGAACACCAAGGCGTTGGTCTTCATGGAATAGACCCGCATCAGGATCATGGCATACCCTTCGCCTTCCACGTAATAGGTGTCGTTCACCCCATCGCCATTGGGAGTGAAGGTGTTGGCCATGAACAGCTTAGGAAGTGGGGTTAGGGGTTCCTTAGCGGGTTCGGTGGAGGCTGGCGTATGGACCACCCGATCTCCCGTCGTATCGCTTCGCGGTGTTGTGGTAAGCCCGGGCTCCGGCTTTGCGGTCACCGGTCGATGCCACACTTGTTCCTCAAGCACGTTGATGATATCCGACACCACGGCAGGGCCATGCTGCTCCACCGGTGCTTCCATCGGCTCGGCGGTCTGGGGAACCGGCCGTTCCATACGTTCATCAACCATTGCCACCGGAGCGGTCCGCTTCGGGGAAGGGTTCCACCGTGCAGCACCGGAGCGAGTTACGGTATGCTCGTGTGTGCGCTCCACCTCCCCCACGGGATCGGCGGGGCTTGGAGCGACCGGCTCTGCGGATCGTACTTGTTCGGCTACGGGTGACATCACCTCGGGCACCGCCACAACGGGGCCTGAAGGAGCGGATCCGGAGCCTCCGCCGAACCATACCGCCGTGGACACCGCCACGGCCGTAGCCCCGGCGGCGACCCATGCCCACACCGAGCCAGAAGCGGAGCCTGCTGCCACGGCATGCCCCAGTTGGCCGCTGATCGCCACCCAGGCCGATGGGTCCACCGGAACCTCATGCCCTTTAAAGCGCTCCTTGAACAATTCATTCACCTCGTCGCCCCCCGCACCGGCGGCGGCGAGTTGTTGTCGTACACCCTCCCAAACATGAGGGTCCACCGGAGCCTCATGGCCCTGGAACCGCTGTTGCAGGAGGGTATTCAAAGGATCACTCATGTCCGTGTCCGTATAGGGCCGCCACTTCCTTGGGCAGCAACTTACGCAGGTAGGCCCGCGCTTTCATGAACTGCGATTTGGAGGTGTTCTCGCTCACCCCCAGCATTTCGGCGATATCCTTATGGGCATAGCCCTCGATGGCGAACAGGTTGAAGACCGTTCGGTAGCCCGTTGGCAACGCCTGGATCAGGGCCATCAGCTCATCGGTGCTCATTCCGGAGAGCACATGCTCGTCCTCCTGATGCAGGTGCTCGGCCTCGGTGAGGTCCAGGCTATGATCATACGGTTTATTGCGGCGTATGTGGTCCAACGCTGTATTCACCATGGTGCGAGCGATCCACCCCCCCAATGGCCCATCGCCCCGGTAGTGGTCCATCTTCTGGAACACCTTCACGAAGCCATCCTGCAAGATGTCCTGGGCTTGGTCCCGGTCATTGGCGTAACGCATGCAAATACTCATCATCTTCCTGGCGTACTGCTGATAAAGGGCTTTTTGCGCCACGGGATCCCCCTTCACGCAGCCTTCCACCAGCCGTTCATCCGTCATGGTCATCCGTTGGAATGATGCGATCCGCATGCGAATGGTTGCCTGGCCTCGAAAACGCCGGGCACAACGTTCAAAGATAAAGCGTGCTCCATCCACGGCCGATCTTGGGTTACCTTCGCAGCCCTTTGGCCAATACCCCTGTATTCCAAGCACATGGAACACATCCGCAACTTCTGCATCATCGCCCACATCGACCATGGTAAAAGCACCCTGGCCGACCGCCTGTTGCAGATGACCGGCACCATCGCCGACCGCGATATGCAGAACCAGGCCCTGGACGACATGGACCTGGAGCGGGAGCGCGGCATCACCATCAAGAGCAAGGCCATCCAGATGGACTATGCCTTGAACGGGAAGAAGTACCTGCTGAACCTGATCGACACGCCCGGCCACGTGGACTTCAGCTACGAGGTGAGCCGCAGCATCGCGGCCTGCGAGGGGGCGCTGCTGATCGTGGATGCCACCCAAGGCATCCAGGCCCAGACCATCAGCAACCTGTACCTGGCCCTGGAGCACGACCTGGAGATCATCCCCATCCTCAACAAGATGGACCTACCCTCGGCGAACCCGGAGGAGGTGAAGGACCAGATCGTGGACCTGCTGGGCTGCCGTCGCGAGGAGATCATGGCCGCCAGCGGCAAGACCGGACTGGGCGTGGATAAGGTACTGGAAGAGATCGTGCATCGCATCCCCGCACCGAAGGGCGACCCCGCAGCGCCGCTCCAGGCGCTCATCTTCGACAGCGTGTTCAATAGCTTCCGTGGGATCATCGCCTATTTCCGCGTGCTCAATGGCACGATCAAGAAGGGCGATCGGGTGAAATTCTTCAATACCGGGGTCACGTACAACGCGGACGAGATCGGAGTGCTGAAGATGGACCTGAAGCCCCAGGACCGCCTCAGTGCCGGCGACGTGGGGTACATCATCAGCGGCATCAAGACCGCCAGCGAGGTGAAGGTAGGCGACACCATCACCCACGTGGACCGGCCCTGTACCGAGGCCATCAAGGGTTTCGAGGACGTGAAACCCATGGTGTGGGCGGGCATCTTCCCCGTGGACACCGACGAGTACGAGGAGTTGCGCGATGCCATGGAGAAGCTGAAGCTGAACGACGCCAGCCTCACCTGGACGCCTGAGGCCAGCGCTGCGTTGGGCTTCGGCTTCCGCTGCGGCTTCCTCGGCCTGCTGCACATGGAGATCATCCAGGAGCGCTTGGAACGCGAATTCGGCATGACGGTGATCACCACGGTACCCAACGTGGGCTACAAGGTGACCACCACCAAGGGCGAAGTGATCGACGTGCACAACCCCAGCGAATTGCCGGAGGTGGTCCATATCGAGAGCATCGAAGAGCCGTACATCAAGGCGCAGATCATCACCAAGGCCGAGTACATCGGCGCCATCATGACGCTGTGCATCGAGAAGCGCGGTATCCTGATGGGCCAGAACTACCTCACCACCGACCGGGTGGAGCTCTCCTTCGAGCTGCCGCTGGGCGAAGTGGTGTTCGATTTCTTCGACAAGCTGAAGAGCATCAGCCGTGGATATGCCAGCTTCGACTACCACCCGGTGGGCAGTAAGGAAAGCGACCTGATCAAGCTCGACATCCTGCTCAACGGCGAGAAGGTGGACGCCCTGAGCGCGCTGATCCACCGCGACCACGCGCACGAGCTGGGCAAGAAGATGTGCAGTAAGCTGAAGGAGCTGTTGCCGCGCCAGCAGTTCGACATCCCCATCCAAGCGGCGATCGGCGCCAAGATCGTGGCGCGCGAAACGGTGAAAGCCCTGCGCAAGGATGTGACGGCCAAGTGCTACGGCGGCGACATCAGCCGTAAGCGCAAGTTGCTGGAGAAGCAGAAGGAAGGGAAGAAACGCATGCGCCAGGTAGGCAGCGTGGAGATCCCGCAACAGGCCTTCCTGGCCGTGCTGAAGCTGGATTGAGGCGCCATGCCCTGCTCCGCGCAGGGCATAGCTTTGGCCGATGCGGTTGCCTTCGGTCCCTACCCTTTCCGCACCCTGGTGGTGGCTACCCGTGTTCCTGGCGGTCGCCTTCCTCCTGTTCTGGCCGGTGCTGGGGCTTTCGGCCTTCAGCGACGACCACTCGGCCCTGTGGAACGCCGGGGTGCGCGGCATACCCTGGCGCGAGGGCTTCTTCCGTCCGCTGAGCGACCTCTCCTTCCGGCTCGGACACCACCTCTGGGGCACTGCGGTGGAAGGGCACCGCGCGTTCAACGTGGTGGTGCACGGGGTCAACGCCTTCCTGCTTTCGGTGCTGATGACAAGCTGGGCCGGTCGTACCGCAGGCCTCCTCAGTGCCTTGTTGTTCCTGGTGTATCCGTTCCATCAGGAATCCATCGTCTGGCTCGTGGGCCGGGAATCGGCGCTGGGCACCATGGCCGTGCTCCTCGGCTTGGTCATCGGTGGCGCCGACCTGCGTAGGCCGCTCAAGCTGGGGCTGATGGCGGCCACCATGCTCCTTGGCGCACTCACCTACGAAAGCGCCGTGCTCCTGCTCCCCCTCGCTTTGCTGGTGGCGTGGTCCGGGCAGGTGCGCGGGTGGCCGGGTGTTCCACCGTTGCTCATCGCCCTGGGCGGAACCGCGGTGGGCTGGTTCCTCTGGCGCAGCGGCACCACCGTGGGCGCGGACCACGACTACACCCTCGCACTCCTGCCCAAGGATGGGTCCGAATTGGTCATGCGCACCTTGAAAGTGGCCGGACGCCTGTTCCTGCCTCCCGCAGCGAACAGCAGCGTACAGCTGACGCGCGGTGCGTTGTTGGCCGGATCGTTCCTCACACTGGCCTTCGCCTTCGCACGTGCCGCCCGCCGAACAGCGATGAACGGAAAGCTGCGGCTGTTGGCACTGCTCACCGTGGTGGCCTCGGGGGTCGCGGTGGCTGGTGGGGTGAGCACGGTGACCAGCGAAAGCGATCGCTACCTGTATCTGCCATCGGCCTTCCTGTGCGGGCTGGTCGGTACCGCCCTGTCCGGCATCGGGCAACGGCGGCTGCGGGCGCTGGCAGCGCTGGCCCTCTGCACCGGCAGCATCGTGCTGTTGCACCAGAACCATGCGCATTGGAAAGAGGCTTCACGCCTCACCCGGCGCTGCCTGAACGGCCTGCCCTCGGTGCCGGAGCATGGCGACCTTTGGCTCGCTGGCCTACCCGACGCCAACGCCGGGGCGTTCATCTTCCGCAACGGTTTCCCGGAAGCTGTGGACCTTGCGGGCGGTGCAGGAGACCGCATCATCGTGGTTCCTGAGGCCACCCAATTGCAGGACGCGCTTACGAAAGGCTTCCTGTTCCGCGGGGCATGGCGTACGACCGGGCCTCAGGATCGGGCGTTCGTTTGGCGTAACGAGCGGTTCGAGGAGGTTCCAACACCCAGGAATACCACCACCTCGTTCCACTGAGGCCATAGCGGGGCGTATATTGCTCCATCCCATCCCCGATGTCCGCGCAGCGTACCATCGAAACACGGCTTGCGACCATCGAGCTGGTCCGACCCGATGTGGTGGTGATCCGCTACCACGAAGGGATCCACTTCAGCACGGACGGCATCGCCGAGGTGATCGCTACCTGCGAACGGATCACCGATGACCCAGCGTTCGGCGTGATCGGCGTACTGCCGAACGATGGGGAGATGGACCTCGGCGCCATGCAGCAGGAACACAGTACGGCAGGGTTCGAGCATAGGGTCCGCGCCCAGGCCTTGGTCGCCTCCGATGGACTGTTCAAAAGGCTTACGGAGATCCACTACGTCTACCACCCCCAACCGTACGAGATCCGCATGTTCACTTCGGAACAGGAAGCGATGGCATGGGTACTGACGGTCTTGGCGAAGTAGTGGGGAGAGCTGCCGTGGGGTGGGTGCGGTCGGTGCTGGAGAGGTAGCTCACCTAC
>CAUJED010000055.1:0-4724 GCA_963169535.1 Bacteroidota bacterium | reverse complement strand
TCCACCGAACTGCTCGGCACCCAGCAGGCCCTGCAACACCGCGTGGTGGGCAAGATCGGCTGGAGCAAGGTGCCCGGGCTGGTCTTCATCGACGTTCCCGCGCAGCCCACCGATCCCTGGATGGACGTGGTGAAAGTGAAGCTGGACGGGCCGGTGAGGTTGTACCGGGGGGAAGGCGGGTTCAATTGAGGAACCTGGGAGGTTTTACCGCAACGGCGCAACGGTCGCAACGCAGGGGAGACGACATTGACCGGACTTCAATCAATGGACGAGAACCAGGTCGCTGAACAAGTGGTGGAGGCTGCATTCCGGGTGCACCGGGAGCTGGGGCCTGGTTTGCTCGAAAATGCCTATACCCATTGCTTGGCCTTCGAGATCGCTGAGCTCGGGTTGAGCTGCCAGATGCAGGTTGCGCTGCCCCTGAAGTACCGCTCGGTTCACTTGGATGCCGGTTACCGCTTGGACCTCTGGGTGGAACGCAAGCTCATCGTCGAAGTGAAGGCGGTGGAGGCCCTGCACCCCATCCACTCCGCCCAGCTGATCACCTACCTCAAGCTGACGGACAACAGGCTGGGTCTGCTCATCAACTTCAACGAGAAGCTGCTCAAGAACGGGATCCGCCGCATCGCCAACGGCATGCCCGATTGACGGCATTTGTGTTCTACTGCTCCGGATCACGCGCATTCCCGTTGCGTCGTTGCGGTTCCCTCAATAGCGTTGCGTGCGTTGCGCCGTTGCGGTTATTCCCTCAGCCGTTACGTGCGTTGCGGATATGTCATTTCCATTGCGCCCGTTGCGCCGTTGCGGTTTTCCTCAGCCGTTGCGTCCGTCGCGCCGTTGCGGTTTCCCCTCAAACGTTGCGCCCGTTGCGCCGTTGCGGTTATTCCTCCCTCTGTATTGCCCATCTTTCACCCCCCAATGCCCCGCCTCCTTCCCCTCATCCTCTGGCTTCTCAGCCTTGACCTGCACGCCCAACCGGCCCTGATCCCCTGGCCGCGTTCGGTGGAATGGCTCGATGGAACCTTCCTGCTGAAGAACGTCTCGCTGCATGCCGATCCCGGCTTGGAAGAGGTCGCAACACCGCTGCTGGACTACCTGTCCGCGATCGGAGCCAAAGCCACCGCGACCAATGAACTACTCCATCCGGTCTACCTGCGTCGCGATCCTCTGCTGCCCAAGGAGGGCTATGTGCTGGACATCGCTCCAACACGCGCCGAGGTCCGGGTGAGCGAAGCCGCCGGCGTGTTCAACGCACTGGCCACGTTGCGGCAGTTGACCACGACTGCAGAAGGCGGATCGTACTGGCCCTGCGCGCGCATCGCGGACCATCCGGCCTACGCCTGGCGTGGCACCATGCTCGATGTGAGCCGCCACTTCTACCCGGTGGACTTCCTGGAGCGTTACCTCGATGAACTCGCACGGCTCAAGATCAACATCTTCCATTGGCACCTCACCGACGACCAGGGCTGGCGCATCGAAGTGAAGAAGTACCCGCGCCTCACCGAAGAGGGTGCCTGGCGCACCGAGGCCGACGGCCGGCGCTACGGCGGTTTCTACACGCAGGAGGAGGTGAAGCGTGTGGTGCGCTACGCCGCCGAACGCGGGATCACCGTGGTGCCGGAGGTGGAGTTCCCCGGTCATTGCCGCGCCGCGCTGGCCTCGTATCCACAGCTCGGCTGCCGCAAGGACACGCTGCCCGTGCCCACCACCTGGGGCATCTTCCAGGATGTGTACTGCATTGGGCAGGAAGCCACGTGGACCTTCATGCAGGATGTGCTGGACGAGCTGGTGCCGCTGTTCCCGTCCGCGTATTTCCACATCGGCGGCGATGAAGTGCCGAAGGACCGCTGGCATGCCTGCCCCGTGTGCCAACGCCGGATGCATGCGGAGGGCCTGGCGGATGAACATGCATTGCAGGCCTGGGCGGTGAAGCGAGCTCAACACATGCTGAAGGCCAAGGGCAAAACGCTCATCGGTTGGGACGAGATCCTCGAAGGCGGCGTGGACAGCGCTGCCGTGATCGAAGTGTGGCGCGGGGATGACCAGGCCCGGAAGGCACGCGCCAACGGCAACCGAATGATCCGCACCATCTACTTCGATGCCTCGCCGGCCTCGCTCACGCTGGAGCGCGTGGAGCAGTTCGACCCGCGCGTGGATGGCAGCGACCAACTGGTGCTCGGCGCGGAATGCCCGGTGTGGAGCGAAGGGCGCGATCCGCGCAACCTCGGCTACTCGGTGTTCCCGCGCCTGTTCCCTTACGCCGAACGCCTGTGGACCGGCGAAGCGCCGCGCGCTGACATCCGCGAGCGCATGCGTCCCCACGTGGCACGTGTCGAAAGTGACGGCTGGCTCACCGCCACACAGGATGCCGACCTCTTCGCCGCCAACATCCGCTACGAGCCCGCGCGCAATGAATGGCTGGTGACCACGCAACGCGGAAGGCCCGACATCACCGTGGCCTTCACCGGCCCCGACACCAGCGGTGTGTTCACCGACAGCCTACGTGTGCGTGAAGCCGGGACCTGGAGCCTCACGCCTCTCTGGAAAGGACAGCCCGTGCAGGACGCGCTGAACATCCCGATTGTGCGGCACCTCGGCGTGGAGGCCACGCAGACGGTGATCCCGCTGCCCGATCCCAAGTACGGCTTCGACCCCGCGAAGGGCATGAGCGACGGGCTGCTCGGCTCGGAGAGCTTCCGCGACGGCCAATGGCAGGGCTGGTGGGGCCCCGATCCCGTGATCACGCTGGACCTCGGGAAGGAGCAGGTGATCACCGAAATGAGCATCCGCTGCTTGCAGGATGTGGCGGTGTGGATCCTCCTGCCACGCGAAGTGATCTACGAGACCTCCACGGATGGCAAGCACTGGAGCACGTTGGAGCGCGCAACGCATGCGGTGCCCATGGAGCCCGGCCCGCGCATCATCCACACCTTCAGTGCACGGCCCGCAACACCGACCAAGGTGCGCTACGTGCGGGCCACACTGGTGAATGCCGGACCGATGCCCGCCAGCTCCTTGGGCGCGGGCAACCCGTCCTGGGTGTTCGCCGATGAGTTCGTGGTGCGCTGATCCTGGTTTCCAAATGCGCCGACGATAGGATCACTCGGAAGCCGTCCAGTCGAAGATCGCGCGGAGCTCCACCCATTTCTCGCCAGGCTTCGCGAAAGGCAAACGCTGCTGGAAGTTGTCCATCAGGTCCTCCCATTCCTGTACGCGGGCGGGCAAAGCCGCGCCTCCGCCATCCGTGGCCGCGCCCGTGCTGCTCTCCACCGACATGAATAGCCGGTTGCCCGCGCGGTGGATGGTGCAGCGCGTGATGCCGCTTTGTCGCAAATGCTCCAGCACCTCGGGCCATACCTTCTGGTGCCAGGCCTCGTACGCGGCGATCAGCTCGGGATCATCCTTCAGGTCGAGGGCGAAGTGGCGGAGCATGCAAATGAGGGATGTTTAGGGTGAGCTGGTTGTTTCCTCACCCAAACAAGCACTAAGCCCCCTTCTTCTTCCTGCCCCGCTTCCCGGGTACCTTTTCCATGGGCAATTCATCTTCCGGTCGCTCCTTCTTCTTGCGCCCCCGCTTCTTCACCGGCGGGGCCTCAATGGTGCGACCATCGGCCAGGGCTTCCAGCAGGCTGGTGGCATCCATGCCGCTCTGCAGGCCGTGCAGGAAGTTGAGCAACAACTCGCCGCCTTCCAGATCTCTGTTCTTCAGTTCAGCGGCTACATCGTTCACCACTTTCATGGGCGTTTGTTTGCCCTTCAGCACGCCCTCGGTGATGCGCTTGTTCTTGCGCTTGCCGCTCTTGTACAGCTCCTCCACCTTGTCGGTGGCCTTGTTCAGCGCCTTCAGCAACTTGCCCGGCTCGGGGATCTCCTTGGCGAACTTCACTGCGGTGCTTGCCTTCAGCCGGTCGCTCTTGATCAGCTCCTGCACTTCGGCGGGCAGCGCCAGCACGCTCAACAGCAGGGTGAATTTGTTACGCCCGAAGAAGTCCTCCAAGGTCTTGGTGTCCTGACCGGCATCGATCAAGGCCTTCACCTGTTGGGCCACATCCACCTCGTTCATTACGTCGTGGAAGTTGTTCTCGATGATGGGCAGCATCAGCCGTCCCTTCTCATCGCCCTGGTAGATCCGCACCGGCACCCGTTCCAGGTCCACCTGGTTCAGCTGCGCCAGAGTGGTCAGGGCCTTGTCCGCCTTCAGTTGGGCCAGGGCCGCAAGGCGGGTGTATCCAGCTTGCAAGTGGTAACCAGTACCCCGTTTCTCGGCGATCAGCGGAACCAGGATGCCATACAGGGCGATGCTGCGTGCATACTCTTGAACCCGCTCCTTGCTCGGCTTCACCGTGCGTGGGTTCTGCCCCAGAATGATCTCCTCCACCGCCACCCATTCGATGGCTTCTTGTTTTGCTCCCATGGGGCCAAAGGTAGACACCCCAGACTAATGCAAACTCAATTTCGGCGGTAACGTTTTGCAGCTACCCGAAGGGCGGGACTTTTACCACAAAACTTGATTTGAAAAACTAATGTTTGATTAACCACAAAACTGTCTTTGGAACACGAACCCCCGCCTTTTGGGTAGGTGCTGTGTGTGCCCGGCATGGGTCAAGAAGGCTACCGCAAGGTAGCATCGTTCTTTGAATATCCAGTGGGTGCAAGTCCCTTACCGGCGAGTTGTCGAAGCCGGTCAGCAAGGCGCAAGGTGGTAGGGGGTGACCCCTGCACTG
>CAUJED010000054.1:0-11965 GCA_963169535.1 Bacteroidota bacterium | reverse complement strand
CCAGGGATGCTATTTCAAGGCAGCCAAGACCCGAACCTGATGGAGCAGGAGGGCGGGCGCCTCAGATCCGGTTTGGGAACTCCTGAACGAAGGGATCTGAGGCAATTCTCGGTCAGGAGATCCCAAACAGGTTCTCAGAAGTTCGGCTTCAGCATGTATTTGCTGTAGAAGGCGTTGATGGCGGCCACGGCCTCCTCGGGTTGATCCACCACGCTGATCAGGTCCATGTCCACCATGTTGATGTAGGCGTGTTCTTCGCCCATGGTGGAGCGGACCCAGTCCAACAGGCCCTGCCAATATTTCCGACCCACCAGGATGATCGGGAAGCGACCGATCTTCTGGGTCTGGATCAAGGTCAGCGCCTCGAAGAGTTCATCGAGGGTGCCGAAGCCACCGGGCAATACGATGAAGCCTTGGCTGTATTTGGTGAACATCACCTTGCGCACGAAGAAGTAGTCGAAGTTGATGCTCTTCTCCTTGTCGATGTACGGGTTGGGCTGTTGTTCGAAGGGCAGTTCGATGTTGAGGCCCACGCTGGTGCCCCCGCCGCGCTGGGCGCCCTTGTTACCGGCCTCCATGATGCCGGGTCCACCGCCGGTGATCACGCCGTAACCGTTGCCGGTGAGCTGGTAGGCGATCTCCTCGGCCAGTGCGTATTCGGGGGCATCGGGCTTGGTGCGTGCACTGCCGAAGATGCTCACGCAAGGGCGGATCCGTTGCATGGCCTCGAAGCCTTCCACGAACTCGCTCATGATCTTGAAGATGGCCCAGCTATCGTTGGCCTTCACTTCGCTCCAACCCTTGCGTTTGAAGGCGCGTTTGATGCGGCGTTCGCTTTCCTGTTCGTGATCGATCTTCTTGGTGGCCATGGGTGGGGAAGGATGAGGAACTGCGTTGTATGGTCGGAGACAAGGATCATGCCGACCGGGGTCAAGGTATCAGAGGAGTTCGGTTCTCAGGAAGGGATAGGTATGTCCGCGGCCCATCAACACCACTTCTTCCGGGGTGCCACGCGCCACCACCATGCCGCCGCCCGCACCACCTTCGGGCCCCATGTCGATCACGTGGTCCGCCACCTTGATGATGTCCAGGTTGTGTTCGATCACGAGCACGGTGTTGCCGTGGTCCACCAGGCGGTCCAGGACGTTGATCAGTTGTTTCACGTCTTCGAAGTGGAGGCCGGTGGTGGGCTCGTCGAGGATGTAGAAGGTCTTCCCGGTGTCGCGCTTGCTCAGTTCGGTGGCCAGCTTGATGCGCTGGGCCTCGCCGCCGCTGAGGGTGGTGCTGCTCTGGCCCAGGGTCACGTAACCGAGGCCCACGTCCAGGAGGGTCTTCAGCTTAGTGGCGATGTGCGGTATGTCGGCGAAGTGTTGCATGGCTTCCTCCACGGGCATGGCCAGGGTATCGGCGATGCTCTTGCCTTTGTACCGTACCTCCAGGGTCTCCCGGTCGAAGCGTTTGCCGCGGCAGGTCTCACAGGGCACGCTCACATCGGGCAGGAAGTTCATCTCGATCACACGCACCCCGGCACCTTTGCACGTTTCGCATCGTCCACCGGCGGTGTTGAAGCTGAAACGTCCGGCCTTGTACCCGCGGATCTTGGCGCTGGGCAACTGGGCGTAGAGTTCGCGGATGTGGTCGAACAGGCCGGTGTAGGTGGCCGGGTTGCTGCGTGGGGTGCGTCCGATGGGGCTCTGGTCCACCTCGATCACCTTGTCGATGTGCTGTAGACCCTCGATCCCGGAATAGGGCAGCGGATGCACGTCGCTGCGGTAGAAGTGTTTGCTCAGGATCGGATACAGGGTGTCGCCGATCAGGGTGCTCTTGCCGCTTCCGCTCACACCGGTCACGCAGATGAACTTGCCCAAGGGCAGATCCACGTCCACCTGTTTCAGGTTGTTGCCGGATGCACCGCGCAGGATCAAGCGCTCGCCGTTGCCTTTCCGACGTTCTTGGGGTACGGGGATGCGCAGTTCGTTGCGCAGGTACTTGGCGGTGGTGCTGTCCCCGGCGGCCAGCTCGCGAGGGTGGCCTTGGGCCATGATACGGCCGCCATGCACACCGGCACCCGGGCCGATGTCGATCAGGTGGTCGGCGCTCAGCATCATCTCCTTGTCGTGTTCCACCACCAGCACGCTATTGCCCCCATCGCGCAAGCTGCGCAGGCTGGCGATCAGCCGTTGGTCGTCGCGCTGGTGAAGCCCTATGCTGGGCTCGTCCAGGATATAGAGCACGCCGGTGAGCTGGCTGCCGATCTGTGTGGCGAGCCGTATGCGCTGGGCTTCGCCGCCGCTCAAGGTGCGGGCACTGCGGTCCAGGGTCAGGTATTCCAGTCCCACGTCGAGCAGGAACCCGCTGCGCGCGGTGATCTCCTTGATCGCTTCGTGGGCGATCAAGGCCTTCTTCTCGTCCAGCCGGGCCCCGAGCCCGTTCATGAAAGCATGCAGGTCGGCGATGCTCAGGGTGGCCAGCTCGTGGATGTTACGTCCGCCGAGTCGGAAGAACAGGGCGGTCTTCTTCAGGCGGCTGCCGTTGCATTCCTGGCAGTCCACCATGTGGGTGAAGGAGTTGGCCCACTTCTGGGCGTTCTTAGGCCTCTCGCGCGCTTGTTCCAGGATGAAGGCGATGATGCCCTCGAATTGCACATGGCGGTCGCTGAGCCCCACGCCACTGGCGACCTTCAAGGGTTCGTCCAGCCCGTTGAGCAGGGCCATGAGCACGCCCTCGTCGATCTCGTCCAAGGGGGTGTTGAGGTCGTGGCCGTGGAGGTGCAGCACGGCTTCGATCTGCTTGAACACCCAGGAGCTTTTGTACGCACCGAGCGGTACGATCGCACCGCGTTTCACGCTCTTGGACCGGTCTGGGATGATCTTGTCCAAGGCCACTTCGGTCACCTGCCCCAGGCCACTGCACCGCACGCAGGCGCCATAGGGGCTGTTGAAGCTGAACAGGTTGGGCTCGGGCTCCTCGTAGGCGATGCCGCTGGTGGGGCACATCAGGTTCCGGCTGAGGTATCGGGCCTGGTCCGTCCGGGTGTCCACCACCATCAAGTTGCCCTTGCCATACTTCAGGGCGGTGGCGCAGGTTTCGGCCAGGCGCTTGGGGTCGGCGGCCTTCACCTTCAGGCGGTCGATCACCAGTTCGATGTCGTGCACCTTGTAGCGGTCCAGCCGCGGGCGGGAGGTGAGGTCGATCACCTGGCCATCCACACGGGCGCGGAGGAACCCCTGGCGCAGGAACTGTTCGAAGAGTTCGCGGTAGTGTCCTTTGCGGCCACGCACCACCGGGGCGAGGATGAGCACCTCCCGGCCGTCGTATTCGGCACCGATCAGGTCAACGATCCTTTTCTCGGTGTATCGGACCATGGGTTCGCCGGTCACATGGCTGAAGGCATCGGCCACCCGGGCATACAGCAGCCGCAGCAGGTCGTAGATCTCGGTGATCGTGCCCACGGTGCTGCGCGGATTGCGGCTGATGGTCTTTTGTTCGATGGCGATCACCGGGCTAAGTCCGGTGATCAGGTCCACATCGGGCCGTTCGATGCCGCCGAGGAACTGGCGGGCATAAGCGTTGAAGGTCTCGATGTAGCGTCGTTGTCCTTCGGCGTGCAACGTGTCGAAGGCCAGGCTGCTCTTGCCGCTGCCGCTCAGCCCGGTGATCACCACGAGCTTGTCCCGGGGGATCCGTACATCGATGTTCTTCAGGTTGTGGACACGGGCGCCCAACACCTCGATGTGGTCCTCATCCATCAGCGGAATGTTCTCCGGGGTGGTCTTCGCAGCCGTCTTCCCCTTCTTCTTGGCGTCCGTCTTCAAGGTCGGTCTCTGGCTGGCTCACTCTTCCGGCGGTGCGGAGTCGAAGCCTTCAGCGGGGAGCAGCACGGTGTAGGTGCGGTTCTCGCGGTTCGTAAGGTGATTGTCGCGCAACCACGGGTTCAACAGCTTCACCGTCTTGTAGTCGGTGCTGTTGGCGATGGCCCAGTCGGCCAGGTCGGCCACCGGTCCGCTGATGGTGGTGGTGCGTGTGCGGTACGGTTGGTAGAGGTCCTTCTTGCGCAGGTGGAAGCCGTAGCGCTCCGGGTCGCGCAGGATCTCCTTCATGGCCAGGATGCGGTACACGTAGCGTCCGGTCTCCTCGTTCAGCAACAGGTCGAAGTAGTTGTCGCGCTTCTGTCGGCCGAGTTGTTTGTCCACGCCACCTTGGCCGAGGTTGTAGGAAGCGGCGGCCAGCGCCCAACTTCCATATTTCGTATAGGCGTTGCGCAGGTATTTGCAGGCTGCCCGGGTGCTCTTCTCCACGTGGTAACGTTCGTCCACCTCGGCGTTCACCTCCAGGCCGTGGCTCATGCCGGTCTCTTTCATGAATTGCCAGTACCCCGTGGCCCCGGCGGGCGATACCACGTTGGTGAGGCCACTTTCGATCACGGCGATGTACTTCAGGTCGTCGGGGATGCCTTCTTTTTCCAGGATCTCCTCGATCAAGGGGAACCAGCGTGAGGCCCGTTTATGGGCGAGCAGGGTATTGCTCTGCCAGTAGGTGTTCACCAGCAGCTCACGGTCCAGCCGTTCACGCACATCGAGCCGTTCCAACGGCACCTTTTCACCACAGAAGGAGAGCTCGTTGGGCAGGGTGAGGGAGAAGACCTTGTATCCATCGTTGAATTCCCGTTGGTGGTCCAGGTCGTTCTCGGTGGCCAAGGTCCCGAAGGAGAACATGTGCAGGACCAGGGTTCCGCCCACGAGCAGCACCACCCAAAGCGCGGTGCGCAGGGCTATGCGGAGGAGGCGGTGTCGCTGGCTCATGGCTTCGCGGGCGGGTGGGTTCGGCGGGTGAGGATGAAGAAGGTGAGGAAGAGTAACAGACCGTACGAAACGAAGATCACGGTGTGGAGGTTCTCCCAAACGGGGATGTACCGGCACATGACGAAGGTAAGGAACACATGGAGCAGGGAGAGGCCGATGAAGATCAGGGCCACCTGCCCGTCGCTGTAGCCGGCATAGCTCAGGTGGTGGGTGGTGTGGTCGCGGCCACCGACGAAGGGCGACCGGCCCTTGGCGATGCGGGAGATGGTGACCACCGTGGTGTCCACGATGGGGAGGAGGAAGACGATGATGGCGCTGATGGTCTGGCGGGCGGGCTCCCAATGGCCTTCGATGCTCGCGGCGTTCCAGAAGAAGCGGATGCCCACGAAGGCCAGGAACACGCCCAGGAACTGGCTGCCGGTATCGCCCATGAACATGCGGCTGGGGTTCCAGTTGAAGAAGAGGAAACCGGTGAGGGCGGCCATGGTTCCGATGAGGAGCACCATGTACACGGGATCCATGGGGCCGATCACGAGCATGGACATCACCCCGGCGATCAGGATCGCGATGGACACCGAGGTGGTGATACCGTCCATGTTGTCGAGCATGTTGATCGAGTTCATCAGGCCCACCACCCAGAGCAGGGTGAGGGCGATGTTCAGGGCATGGTTGTCGAACACGTCGATGCACGTTCCGGAGGCGATGAGGATGCCGCCACAGGCCAGCTGCACGAGGAACTTGAGCAGTGGGCGGGTGTTGTAGGCGTCGTCGGCCAGGCCCATGAGGAAGCCGAGCGAGGTGGCGGCGAGCAAGCCGAGGAGTTCGGGGCGAAGGGCCTCTGCGCTCAGGCTGGGGAACAGCACCCCGTAGAGCGAGAAACAGGCCAGGAACAGGATGTAGAAGCAGATGCCACCCAGTGAAGGCTTGGCGGTGCTGCTCCAGCGGATCAGGGTCTGTTGTTCATCGCGCATCCCCAGGGTGCGGGCGAAACGCATGAACACCGAATTGATGAGCAGACTGAAGACGAGCGCTGCGAAGAACAGGCCGGAATAGAGCAGGAAGAACTGTGTGGGGCTGTACATGTCCTATTCGGCCATGGCTGCTTGGGCAAGGTGATCCTTGAAGCTGATGCCACCGGCATCCTTGGCGCTCACCAACGGATCGGTCACGCCCCAGTGGATGCCCAGGTCTTGGTCGTTCCAGCGGATGGTGCGTTCAGCGGTGGGTTCGTAGTAGGCGGTGCACTTGTACACGAACACGGTGTCGGGTTCCAAGGTCAGGAAGCCATGGGCGAAGCCTGGGGGTATCCACAGCATGCGCTTCTCCACGCCATCGAGCCGCACCTTGAAGTGTTGGCCCTGGGTGGGGCTCCCAGCGCGCAGGTCCACGCACACGTCCAGTACCGCACCGGCGACCACCCTGACCAGTTTGCCTTGCGCGTGGGGTGGCAACTGGTAGTGAAGGCCGCGCAACACCCCCTTGGCCGAGTGGCTCTCATTATCCTGCACGAATGCGACATCGATGCCGGTGGCCTCTTGGAATGCGCGGTGGTTGAAGGTTTCCAGGAAGGCTCCGCGTGGATCGGCGAAAACCCTGGGGGTCAACAGCAGCAGCCCCGGCAAGGAAGTGTTCTCGGTGTGCATCATGATCGTCCGAACAGCCAGCTGATCAGACCGGTCTTCGTTGGTGTGCGCTCCTCGTAGTATCCGCCGCCATAGCCTTGGCCGTAGCCGTAGCCATAGCCGTAGCCGTAGCCATAATTGTAGCCGTACTTATTGCGGTCGATGTCAACGCCGTTGAGGATGGTGCTCAGCCGGTTGATGTTGTTCTCGTTGATCAGCCGGTCCACGTTCTGCACGAACTGCTTCTTGCTGTAGTCCGAGCGGAAGATGTAGATCGGGTAGTCCGCCCGCTGGATGATGGGCACCCCGTCGGTCACCAGCCCCACCGGCGGGTTGTCGATCAGGATGATGTCGTACATGGTCTTCAGCTCTTCGAGCAGGGAGGTCATGCGCGCGCTGATGATGAGTTCTGAGGGGTTGGGCGGGATGGGGCCAGCGGTGATGAAATGCAGGCTTTCGAGAGCGCTATGCTGGATGCAATCGTGGAGTTTGTCCTTGTTGATCAACAGGGTGCTCATACCACGGATGTTCTCCACGCCGAAGCCCAGGTGGATCTTGGGTTTTCGCATGTCCAGGTCGAGGATGATCACGCGCTTGCCGCTGAAGGAGATGATACCGGCCAGGTTGATGGCCACGAAGGTCTTCCCCTCGCCGGAGATGGTGCTGGTGATGGCGATGGTCTTGGCACCTTCCGTGTTGTCCATGAACTGGAGGTTGGTGCGGATGGTGCGGAAGGCCTCGGCGATGAGCGATTTCGGGTTCTTGTCGATCAGCAGCTGCGATATGGGGATCTCCTTCTTGTACTTGGGCACCATGCCGAGGATGGAGATGCTGGCGTGGGAGAGCTTGGCGATATCGTGGAGGGAGGTGATGCTGTCGTGCAGGACATAGCGGACCAGGACGATCAGGAAGCTGATGATGAAGCCGGTGGCCAGGTAGTAGATCAGGATCAGGTTGCGGTCGGGGAACAGCGGTGCGGTGGGCACCACGGCGGATTCCAGCACCTTGTTCTCCGGTACGAAACCCGCCTTGCTGATGTTGTACTCGATGTCCTTCTCGAGCAGCAGGGTGTAGTACTTCTCGTTGATGGCGAAGATGCGTTCGATGCGGGCGAACTCGAGCTCTTTCTCGGGCAGGGTCCGGTAGCGGCGTTCGAAATCCTGCTGGATCCCGTCCAGGTCGTCGCGGCGTTCCTCGGCCCGTTTGAGCAGTTCGCGGATGCTTTCCATCACGACCCTCTTCTGGATGTCGATGCGGTTCTCCAGGGATACGATGGCCAGGTTGTTGGAGGTCGCTTCCATCATCAGCTCTTCGCGTTCACTGAGCAGTTTGAGCAGTTCGTTGATGGTCTTGGAGAGCACCTGTTCGTAGGCGGTGCCCGTGAGCATGGGCAGCAGGTCGTACGAATTGATCTCGGGCATGGGCTTGTCGGTGGCAGCCGCCATGGCCTTGAGCAGTTCGATCTCCAGGATCAGCTTGGTGCGTTCATCCTCGTAGCGTTCCGACCGCTCCATGAAGATGGGGGTGAGCTGGGTCAGGTCGGCCACATTGTTGTCGATCCGGAACGTCTGCAGGCGATATTCCGATTCGCGCAGTGCGGCAGCCACGGTGTCCTTCTGTGATCGGATGAAATCGATCACGCTCTTGGCGCTCTGACTACGGCGTTCCACGTCCAGGATGATGAACTCCTGGGCCGCCGCCTCCGCCAGGTCGTGCGCGATCTTGGCGTTCTCGTCGCGGAAACTGAGGCTCACGGTACGGGCGGTGTATTCCACCACGTCCACGAAATACCGCGGGGCATACCGGTTCACCAGGCTGGTGCGCGAGTTGATCTGGAAATACAGGTTGTACGGAAGCTCCGGTTCCGTGCGTGCCGGGTGATCCTCTTCGACCCACAGCCTGCAGTTGAAGTGGCGTGTTCGCACCACTTCGTTCAGGGCATAGGTGCCTTCGAAGGGCGTCCCGGCCAGGGTATAGTTGATCTTGAACCGACCCTTGCCCAGGAAAACAAGGTTCACCGGCTGGTCGATGATGGCCGGGTCGGTCACTTCGAGGTCTTGGATCTTGAAGAAGGAGGAGGTGTAGTATTCCTCGGTGAGGATCTGCCCGCGGTTGTAATAGCTGATGCCAAGGGGCAGCTTCTCGATCACGCGGTCCAGGAAATAGGCCGATCGCATGAGCTGCACCTCGGCCTCCACGGGTTGGGTCTCTTCGCCCATGGCGGCCATGGAGGTGTTGAGCACCTCTTTGGCGGTGTTGTTGGCGCGCAGCTGGATCACCGTGCGTGCCTGGTAGGTGGGGGCGGTGTAGCGCAGGTAGATGAGCGCCGAGGCCAGCGCCGTGAGCATGCAGAGCGCGATCCAGATCAGGCTTCGGTTAAGGATGAAGACGAACAGCCCCAGATCGAACTCCTGGCTGAAGTTCGTGATCCGTTCCTTGTAGCTCTCGAGACTAACGCTGCGCGAGCTGTTCACATCCTCGTTGATCATGCCCGTTCGGTCACAGGTTTCGCACCACGGTGTAGACCAGGATGATACTGGACATGAGGGTGATCAACGGGGTGAGGTCCGTTAGGATCTCCCGAGCGATCTCCGGGTTCGGCTGTACGTACACCACATCATCACCTTGCATCACCATGTCGGCATACCGCAGACCACTGATGTCGCTGAGGTCGAATTCGTACACGAGGCGTTCGCGGTTGGGGCCGTAGCGGAACACCTTCACCTTCTTGGCATTACCACGAGAGCTCAGACCTCCCGCCTCGCCCAGCACTTCCAGCAGGGTGGTGTTGTTGTTCTCCAGTACCACGCTCCGCGCCCTTCCGCCTTCACCGGGGAACACCACCACCCGGCGGTTGGTAACGACCAATTGCGCGAACGGTTTGTTGTAGAACGCGCTGTACTTCTCCTCCAGGAAGGTCTCGGCCTCGCGGATGGTGAGCCCGAGGATCGATACCCGGCCGATCACGGGCAACTTGACGAAACCATCGTTGTCGATGTAGTAGCTGAACTGAGCGCGCTGGAGGAAGGAGGCTTCACGACTGCTGTTCTCGGTCACCAGGTCGATCATCTTGAAACCGTCGTTGGCGAACAGCCGCAACTGGATCATGTCGTTGGGTTGCAGGCGCAGGGAGCTTTTCACCGAATCGACGTACGTGTCGAACTCATAGTCCATCGACGTACGGAACATCACGTCCCGGTTGATGGTGCAGCTGCTGAGCAGGATGGCCAGCAGCGATCCGATGCCGCTGAGGCGTTTGAGTGTACGCATCATATTCCGGCAAAAGTAACGATCGATCGTGGGCATCCTTCAGTTCAGGAGCTCGCGGTACAAATGATCCATGTCGTTGACCAGGCGGGTGTAATGGAAACGCTGGCTCACATGGTCCCATCCCCCCAGTCCGAAGCGCTTCCGCAGGCCATCGTCCTCCACCAGGCGGAGGAGCTGCTGTTCCAGGCCGTCCACATCCCCGCTTTCGCTCAGGTAGGCCGTCTGGTCGGGTAGGACCACGTTCTCGATGCCGCCTACGCGGGTGCTCACGATGGGCTTGTTGGCGGCCTGGGCCTCGATCAGGCTCACGGGGGTACCCTCGTTCAGGCTGGTGAGCATCACGATATCCACGCCGGCGTTCACGATATCCACCTCCTTGATCCAGCTGGTGAAGGTGATCAGGGCGCGTTGCACCATGGGTCTGCCGTTCACCCCATGGCCGAATCCGTGGCCGTTGAAGTAGGGGCCCACCACCTGGCTCATGCCCAGCTCGTTCACGCGCTCCTGGAGGCGCTCACGTTCCTCGCCATCGCCCACGATGAAGGCGCGCAGCTTGCGCCCCGTGCGCTGGCTCACCCGGGCCAGTACCTGCAGGAACAGGTCGTGGTTCTTGATCGGTACCAGGCGCCCCACGATGCCGATGGCGATCTCATCATCGGCCACCCCGTAGACCTGGCGGAATAGGGCGCGCTTCGCGGCTTGGTCGGCCTGGAATCGGCTGAGGTCGAAACCCAGGGGGATCACGCTCACCTTATCGGCTTTGGTGATGCGGTGCTCGGCAACCAGTTCGTGCTTCTGTTTCTCGCTGATGGCGATGATGCGCGAGGAGCGCCTGGCCAGGAACCGCTCGATGTTCTTGTACAGCGCCGTGCGTACCGGTCCGAAGTAGCTGTGGAACACATGGCCGTGGAAGGTGTGTACGATGGCCTTCACCCCCAGGTCGGCCGCCGCCATGCGGCCCACGGCTCCGGCCTTGGCGGCATGGGTGTGGACGATGTCCGGCTTGAACTCCTTGATCAGTTTCTTGATGCGGGTGTAGGCGCCACGGTCGCGCCAGGGTGCCACCTCGCGTTGCAACTCGGGCAGGATCACCGGCTCGATGCCGAGGTTGCGAAGGATATGGTGGCTGCCTTCCTCGGTGGCTTCCTGGCTCCCGCCCACCAGCAGGGTCTCATAATCGCTCGGCAGGTAGCGCGTCAGGTAGGCCGCATTGTGGGTGGGGCCACCGAGGTTGAACCGGTTGATGATGCGCAGGACGCGTGGCATGGCAAAGAGGCGAAAGTACCGGGCCGAGCGTATCGGGACCTGTTACTGGGCGTGGTTTTTCCACCACGACAAGTAGACGAGCAAGGCATGTACGGTTGCCTGTGATGTGCCGGGAAGCGGTGATCGGAGCTGCTGCACTTGGGCTTGCACGGCGTTCCAGTCCATACCGGCGCTGTGTACCAGGTCCTTGGAGCAGGTCTCGTCCACGAAACCGGCCATGGGCCCGCGCAGGAGGTCCAGCAGGGGCACCTCGAAGCCTTTCTTGCTGCGGGACATCACCACCGGGGGCAGCAGGGGGCCGAAGGTGGTGCGCAACAGGTGTTTGCCACTGCCGCGGACCAGCTTCGCCTCGGCGGGTAGGCTGAAGGCGAATTCCACCACGCGTTTGTCCAAGAAGGGGGTGCGTACCTCCAAGGCATGGGCCATGCTGGTGAGGTCCACCTTGTGCAGCATGTCGTTGGGCAGGGTGCTCTGCACATCGGCGAGCAGGGCCCCGTTCATACCGGCCATGCGGCGGAAGGCTTCGCTGAAGGCCTGTTCGCGGCGGCTGAGCTCGCCGGGGTCGGCCGGGCGGGCCATCAAGGCCTGTGCCTCTTCGTGGGTGGTGAAGGCGGCGAGTTCTTGGAATCGGCGGTCCTCCGGGGTGTTGGCCAGGCGGGCGAACCGATCGTACTGGCGGAACCGGTTGGGCCACTTGCCGTTGCGCGATCGGGGCAGGGCGCGCCAGAGCGGGGCCAGCAGGCGCACGGCCCGTTCTGCGGTGCCCGGTTCCCGCCACCGTAGTTCGGCCTGGTGCTTCGTGTACCCACCGAACACCTCATCGGCCCCATCGCCGCTCACGGCCACGGTCACGTGCTTGCGGGTGCGTTCGCACAGCATGAAGGACGGGAGGGCGCTGCTGTCGGCGAAGGGTTCGTCGGTGGCGGCCAGCAGCCTCGTATAGTCCGCGGCCAGCTCCTCGCGGGTGAGCTTGAAGGTATGGTGGTCGCTCTTGATGTGGCGCGC
>CAUJED010000053.1:0-14103 GCA_963169535.1 Bacteroidota bacterium | reverse complement strand
AGCACGGGCAGCTCGTTCTCCAAGAAAGCTTCGCGGAAGCCGTAAGGGAAACGCGTGGTGAACAGCCAGAGTTCCTTCATCGCCACATAGCGCGACCCACGAGGGCCGAGGATAGCAAGTAACGCCATTTCTCCCATGTCCAGCGCGGGGATAGGCGCCTATGTCGCAGTGCCACACCGACCCCGAACGCGGGCAGGTGGTAGAAAAGGGCGTCCCAGTGATAAGCGAGCTGCGCATCGAGCGCGGCCTGATCGAAGGTGCCTCGTTCCCGGTTCAACTGCGACAGTCGGGCGAGCCACGCCTTGTACGCCTCGACATCGGCCACGGTGAATGGACGTGGAAAACACTTCACCGTGGCCAGGTGCAGATCACGTTGCACGTCGGTGAGGGGCCATCCGAGACGATCGAACACGTACCGCGCCAATGCCCGCTGATCCGCGATCCGGTCGCGGCCGTGGGCGATGTTCATGGTCCCTTTGCGATAGTGGATCAACGGCCGATCGAGGTTGAGGAAGCGCGTATGGCGCGCGAGTTCGAGCTGGTGCATCCAATCCTCGCCATAGCGGGGCCAGGTATCGCTGAACCGTACATCGTGCCGACGCAGCACTGCGGTACGGTAGGCCGTTGCGGGTTGGTTCAACGGTACGCCGAAGAGCATGCGGGCCTTGGCCGCCTCATCGGAGCGTTCCACCCGATGCAGCACACCGGGTTCGTTCATCAGCCGGATATGGCCGCTGGTGGCGCCGACGGAGGGGTGGGCATCGAGCACCTCCACCTGTACCGCGAAACGGTCGGGATACATGACATCATCGGCGTCGACCCGAATGATGTATTCGCCCTGTGCGGCATCCATACCGCGTTGCGCGGCACCGCCCGGCCCCACGTTGTGCGGGAGCTCGATGATGCGCAGACGCGGATCGCGGAAGGAGCGCAGCACTTCGAGGCTTCCATCGGTGCTCGCATCATCGACCGCGACGATCTCGAAATCGGTGAAGGTCTGGGCGAAGACGCTCTCCAAGCACTCCTTGAGCCAGGGCGCTTTGTTGTACACGGGTATGACGACCGATGCCTTCATGCGGACCAAAGCCCGAGCTTTCGCCCGGTACGATACAAGCTCCAAGTAGGCATGGCCAGTCCACGCCGCATACCTTCCCACCGTTCGGCCAGGTCCCGCTCGACCAGGCCGGGATGATCGCCGACCAGCGCGCGCAGCCGACGCAACAGCAGGAACCGGTGTTCGTTCCCCACGGTACCGTTCCACTTGATCAGGAAGCGGAACACCATGCGACGTACGAGGGCCGCGTGGTGCGGTCGTGCGTTGGAGGGGCGCACCTCCGGCATGTCGGGGTACCACGCCACGAGCAGCGCTTCGAGATCGGATTGTTCCGTGGCCCTGGCCATGGCCCGCAACAGCGCGGCCGTTTCGGTGACGAAGGCCTCCGTACCGCGCATGGTCTTGCTCTGGGGCTGAAGCCGGAACACGGCCAGGTCCTGCGGGATGGTGCGGACATGTTCCGTTCCGTAGGTGAACAGCACACGCCACCAGAGATCGAGGTCCATGGCGTAGTGGAGCGCCGGATCCACACCGCCCACGGCCTGCACGGCATCCATGCGGTAGAAGGTGGACTGCTGGTTCACCACCGGCGCGATGAAGAGCGCATCGGGACGTGCAGCATCGTTCAAGGGCGCACGTTCCTGCACGCCGTCGGGCGTCTCCAACAACCGGTGGCCTTCGAGCACCACGAGGTGCGGATCGGCGGCGAACGCATCGCCCACGGCCTTCAACGCACCGGGCAGAAGCCGGTCATCACTGTTGAGCCAGCTGAACACCCCACCGGTGGCGTGCTGCAACCCCTTGTTGATGGCGTGGCTCTGGCCCTGATCGGCCTCGCTGCACCACCAGGCCAACCGCTGCGCGTGCTTCTCGATCACCTCCCGCGAGCCATCGTGGCTGCCCCCATCCACCACGATGTGTTCGAGGTGCGGGTAGGCCTGCTCGTGCACGGAGCGCAGGCATTCCTCCAGGTAGGCGCGCTGCTGGTAGCTGGGGGTGATGATGCTGATGCGTGGCCCCATGGCGGATCATCCGTTGAGGACGCTTTCGTAGCGCGCCAGGGTACGCTCCAACATGGCTTCCACGGTGTAGTGCCCGGGTATGCGCGCCCGGCCCGCTTCGCCCATGCGCACGCGCAAGGGCTCATCCTGGACCAGCCGGACCATGTGCTGCACGAGCCGCTCGGGCCGATCGTAGAGCGATCCGGTCACTTCATCCTCCATGAGCTCCGGTGTGGCTCCCGAGGCATGACCGATCACGGGCAGACCACAGGCCATGGCTTCCAACGTGACCCTTCCCAACGCTTCGTGTCGGGAGCATTGAAGCAATACGTGCGAACGTGTCATCAACGGGATGATGTCGTCCACGAAACCCGGGAAGCGCACCACCGCCTCCAGGCCCAGGCGCCGGACCAAGGCCCGCAGGTCGTCGCTGCGTCCACCGCCGGCCAGGCAAAGCCGTACTTGGGGGTGCATCCGGTACACTTCTGCGAAGGCCTCCACCGCCTCGGCCTGTCCTTTGGATGCGTGGAAGAGCGCGGCCAAGAGGAAGTGGAATCCGGCTTCCGGGGTCGGCGCCACCGCCTTGCCGCCCAGTAGTTGCCAACGCGCGGTGGTGATGACCCCATCGGGCACGAGATGGACATTGCCGATGCCGCGGGTGAAGGCCCGCATATCGTCCACTACGGCTTGGGATATGGCCAGAACGGCCTGTGCCTGCCGCAGTTCGCGGGCATAGCGCCGCATGCCGCCATCCACGCTGAAGCCATAGTGCAGGAAGGGCAGTTCGCGGATATGCCAGATGTGGGGCACGCCCAGCGCACGCGCCACCGGACCGCCCAGGCCGATCACCGCACTGTTGGTGTGGATGGCCTGCGCGCCGTGCTTCCGCCCAAGGTCCACGATGGCAGGGAGCAGCCCGTTGTTGACGCGGTCCCGCTCGCGGGCCTGCCTGCGAAAGCGCATGCGCTGCACCAGGCGGTGATGCGCTCCACCGGAGTACACCCGTTTATGCATCCAGGGCACGAAGAGCACCACGGCGTGGGCGATGTCCGCGCGTTCGAGTTCCGCACACAACGGACCATCAGCGGCCAGCACCACGAATGGTTCCACGGCACCCGTGTTCTTCGCCGCCACCAACAGGTCCAGCAGGGACCGATTGGCGCCGTAGAGTTCGGCGTAGTGCGTGAGGTATAGGATGCGGCGTGGGATCATGCGCGGTGGACCGCCTGATGCAAGATACCTTGCAGGTTGACCACCTGCACCTCCACCCGGTGCGCCTTTTCCGTGTACGCCCGGCCGGCCGTTCCCATGGCCAAGGCCAACGCGGGGTCGTCCACCAGGCGGATCATGTGCGCGGCCATGGCCTCCACATCATGCTCGGCGCATAGCAGGCCACGCTCTTCGTGCGCCACCACGTCGGCGATGCCCGCATGGCGAGTGGACACCACGGGAACGCCCGAGGCCATGGCCTCCAGCACGGCGAGCGGGGTGCCCTCGTGATCGTTGCTCGCAGTGACCACGCTGTGCTGCACGAAGGCACGGCTGGCGTGCATCAGGTCCACGATCGCATCGGGTGTCTTCACACCGCAGAGGTCTACGCTCTCCTGCAACCCGAGTTCGTCAACGAGCGCACGGCACTGCTGCCAGAGGCGGCCTTGGCCCACCATGGTGAGCCGTGCCTGCGGCCGTTGGGCCACCACCTGGCTGAACGCGCGGATGGTGAGGTGCGGTGCCTTCTTCTCGGCGAACCGACCTACCGCCAGGAAATGCGGTGGTGCCAGATCGGGCCGCCCCGGTGTGAAGCGATCCACATCGATGCCGTAACAGTTGTACACCACTTTCTCGCGTGGCGCGCCGATCCTGAGCAGCTGAGCCTCCATGGCCCGGCTCACCACCACCAAGGCGCTCGCGTAACGGAACAACTCGCGGTAGTTGCCATACTGCGCAATGTAGTCGGTGCGGTGTGCATCAAAACCGTGGAAATGCGCCACCAACGGCACGCCCGCGCTCCTGCACGCTTCCACGATCTCGGCTCCCATGTTGCCGTACTCGGCCAGGACCACATCGGGCCGAAGCCGCTCCAACCGATGGGCGAGGCGGTATTTCGCCAGGCCCGGCTGGCCGCCGAAGCGTTTGCCCACGAGCCGGTCCCAATAGGCCAAGAGGCCATGCGTGCGCACCAATGGCCCGCCGTGCGAGGCATTGCGCGGGGGTACGCCGCCGGAGACCAGCAGTTCCACCTTCGACAAGCGGTCGATATGAGCGGCGATGAAGGTTTCGCTCCAGGCGTTCTCGGCCGGGGCCGCGACCACGATGCGGAGGGTGCCTTCAGTTGCCACCGGTGACACGCTTCACGACCCGCCCCAGACGTGCACGCACGGAGGTGTCGGGTTCCTTGTTCTTCTCGGCGAGCCGATGTTCGCTGTCGGCGATCACGTCCTTGGCGAAACCCGCGGCCAGCAACCTGTCGCGGAAGATGCGCAAGTGCGGCATCAGGGCGCCATCCACCCCCGACACGATCCCGTCGATCATGGAGCGGGTGAAGTGGATGAAGACGATGGGGTGGATCCCATTGATCGACACCGATCCGTCCGGCCCGATGGTGCGCGCGCATTCCACCATGTTCCAATTCGCCACGTTGCAGCCGCGGTGCTTCAACACACGCACCCCGTCGAAATACACGGGCAGCAGGTTGAGGTGGGTCTGATCCACGTACTGGCCCTGGGTGAAATCCTTGATGCAGACCTCGAGGCAGTTGCCTCCCCAGGCCTCCAGGGCCGGTTCACCTCCACGCGAAGCGGCCACGAAACCTCCATTGTAGAGCCCGCCAACGTACAGCAGGTCGAAGTTCGCACGGTCCACCGTGGCGGTGGCGCTCCGCCAGTGCGGGCTCAACAAGAGCGTGGCCGTGTCCAGTTCCTTCCACAGCCAGTCCGGTGTGCTGAAGAAGTGCAGATCGCAATCGCCGTACATGACCTTGCGCGCGCGCTGCAAGAGGTGGAGCATGAGCACCGGTTTCAGGCTCCACCTCAGTTCGTCGCTCTGCTCGGCGTACTTGGTGCAGATGGCGCTTCCGAGCGCGGTGCGCTTCATGTCCTCCAGCAGCAGGAACTCCACCCCCTTCCTCCCCCCCGCATCCAGGGTGGCGGCATCCGCCACGTCGGAGACCAGGATGACGAAGGGCAGCTCGGCTTCCCACTGCCGCAGGGAATCGCACAGGGCCAACGCCCAGCCAAGGTGACTGCGCGTGATGATGGTGCAGAAGCAGTACTCGTGAAATTGGGGTGCCGTGACGTTCATGTTCCCTTCACCGTCGGATCAACCTGTCCCATGCGGCACGTAGCGCTCCTCGAACACCCATGTATCGATGTGCCTCTTCACGCAACAACATGTATTCCGTACGCAGTGTAGCCAGGTGGCGCAATGCCGGTTTGCCGAAGATATAGGCCGTTAGCTCCTCGGCGTTCCGGTTGGTCTCGCTGATCATGCTTCCCTCCCGGACCCGATAGTGGAAGAAGACCTTGCCAAGGTGTTTGAAACGCATGCCCAATACCGATGCACGCAGCCACATGTCCCAGTCTTCCCACCCCATGTGCGGCATGTGCTCATCGTAGCCTCCCAGCCTTTCCCACACACTGCGCCGGTAACATGCACAGGCATCGATGTAATTCTTCCTAATCAGCCTCTTGAAATCATGATCAGCAACCTTCCACTCGCCCTCCCTGGCCCCGAAGAATCGTGCATCACCGAATACGATATCCACATCGCTGTTCCGATCGAGCAGTTCAATGGCCGCACACACGCCCTCATGCTCCAATCTATTGTCGGCATCGAGCGGGATGATGTACTGTCCTGAAGCATGCGCGACCCCATTGTTCCGTGCCTTCGCCAGCCCCATGTTCGGCTGTACGATGACTTTGAACCGCTGGCGGTCCAAGCCATCGACCACCGCGCGTGTCAGGGGATCCTTGGAACCATCGTCCACGACGACGACCTCCACCGGACCTAGGGCGCTATCCCTTGGGATGCTCTCCAAGGCTTCGACGAGGTACGCCCCCAGATCGTAGCACGTCACGACTATGGAAACCTTGACACCCATTCGTGATGATCAATCCAACCACGGGTACCGGGGCGCGCCCCACCGCGAACCCACTCTTTTCAGGAACCGTGCCCATGGTCCCGGAACGCCTTGCTCCATGCGATCGAACGCGACCCGCAACATCTGCGCTGTTCCTGCCTCGAAGAACCCACTATGCCGCTCATGAAGTCGTTCATGCAATCGGCTCATCCGGTCCATATCCGCCGATGCGGCACCCGGATGCTTCCGATAACCGGAAGTGGGCTTCCGCAAGAACGCGAACCGCTTGCCGGCCTTGACCAGACGCACCCACAACTCGTAATCCTCGATATGTTGCAGGTGCGGATCCGTGGTGAATCCGCCGACCTCCTCGATCACGGATCGTTTCAACACGGTAGCCGAGGGTTGAATGAAATTGTGGATGGCCAAGGAGAAAGGGAAGTGGTCGACCTTCCAATCGGGAAGGAACAACTCGGTCCGGAACGACCTTCCGGGCGGGTCTTGGAAGCGCACCACCGGCCCTGTCGCCACATCCGCCTTCGATCCGTCGCCAATGAGTTTCAATGTCCGTTCCAGATGCCATGGTGCCCAAATATCATCGGGATCCAGGAAGGCGAGGTAGCGCCCCTTCGCAGCCGCCATCGCCGAATTTCGTGCTGCACTCACCCCTTGGTTGTGCGCATGCCGTATCAGCTCGACCCGGTTCTTCGGGTGCGCTGTGGCGAACTCCTGGACGATACGGGTGGTCCCGTCCTCCGGTCCATGGTCGTCGACCACCACGACCTCCCAATCCGCATGGGTCTGGCACGCGATCGACCGCAATGCACGACCGATGAAAGCCCCCATGCGGTAGGCAGGGAGGATCGCGGTGACCCGCTGTTCGGTGGACATCGGCAAGATCTCGGCTTAACGGCCACAAAGATGGACAAGATCACCGCAGATGCCCAGGCCCGATCGGGGATCTTTCTTGCCACTCCTGCCGCAGACCTTACCTACAGCATCCCTTCGCCAAGGCGACCGATGGACTCCATACCCGCATCAAGGCCAGTGATATAGGCTAAGACCACACCATGTGCAATTCCACCATGCCAAACCAAAGCCAGGATCCACACCTCCCTTGCCCTCAACACCCAATGCGCCACTTCGGGATCGCATCGGTCGACATTCCCTTCAACCTTCAGACCACAATGTCAAACAAGTCATGAACGCACCCCTGATCACCTTACCCCATGGACCGCTCGAACCGGATCAAGCCTTCGCGCCTGGCGCGTGCGAACTCACGGTGTATGGATCCCTTCGCAGCATCCTTTCGCCAAGTGCGAAAGGCCAACCATGCCCTACCCGGCCTGAGCTTCAGTAGCCAGGTCAACACATCTCTCAGAGTTCCAGGGACCTCCAGTTTGGGTGGGGGGTGCCCATGCACATGCAAGAGCAGTGCGGCCGAGAACGAATGACCCTCCGCAAGGCGAAGGAGATATTCCTTCTCCAAGCGCTTCGCCGCGATCAAGTGGGTAAGTTCCAATTCCCGGAACAACCCCTTACCCCATCCGGTCGCACACGCTACCCAAGAGAAATCATCATCTCCGCCGGAATTCAGGGCCGTACCCGAACGATCCAGCGCTTTACGCTCCGCTGAAAAGGAAACCTCACGCACCAATGCCTCTGCCACTTCGCGACGGACCACCAAGCCTGCCCCCCACGGCACTATATTGTCACGCGGGTCATTGGACCAATGATCGCGTGGCACATCACGCAAAGCCAACATTTCCAAATAGGGACCCAGTTCAGCAGCTGGTGGCACCTCGAACTCGGGCAATATGCGAGCTGCCCCGATGACACCGAGTCGGCCGTGCTCTGCCATCAACTTGACAGTAGTGGCCAGGTAATGCGGGGTCAGAACGTTATCGTCATCCACAAAGAGGATCACTGGTCCCAGACTCTCGCGTATCCCCCGGATCCTCGCCGGGGTCAGCCCAAGTTCATCTTCCCTTACGTGACGCCCGTTCGCATGCCAACTCAACGAATGCGCGTTGGCCACCGGTGGATCACTGGCATTGTCCACCACCAGTAACTCCCAGCGGTCACGTGCCAATGTCTGTGCCTGGAGACTGGCAAGCGTACGTTCCAGATAATCCT
Source organism: Bacteroidota bacterium (assembly GCA_963169535.1). Lineage (GTDB taxonomy): Bacteria > Bacteroidota > Bacteroidia > Flavobacteriales_F > PHOS-HE28 > PHOS-HE28. The sequence continues at coordinate 5,834 of CAUJED010000053.1, read as the reverse complement.
GACGTGGGTTGTGCGTGCAAATGACGACGGAAAGCTGAGACATGCAACGATATGTTGGACATTACGCCAAAAGCACGGCCAAAGGTAACGATGCTCAGCATCACGGGACCCAAGGAACACCCGGCCACAACGCCTTTGGGGCACACAGCACGTGCAAGACGCCATTCATGCTTGTCCGAACGACCTCCATCGTTCGATGAGATCGTACCATGTTTCGCGAAGCCACAATGCTTCGTACAGAACACGCTTCAACCGAGGATCAGCTGGATACCGCGCGGTGGCCTCGCCATCAAGTATCATCCGCCGTTTCCGGTCCAACAAACCTTTTTGGCCTGGAGAAAGGTATGTCCGTGCCACCCTATAGAACCTGAGCATGTTACGATCCTGCTTCTCCTTATCCAAGCTCGTCCAAGCCCCCTGACCTGATATCCGCCAAACCGCCATACTCTCCGGCAACATGACCATACGCCCATGAGTGCCAGCATGCATGTACAGTACAAGGTCACCGAAAGGGGACCGTTTGTTCCACGACGGCATAGGCAATATCGCACGTCGGAACATGGTGGTCGCGGTGTTCACGAAGTTGTACCTACGGAGCAGATCATCGAAACGGAAGTCCGTCGGATCCACGTCATCCGGGATCGGGAAGAGCTCCTGTACACCATCCTTCAAGGTGTGGGCGCGGTGGAAGCAGATGGCGACATCAGGATGGGCCTCCAGGAGATCCACCTGCTTCTGTAACTTCAGTGGATCGGTCCAGTAGTCGTCGCCTTCGCAAACAGCGATGTACTTGCCGCGGGCCGCACCATGGACGATCCGGGTCACACGCCCCTTCTCCAACTTATATTGGTTCTCTGCTTGGTATATCGCTTTGATCACCTTCGGATAGCGCGCCTCGAAATCGCGGATGATATCGGCAGAGCCATCCGTACTGGCATCATCGTGAACGATCACCTCGATAGCCCCATTCAACCGCTGGTCAACGAAACCCTGAAGTGCCCGTGCGATGAACGGTGCGTGGTTGTAACACGTACATACAACGCTTACCAGTGGTCCTGACTCTCGGAGCATCAACAACGGAGACTCTTCAAAATGAAGATCGGCCTATTTCGGAACTCCCCGAGCCGATCCTCCCGCATGATGTTCTCTGCGCTCAATTCCCGGTAGATCGTTCGCCCATCCTCCTCTCTCGCGATACCAATGGCCTCGATCACCCAGGTACCACGCACCCCCTCGCGGAACATCTCGATCATTTCACCCTTGGTGCCATGGGCGAACAACGGGAAGTCATAGTTCGTCTTCCAGCTGAACCCGATCTGAAGGATAAGATGTTTGGTCTTATCGGCCAGGTGGTTCAGATTCTTGATGATCTCGCGTCGCGCTCGATCGATCGTCAAGGACTGATCGCCAAAGTCATCTCCTACATGGTGAAGCACGTTCAGGAGCAATATGATATCAAATGGCGAGCCTGGCAGAGGACCGCTGAAATCCATGTACTCCTCCAATACCCTCACCGGTTTGTGGTAGATCTCTGCCGCAGTACGAAGGAACTCGGCATGCTCCCGATTCCCCTCATAGGCCACCACCTCCGCAGCCCCGGCCTGGGCCGATGCGAATGAGAAGTATCCTGTATTGGCACCCACATCCACCACCCTTGCACCTTGGAAGGGGACGTGCTTCTGAAAGTACTCCATGCGCTCCACTTCGTACCGGCTGTACCGCTTATTCAATGCAACAGGGTCCACCAGATCCGCAAGAAAGTCAGGCATGATCTGGTAGTGCGAATGTTTGGAGACCCTTCCATAAAGCTCCTTCAGTCGTTGGATCCCTTCTGCAGTAGGAGACATGTTCAACCCCATTGGTTCCTGAAATTCGTGGTATTCATTCCGTCCTGGCCAAAATTACGCAATACATGGGCCTTCGTAGCCGGTGAGTGCGGGTCCCCTCCCATGGTCGTCGGGTTGAGCACAGGTGCAAGATGTAAAAAAGCACCTCGAAGAAACTCGTTCCGGCCGCGTTCATGAGAAAGGAGCACAGCGGTCATCGCTTGCTTTCATTCGCCCATACTTTGTTGCACCTCAGTCGGATACTTCGATCCAGTATCCTCTCTTCGGAGCGCCTCGTCTGGACGAATGATAGCGGTGTGCGCCATCCGTTCGTGGTTCTTCGAGGCACCCATAAACTATGTGAAGATCGGCGTGCAGCTCCTACTTCTCCCCTTTCTCAAGACCGAGCCTAACCGCACACTTCTATATTGCCGCCTCAGTACCTTGGCCCTCCTATCGAACACCACATGAACATCCTGGGTAAGAAGACACTCTTGCGCGCCATTGAACCAGAGGACCTACCCCAACTCCTGGCATGGGCGAATGACCCAGACATCCAAGCGGGGCTGGGCGGATGGCATTTCCCATCGAGTGCAGAAGACCAACGAAAATGGTATGCCAGCTTTTCCTTGGGCTCCAGAGATCAGCGGTTCGCCATTGAAACCGCAGAACATGGGCTGATCGGCACGGCGAACTTGGTAGACATCGATTGGAAGAACCGCAATGCCTTCCACGGCTTGATGCTCGGCAACAAGGACACACGTGGCAAAGGCTATGGCCAGGATGCGGTAATGGCTGTGATGCGCTATGCCTTTGATGAACTTGGGCTGATCCGCTTAGATGGCTCCATGATCGCTTTCAACGAAGCATCCTTGAAGTTGTACCTGGGTAAATGCGGGTGGAAGGAGGAAGGTCGGCAACGGGATTGGTACTATCGGAAAGGTCGCCATTGGGACCGGATCATGGTCGGGGTGACCTGTGCGGATTACCGTCAGCTGGCGCAGCAGACCAAGTACTGGGCTGATTGAATCCGACAACGATCGCGTACAAAGGATCCGAGAACATGCAAGCCCTTGCTGCTTTGCTCAGGGCGGAACGCGGGCCTGACGCCTACTTGAGGCTGCCGTTGGCCGTACGGGCCATGCCTGACCAGGACGGTGTGCTCAATGAGCTGGCCGCATATCTGACGCGGTTCCCCGTTGATGAACTCGCTCGGATCCTTTACATCCAAGGGCTTGGCCGGGCTGGAAAAACGCAGCACGCAGAAGAGCAAGTTCAGAAAGTGCTCGGCAGGAACGATGGAAATGTCTTGGAGCGGTTGCAGCAGAGGCTCCTGGACGGGCAGGGGCTGAAGGGAGGGAGGATCCGATCGGAATATGCCTGCTTTCCGGATTCCATGATCCAGAATCTCGGCTTTTGGTCGCACCGGATCACCGCCCCCGGCGGAGGTGTGGTTGAGGCCATCACCAAGATCATGCACCAGGATCATTGCGGACGGGAAGTGGCGTTCTATTCGCGAATAAGAAGGGCATTCCCGAAGCTGGCCACGATCTCCCCTGATCCGCTCGACCTTTGGCAGGTCACGCCGAACATGGTCCTGCTCACCATGGAACGCGTGCCGGGCCGTAGTGCGGACTCGGGCTCGATGAGCACGGACGAGGTATCGGCCTTTGTCCGGAACTACCAGGCCATTGCGGAGATCCCATTTGGAGCGGTCGCGGGGGAGATCGGGGAGCGGAACACGGAGAACGGATTGAGCCATGGGTATCTGGCCAGTGCGCTTCATATGGTACATACGCCCGCAGGGTTCACACAAACCATGGAGTGGACGATCCGTACGGTGACGGAGCGAGGCTATTCGCAACCCGTGGTCGATGCCGTCGTGCAGGCGATGGAGCATTTGATGGAGCATGCCTTCCATACACGGGTGCAGCCAGAGAGACACTATTCGCTGCTCCACGGGGATATGCACCGCCACAATGTTCTCATGTCCGAGGAACGTACCGTCTTGATCGATTGGGCGCGCTGCACCACCGGACCCAGGGGCATTGATCTGGTCGTGCTGTTCCGCCGATTCGGTTACCAGCGGGTGCAAAACATGGTGCAGCCCCTCTTGCCTCGGCATGAACCTGTACCAAACATCCTTTTGGCGTGGGCCCATATCCTGGTCAGCCTTGAACTGGACCTGCCGGGAATTAAGATGGAGCCTGAGGAACATGTGTTCCTTCCGGCTTCGAAAACCATACTATCCGCGACTTGGTGAACCCTGGAACGAGCGCTCAGTTCGTGAAGAGCTCGTAACGGTCCAGCAGGGGGTCCAGTTCTTGGAAAGGCACGTGGAGTATCGCGTCAAGCATGGAAAGCCCAGGCATGAATGGACCGTTCCTCACATATTCCATACTAGTGGGCCGGATGAACTGGAGTGAAAGTCCGTGATCCTGCCAACGCTGTGACGAGTAAAGCACGGTACCTCCCTGCGCCTGTATGTAGTATCGGATCCTTTCCTGTTCGCAGATATGCATCAATCGCTCCTCGAACCGAATGTCGGTCCGCAAGCCCATTTCCGAGGTTCGTTGAAAATGCACAGACCGACCGAGTCGCTCCAAAAGCAATTGCACCGAACGTTGCGCCAAACTCGTGATCCTGTCGTCCGTCAACATCAATATCTCTTCCAGTAGTTCACGGCCCACCTGATAATTCAATGCCTTGTTATAATTCATATCCACAGTACGCAGAAAGCCCTTCTTCCAGCGCTCCCAACCAGTCATGTCGATCGTCACATCCTTGATCAACTTATTCTGGCTGGCACCTGACAATGGCACCGTGAAATACCATTCCTTCCCATTCACAAGCAGGCGATTACGATTGATGTATCCGCGGTTGATGAAATTAACATCATCGTAGATCAGAAAGCGCTCCACCGCAGCAGCCATCTGGTAATAACCAATATATGGAAAGAAATAGGGCTGCATGATCGCCGCCCGACCGTTCACCAATCCTTGGACCATGCTTTCAACCATCAGTCACGTTCACCACACTCCATACGATAGAACCCACTCGGCCCCAAGGAGCACACCTGTCCGAGACCTTCAGACAGGCCCACGAAGATAGACCGGACTGGAACGCCCAATGCCTGCCAGGAACGACATGATCACCCTATCCTGGTCTGCGGGTGAAAGATCCGGGTACAACGGAAGACACAATACACGGTTGGCGTAATCCTCTGAAATGGGAGAGGACCCGCCATTGACATATGGCAAGGTATTCAAGGAAGGATAGAAATAGCGCCTCGGATGGACTCCCTTCTCCACCATGGTGCTCATCGTTCGGTCGGTGGTAGCCGCATCCGGCAGGATCACCGGAAAATAAGCATGATTCGTGCGTGCATCAAAAGGAGCTTGTGGGCAATGAACCAACGTGGACAGGGCAGAGTCGTACACCCCGACCACGCGTTCTCTTTCCTCGATGATCCGCTCCACGTGCGGCAACACCGCCATGCCCATTGCCGCGTGCACCTCGCTCATCTTGGCGTTCATGCCCAAACAGAAGTGCTCATCGCCACGGTGTCCGAAGCTGCGCAGGAGCCGCAACCGATCATCGGCCTCCGCATCGTGCAGCACCACGGCGCCCCCTTCCACCGTATGGAAGAGCTTGGTGGCGTGGAAGCTGAGGGTGCTGGCATCGCCCCACTGCAATATGCTGCGCCCCTTGTATAGCACGTCGAAGGCGTGGGCCGCATCGTAGATCACCTTTAGGCCGTGCTTCTTGGCGATGGCATCGATGGCCTCCACATCGCAGGGGATGCCGTACACGTGCGTGGCCAGGATAGCGGTGGTGTCCGGCGTGATGGCGGCTTCGATCAGGTTGGGGTCGATGCAGCAGGTCTTCGGGTCGATGTCCACGAACACCGGCTCGCAGCCTTCCCACAGGATGGCGCTGGTGGTGGCCACATAGCTGAAGGGGGTGGTGATCACCTTGCCCTTCACCCCCAAGGCACGGATGGCGAGC
>CAUJED010000052.1:0-15305 GCA_963169535.1 Bacteroidota bacterium | reverse complement strand
GCCCGGCCGCCGCGATCCACGTGCGCACGTACACCAAGGGCAGCGCCTCCTGATCGATCAGCTTGCCGAGGATGCCCGTCCAGCCCCAGATGAAGACCGTGATGTGCAAGAGCACAAGGGCGTTGCGGCGGGCGTGCATGGAGGCACCGAAAGTAGGTTGAGTGTTGCGATCAGTATGGCGCGGTGGTTTCCATGACCGCCACGGTCACCTTCGCTGGATCCGCTGCGCGTAGGCCTCCGTTGTGGCGATGCGCAGGAAGGCGCAGGAAGCGATCAGCAAACGGTGTGCGGAAGAAAGTTGGAACAGGGATGGCATGGTGCCGAATGTAGAAAGGGGCCACTTGCGCGGAGCACCGCACCACATTCCATCCTCTGCCTTGTCATGGGCTTGCCATGGATGACGTGAACATCGCCAAGATCCTCGGGGAGGAACAGGTGCGCACCGTATGGAACGCGGAGCAGGAGAAATGGTACATCTCCATCTTCGACGTGATCGCGGCGCTTCCCGACCACCGCGACGCGTGCTATCGGATGGCGCTCAGCTTGGCGCGAAGGCTTTGCACCAGGGTTTCCTGTTCGGAGATCGCTTGCGCCTTCTTCTCCTGGTCGGCGTCGTTCTTCTTCACCGCTTCGATCAGTTCGGTCTCTTTCTTGCGCATGGCGGCCTCTTGCGCGAGGGCTTTCTTGTGGTCGCTCTGGGCACGGTCCTTGTCGCGGATCAGGGCGCTCAGTTCCTTGGCCCCTTCCTTGTCCGGGGTTTCGCCCAGTGCCGCCTGCAATGCCGTGATCCGCGGACCGAGCTGGTCTGCTTCGACCCGGGTGCGCTCCTGTTCCTGTACGGCTTCCGCCGCTCTTTGTTTGCTTTTTTCGATGTTGGCCAAGTCCCGTTCCTTGTCGCGCTGCAGGTCGCTCAGCTCCTTCTTCAATCGGGAGAGGCCACGTTCGGCCAGGCTTAGTTCCTGTTCCGCCAGTTGACGGCGTAGTGCGGTGCTGCGCTGCTGTACGAAGCCCTTGGCTCCGTCGAAAGCCCGCGGATCACTGTTCGGTCCCACGAAACCCGTCGTGGTCAGGATGGCCACATGCGCAGTGAGGTTCGGGCTGTTCTTGCGTTGCTCGGCCTTCACGTACACGCGCACCGTGTCGCCCGATACTTGAGGAACGAGGGCGGCATGCCCGATCACTTCCTTCTTGGTGCTCACCGTGGCGCTGATCTTCTTCAGTTCATCGCGCCAGTAGCTCTCCACGTATTTCGTATCCGTGCCTTCGAAGAAGAAGCTGAATGTCGGATGCACACCATCGCTGAAGGCGAAGGACGAGACCTCCACGCTGGTCTGAGCGAACAGGGAGGTGCTAACGAGGAGGGGCAGGATGAGTCTGGCGAGTGCTTTCATCGGTGCGGTACTATGCAATGGACGTGCCGGATGACGGAAGGTCACGCATCATCGTCCACGTGTGATACACCACCGCTCACTACGAACTTCATCACGTCCGCGGCCCGGGCATCGATCGGGGTCACGTTCGCCATGGGGACGATGTACAGATTCCCGCTCCAGTTGAAGGCATGCGGCAGGTACACGGCTACCTTGGCTTCCCCCACGCCGATGTGGCTCAGGTCCGTCTGTGTGATGAATCCCAGGCGTTCCACTTCATTTCCGCCACCCAGCTTCACCAGCACCGGCCGGTCGAATTTGCGTTTACTGCCCACGATGGCCTCGACCAGGTCCTTGATCGCATCGTACAGGGTCTTGACGAACGGGATGCGTTGTAACAGTTCCTCACCGAACACTGCCAACGGCTCGTACAGGAAGGTGGTGCCCAGCCAGCCTACCACGGTGATGATCGCCAGCAAGCTCAACAGTCCCAGCCCGGGGATCTCCAAGGGGATGATGCCGTCGAGGAACCGGAGCGATTGCCACAGGGCCCAGAGGATGATGGTGACCGGGGCCAGGAGCAGCAAGCCCCGGAAGAAGAAGCTCAACAGGATACGGCCGATGCGGCGTGGGGTGATGCTCATGGCGAGGCAAAGCTACGGGGCGGAGGAGGAGAGAGAGGGGTGAAGAAGAGAGAACGAGAGGAAGTGGATGGCGAATGGTCAATGGCGAATAGGGGCCCCTTGGGGGACTCACGGGGGCAGAGGTTGTTCCGGTCATTGGCGTGATCGGCTCACTCTCATACGCCATTCACCGCCGACCATTCGCCTCTTTTTCTCCTTCACTTCTTCACTCCTTCTTCTCTTTGCCCTCACCCCAGGATCTCCCGCACCTTCTTCGGCAAGCTTGCCTTCACCAGCTCGTACGAATGTTCCGCCAGCTCCAGCAGTAGTCTGTCCGGTACGCTCCCATCGGCGGCCACCGTGTTCCAGTGCTTCTTGTTCATGTGGTAGCCGGGCACGATGCCGGCGTACCGTTCGCGCAGTTCGATGGCACGCTCGGGGTCGCACTTCAGGTTCACGCTTAGGAACAGGTCCATGTCCATCAGGGCGAAGATCTTCCCAGCCACGCGGAACACCAGCGTTTCCGGGCCGAAGGGGAAGTCCTCGCTGAAACCGGGCTTCTTGATGCAATGCGCACGGAACTGTTCCAGCGTCATGGCAGCAGTGCGTAGATCACCGGCCTGCTGGGCGCGGCATCGTTCATCAAATGCGGGAGTTGCAGTTCCAGCAAGTAGTCACCATCGTGCACATCGGCGGGGATGTGCAGCAGCTCGGTGATCGTGCGTTCGCGATCCACGGTGTTGGGGAAATCCCAGAAGGCATGGTGGGCCGCCAGCACGCCGCCATCCTCCTCGCGGTCCACGCTGGGCAGGTCCAGCAGCAGGTGCTTCACGCCGATGCTGCGCAGCCACGCGCAGGCCGTGCTCTGCACGTAGGCAGGGTTCGTGCCGCTCCAGTCGCGGGTGGTGTTGTCCCTTTGCGGCAGTGTGCGGATGATCAGTGCCTCGGGTGGCCGTTCGTTCACCGCGTTACGCAACTGTTCCAGGGTGATCACATGGTCTTCCTTCGCATCGGGCGCGCGGCGGCTCTCGGGACGCAGGCTCACCAACTGGGCGGTGAAGAAGTAGCGTTTCAGCTGATCGCCCACCGGATGCACCTCGGGCGCAATGTGGCCCACGCTCTCGGTGTGCGTGCCGTGGCCGTGCGGGTTGAAGGTGACATTGCGGAAGTTGACCGGCGCACCTGCCTGCACCGCGTACGTCTTCCCATCGGCCTGCACCGGCTCCATGCGCACGGGCCCCACCCACCATGCACGCAGCTGGGGTTCGCCGTCGTGCAGTGGGAACGACAGGTCGATCGGCTTGGCGAGGTCCACGCGGAAGGCGCGGCCGTGGTGGGTGATCTCAGCGATCATCGTCGGTGACGAAGAGGTCCGATGCGATGCGGTCCGCGAAGTGACGGCCCGCCCTGCTCAAAACTAACCGACCATCCTGAATGCTCATGCTGCCGTTCGACACATGGCGCTGTACGGCCGACGAGTTGATGCTCAGAGCATCCACCTCCAGCTTTGCGATGTCCACGCCCCGCGCGGTACGCAGGCCGGTCATCAGGCGTTCGTTGGTGCGTTGTACGGGGGTCAGCGTTTCGCTCTCCCAGTAGGCCGAGCCATCCCGTAACGCTTTCGTGTAGACCGCGTTGTTCGCTACGTTCCAGCGGCGCACCACGCCGTTGAACGAATGTGCTGAGGGTCCGACACCGATGTACGGCACGCCCTCCCAATAGCTGGTGTTGTGTCGTGAATAGTGCCCCGGCCTGCCGAAGTTGCTGATCTCGTAATGGTCCAGCCCGGCGCGGTCCATGCGCTCCATCAACCGGTCGAACTGCGCGCTCTGGTCTTCGTCTTCGGGCATGTGCGTGACCCCGGTCTTCACTTGGTGCGCCAATGCCGTCCGTGCTTCCACGGTGAGGCAGTACGCGCTCAGGTGCGGCATGCCATGGTCCAGCGCGATGGTGAGTTGTTCGTCCCACTCGGCCAAGGTCATCCCCGGCAGGCCGTAGATCAGGTCGATGGTCCACGTGGCGAAGCCCGCGCGGGCGATGAGGCCGATGCTCTCCATCGCCTGCCGTGCATCGTGCGCGCGACCCATCCACGCCAGCCTTTCGTCGCGGAAGCTCTGTGTGCCGAGGCTGATGCGCGTGATCCCCGCGGCCTGCCATGCGTGCAGCCGCTCGGCGGTGATGTCGTCGGGGTTGGCTTCGAGGGTGATCTCCGCATCGCGCTCCACGCGGAACAGGTCGCGCGCCTGCTGGATGAAGGCCGCGATGCGCTCCGGGGCGAGCAAACTGGGCGTACCTCCGCCGAAGTAGATCGTGCCCATCGGCGCATCGCCCACTTCGCGCGACCGGCGTAACAGTTCCAGCTCCATGGCATCCAGCACGGGATCACGCTGCTTCGAGGTGCTGAAATGGAAATCGCAGTAGGTGCAGGCCCGGTGACAGAAGGGGATATGGAAGTAGAGGCCGGGCATTTCAACGGTCACAACATCAGATCACAAGCTCCAAGTATCAAAGCGCAAGCTCCAAGGTTCAAGCATTGATTCACAAGCTTCAAGAGTGCCTTCGTCATCACCGCATCGCTTTTGACCGCTTGAAACTTGGAGCTTGCAGCTTGTGTCTTGACGCTTGTGACTTGAAGCTTGCTCACTCCCTCACCAGCGCCCCACGCAGCGCTCCCTGGTTCAGCGAGATCCGGAACGTGGTACCCTTGCCCGGTGCGCTTTTCTTCACCATGATCTTGCCGTCGTGGTACTGCTCGACGATGCGTTTGCTGAGCGATAGGCCCAACCCCCACCCACGTTTCTTCGTGGTGAAACCGGGTTGGAACACCGTGCGGTGTTGCGAGGTCGGGATGCCCTTTCCGGTATCGGTCACATCCACGTGCACCTGGGCGCCTTCGGGGATGATCTCCAGGGTGATGCTGCCTTCGCCCTCCATGGCATCCACCGCGTTGCGGATCAGGTTCTCCACCACCCAGCTGAACAGGGCGCGGTTCAGGGGCACTTGCAGATCGGGGTCCTCAGGTTGCAGCACATCGATCCGCACACGCCCCGGCAGGCGTGGACGCAGGTACAGCACCGTGGCGCGCAGGGTGTGGTAGAGCTTTTCGGCGGTGAGGTCCGGTGCCGAACCGATCTTGCTGAACCGCTCGGTGACCACCTCCAAGCGGTCCACGTCCTTGCGCATCTCGTTCACCGCCTCGGGATCCTTTTCCTTCAGCAGTTCCATCCACGCCATGAGCGAACTGAGCGGTGTGCCGAGCTGGTGGGCGGTCTCCTTGGCCATGCCCACCCACACCTGGTTCTGCTCGGCGTTGCGGAAGATGCTGAAGAGCGCGTAGGCCACGATCAGGAACAGCCCGAGGATCACGAGCTGTACCACCGGGAAGTAGCGGAGTTGCGTGATCACCAGCGATTCCTCGTAGAAGATGTAGTTGCGCCCCTTGCCGGGCAGGTCGATGGCGATGGGGGCGTTGGCCTGTGCCATGGCTTTGATGCGCGCCCGCATCGCCATGCTGTCCTTGGCGATCAGCGAGTCGATATGGCCGTACTCGATCACGTGCTTCTGCGTGCTGTCGGTATAGATCACCGGTACGGCGGCGGTGCTCATCACGGTCTCGGAGATGAATGATCGGATGATGCCATCCATCACCTCCTGGAGCTCCGTCACCACTTTGGAATCCTTGTAGTAAAGAAGCTGCCTCTCCACACCGGGGATGGCAATACCGATGGGCTTGTATACGGACGCCATCGCCTTGATCTCCTCGGCCAGCCGCGCGGGATCGTTCACCACGGTGCTATCCATGTTGCGGTCGAACCGCTTTTCGCCTTGCTCATCGGTGATCACCACCGGTACCGTGGTGTTGTCGCTTACCACGCGCAGGTAGAAGGAGAAGTCGGTCTCGTCGTTGCCGCCCAGGCGTTGCATGGCCTCAGCGAACAGCTGCACCTTCTTCCGCTCCTCCTCGCGCAAACGGTTGAAGAGCTGTTCGGTGTAGTTGACCAGTTCGGCCCGGTTCTTCACCGCTTCGGCCCAGAGCTCCACCTTTCGACGTTCTTCGGCACGCACCCGTTCCACGATGGTGTTGGAGTACCATAACGAAGCACCTACGATGAGCAAGGCCATCGTGGCGAGCACCAACTTCCATCGCTGTTTGCGGGAGTACAGGTCCATCGTTCGGCGTGAAGTTCGGAAGTGCGTTCGATCCATGGGGGATCCTTGTCCGGGGTGGACTGCGGTCAGGCCCTACTCCACCTCGAAGGTCACTTGTTCTTCTTCCTGCTTTTCATCCATCAACCGGCCAAGTCCTTTGCGGCCACGCGGCTTGATCTCCGCAGTGGGCGTGGGTTCGGCGCCGGGTTCGACGACTTGGAACAGCGGAGTGCCGGGACCCTGAGGGGTACTGGTGGTGGCCGATGTGCGGCCCTTGAAAAGACCCAGCTCTTCCCGGAGGATCTGCTTCAGCTCCTGTTTCTCCTCCTGGAACTGACGTTTGCGCTTGGCCGCTGCCATGGCACCATCGTTGCCGAACTGTGGATCGCTCGCGGTGCCGTACATGTGGAGGAAGATGCGCATGCCCGTTCCGTCGTCCACGATGGGGCCGAATTCGTCCTGTACCTGACCCTTTCGGAACAGGTCGCTCAGCCGGAAGTTCAGGTGGTGGTCGATCCGGTCGTCGAACCAGTGCGTTCCGCTTAGTTCAATGTCCATCACGCTGCTGCTCACGAGCATCTGTGGCACGTGCACCGCGCCGTTGCGGATCTGGATCTGGTTCTCGAGGCGCGCGAAGTGGATGTCACCCAGGCGTTTCCGCAGCTCGGGGATGTCCACGAACGGGGCAACGAGCTTGTTCTTCTGAAGGTGGTCGGCCACCTCCAACAGGGGCGCGTGGTCCTTGATGTGGCCGTTGTCCACCGCGATATCGATCACACAGACGAGCCGGTCCATGTCCAGTTTCATCCCGGGGGAGAGCGGTGCATTGAATGCGACCTGAGCACGGGTACGGCCATCGAGGTGGCGGTGGCCGATGAAGTCCTGCCCGAAGTCCTGGAACTCGCGGAAAAGCGCTTTCAACTGGATGCCTTCCAACGTGGCGTTGATGGCCAGCGGATAGGATCGGTCGGTATCGCGTGCGTCGAGTTCCAGGCCGCCGTTCACGCGCCCGTTGGCCGTGGTGAAGACCATGGGTGCCACGCGCAGAACCTTGTTCCGCATAGCCAGCGACGCACTGATCCCCGTGGCTTTGAACTCCTCGAACACCAGTTCATCCACCTGGGCCTGAAGCGCAAGCTCGATGGAGGAGGGGAGGGTGAGGCGATAGTCCTTGACGCCTTCGCCGGAGTTCTCGTTGCTGATGAGCGTGGCCAGGTCGATCCGAGGTGAAGCGCCTTTGGCCTCCACCATCAGGTGTTGGTCGTCGAAAAGAAGGAATGGGACCAGATTGCCCAGTGTGCCGCTTAGGACGATCCTGTTCCCTTGCAGCTCCGCCTGGAGGCCCTGTACGGTGGCGTCGTTCCCGTGGATGGCCAGGTCGGCGTCCAGGTGTTCGATCCGGTGTCGGATCCCTTTCATCTTCAATGTGGCGTCGCGAGAGGCCAGCGTTCCGGAGATGGTGAGCCCGCGCAGGTCCTTGGGTCGGACCTGGCCCATATCACGCAGCTTCCCGTTCACGTGGAGGTCGGCTTTCAGGCGGCCTCCCACCTGCTCCAAGGTGTCCACTTGTGCGAACCGGAGCAGGTCGGCCAGGGCGATGTCCGCACGCAGCTCGGCTTTCACCGAGGCATCGCGGAGGCCATTGCTTTGCCAGTTCCCGCTTACGGAGCCGCTGCCGCTCTTGGCAGAAAAGTTCTTGACGACCAATTTCCGTGGAACACCTTGCGGCGTGAGCTCCAAAGCCAGCTCCCCGAACACATCGGTGAAGGAACTGCCGCTTCGCTGCTCCTTCAGCCGCCCCTTCACCACCTTGGCACCCACCGAGAGCGACGGCCCGCTGGTGGGCCCAGCATAGCGCACGGCGAGGTCCACCTCGCCTTTCAAGGCGTAGCGCAGAAGGTCCACCGGCAGGTCCGCAGGCAGCAGGTGCACCACGTCGGCCAGGTCCAGACCCAGGCCGTTCGCCCGCAGGTCCAGGTCATGGCCATGCGCGGTAGGCACCACCGCAAGGGTCACTTCCAAGGGGACCGATCCGCTGCGGACCTCGCCCTTGGTGATGCGGAAGAGCGCGTCGTTCCCGCCGAACTCCATGTTCAATCGCACATAGGCCCGGCGGTCGGCGAGCACGAGGTCCTTCCCGTTCCACCACGAACCCAGTTGTACATCCCCGGCCACGGCCAACTGGTTCAGTTGTTGGTCGAAGCGGCCGCGGAAGGTGAGTGTGTTGCTTCGGGTGTGGACCACCAGAGCCGACCGATCATCGCGGTACCGCAACGTGAGGTCGTTGAAGCTGACTTCGTCCAGGTTGATCGGGCTGGATGCCTTGGAGGTGCTGCCCGTTCTCCAAACGATGTAGTTCTCTTTGCCGTTGGCATCGAGTCCCGGGTAGAGCTTGACGTTCACCGCATGTACTTCCTGCACCGTGTGATCGCCACGGAAGAGGTCCAGGAGGCTGAATTCGAGATACAGTTCCCGGGCGAAGAGCAGGGTGTCCACCGGAGCACCATCACTGCGTACCTCCTTGGCCAGCACGTCGCTTAGGCGCATGCTCGCCCGTGGGAATCGGGCGATGAGGGTGAGGTCCATGCCGCTCACCGAGACGGGCGTGTTGAGCTGTTCGTTCAACGCCCCGATGAGCTTCTGTTTCACCTCGCTCTCGTACACCTTGGCCAGCAGCACCAACGCCCCGAACCCCACCAGCAGTAAGGCGGAGAGCACCAACACGGCCTTCCGTAGTCCACGCAGCATCTCGAAGGTGCGAAAGGTACCCCTGCCCATGACAGGAGAACGGCAACAACCGTGCTGTTCGTTCACAAGCCCGTGTTATTCGGTGGTCAGGATCCACCGATCGGCGCGGCTCACTTCCGCTTGCTCAGGAACAGCACCTCCTTTTCGGTGAGGTGTCGCCACTTGCCACGCGGAAGGTCCTTTTTGGTAAGCCCGGCGAACACCACACGGTCCAGCTTCAATACCTGGTAGCCGAGCGCCTCGAACATCCGGCGTACCACGCGGTTGCGGCCCATGTGGATGCGCAGGCCCACCTCCTTACGCGTGCCACCGGTCACATAACTGGCCTCATCGGCCACGGCAGGGCCATCGTCCAGCTGCACGCCGGTAACGAGTTGTTCCAGATCGGCCTTGGTAAGCGACTTGTCCAGCGTGGCGTGGTAGATCTTCTCGGCACCATGGCTGGGGTGCGTGAGTTTCTTGGCCAGGTCGCCATCGTTGGTCATCAGCAACACCCCCGTGGTGTGGCGGTCCAGCCGCCCAACGGGGTACAGGCGTTCGGAACAGGCATCGTCGATCAGGGCCATCACCGTGCGGCGGTCCCGGGGGTCGTCCGTGGTGGTGATGAAGTCCTTGGGCTTGTTGAGCAGTACATAGCGCTTCTTTTCGGTGCTCAGCTTCTGGCCACCATAGTGGACCACGTCGCCAGGGCCCACCTTGGTGCCCATCTCGGTAACGATCTTCCCGTTCACGGTGACCACTCCGGCTTTGATCAGGTCGTCGGCCTCCCGGCGGCTGGCCACCCCTGCGTTGCTCAGGTACCGGTTCAGACGGATACGGCCATCGTCATTCCCTTCCTCCGCTTTCTTACCCCGGCTGCTCGTGCGGTCGGGGCCACGCCCCACATAGCGCTTGGTGCTGGCATCCCGTTCGCGGTATCCGCGCTCGCGGCGAGGAGCGTCAAGGCTGCCTCCTTCGCGCACCGCTTTTGGTGGGCGCTTTCCCGCCCGTTTGGAAACGGGACGGGTGCCTGGGTCCGGGCCGGCGTGTGCGGCGCGCGCGGCGGGTCCTGTTGGTCGCGGTGCGCGGGCGGTACGGGTAGACGGTCGTTCCCTCTGCTCCTCTCGCTTCTTCCGGGGGCCTTCCGCACGCGATGGGCCGCTTCGCCCCGGCTTTTCGCCGTGGCCTCCACCGGGCCGCTCCCGACCTCCCCGTGCGCTGCCGGGGGTGGGGCGGGGGCCCCGGTCGGATGGATGCTCCGCACGCCGGTCCCACGGGCCTTGGCTGCGGCGCGGGCGCTCCGCATCGTCGTTGGATGACGACCTGCGGCCGCGTGGGCCATCGCCCGCCGTACGTTGGTGGCCGGTGGAACGTGGGCCGGAACCGGGTGTACGGCTCGAACGGCCTTTGGATGGACGTTTACTTGAACGGTCGCTCATGGACTGTGGGGTAGAAGGCGTCGGTGATATGGTGTATGTAAGGCTTGCCGGCGGGGTGCAGGATCACACTTACGATGTCGAATCGGAGCGCAAGTTCGCACCCGGTGGCCGCAACGTAGGCATTCGCACCGCGGATCATGGTCCTGCGTTTGCCTTTTTTCACGGCTTCTTCAGGCTGGCCGTGCTGATCATTGCTACGGGTCTTCACCTCCACGATCACCAGTTCATGGGCGGTTCCGGCGATGATGTCCAGTTCGTCCTTACCGAAGCGCCAGTTGCGTGCGAGGATCCGGTAGCCACGGTCTTCCAGGAATCGGCACGCATATTGCTCCCCTAAGGCACCTTTCTCGTTGTGTACGGCCATTTGTGGAGAAGTACAAGCGTAACCAATGCCCCGGCACGCCGTTGAAGGTCTAAAATTGAGGAAACTTCCGATCACCCATGTCCGGAGGAACGCCGTTGTGGCGCCGGACCCGGATCCAGAACCTGCCATGCACGCCATCCTTCGTCCTGTCCTCATCGCGGCCGCTTCGTTCACCTTGTTCGCGGCGCCCGCCATCGCCCAATCTTTCGAGGGGGTCATCGAGTTCTCCAAGACCACCGGACCGGTGATCACCAACTACAAGTATTACGTGAAGGGCGATCGGATCCGCATCGAGGAGATCAGTGCCCGTGGCGAGGTGCAAGGGATCATGTTGGTGGACACGCGGGATAAGACCGTTACCGCCATCAGCCCCGAGCGCAAGCTGTACATGGATGTGCCGAACATGCGCCTGCCGAAGGACGTGGAGGCTACGGTGCAGAAGACCTCGGAGATGAAGGATATGGCGGGCTACAAATGCGAGAAGTGGCTGGTGAAGAGCCCCAAGGAGGATCGTACGCTCACCTATTGGGTGGCGGCCGATGAGTTCAACTTCTTCGTTCCGTTGTTGGAGACACTGAACCGGAAGGACGAGCAAGCCGTGTTCTTCTTGCACATCAAGGACAACAAGGGCGTGTTCCCCATGCTGGGTGTGGAACAGAAGATGGACGGCGCCGAGGTGAGCCGACTGGAGGTGAAGAAGGTGACCAAGGAAGGCCAGAAGACCGCGCTCTTCGAGATCCCGGCCGGCTACAATAAGTTCGAGCGTAACTAAAGACCCTCGCGCAACCCAAAGGGTGTTCTTGAGGTACCCTTTACTGAGCCGGTGATGAAGATCCGGCCGAGCTCAGCGATCGGGACCACTGGGGTGATAGCGTGAAAGGGTGCGAGGCATTTCACCTTCTCACGCTTTTCACCCTTTCACCTTTTCACCATTGGATCGACCGGTTCTTTCATGCCGTCTCAGTAAGCTTCGCGGGCAGGTGTTCCGGCGGGTGTGCCGAAGCTTAGCGTGGCGCCTTCTGCGCTTACCTGGAGTTTCGCAGGGGCGCCCAGCACAAGCGGCCGGTTATCCGTGATATGTCCGGCGGGGAACCCAAAGCATACCGGGTACCCATGCGGCGCTACGGCCTCGGCGATCATTTCCTCCACCTCCAGGCCGAAGGGGTCTTCGGGGTTCTTGTCCCGCATGTCGCTCATGCCCCCGACCACCAGACCGGTCAACGCACTGAACCAGCCGCCGTGCCGTAGGTTCTGGATCATCCGGTCGGCGTGGTAGCGGAGTTCATCCAAGTCTTCCAGGAAGAGGATACGCCCTCGCGGGTCGAGATCGTAGGGGGTGCCGCGCAACGAGTATAGAATGGAGAGATTGCCGCCTATGAGGAGGCCTTCACCGTGTCCGTGGCGGTCCATGCTGGTCACTGCCGTGCTCCGGAGGGTCGGGATGGTTCCGGCCGAGAGGTCGCCGAAGAGCACGTTGCGGAGCCCATCGCGACAGGCTTGCGATTTCGCCCCGATCGCGAACGGCATCTGCCCGTGCAGGGAGGCCACGCCAAGGTTGGTCAGTGCGCTGTGCAGCACGGTCACATCGCTGAATCCGATCAGCCATTTGGGCGTGTGGAGCAAGGGCGATAGGTCCACCCGGTCCATGATGCGGATGGTGCCGTAGCCACCACGGGCGCACCAGATGGCTTTCACCGCAGGGTCGTCGATGGCCGCCTGGAGGTCGGCGGCACGTTCCCCGTCGGTGCCCGCTTGCTGAAAGTGCTTGCGCCCAACCCCGGCACCGAGCTGTACGTGCAACCCCCAACTTTCGGCCAAGGCGATGCCATCGCCCAGTTCCTGAGCGGTGATGGCACGCGCCGTGGGTACGATGGCGATGGTATCACCCGGACGAAGTGGGGCAGGGAGCGTAGCAGCCATGGGCCGAAGATCGCCCACCCGTGTGGAACGGGCCGTTCAACTTTCTGAACAGCCAATGCCAGGCGATCCGGTCGCTCTTCCCTCCAGGCTTGCTTCCAGAGACCGATCCCGTAGGCCCGGCCCTCGGTAGCCTTGCGTCTTGCGGTCCACGTCTTCGGAGTTCCAACAGGTCCCCCGTATCGGCCGGTGCATGATCGCCGCGCAATGCCGGCCGCTATTGAATGCCGAACGGGCGTTTAGAACTTCACCGAGATACCCCCTTGGGCCACGCTCTTGGCCGCTCCCACCTCGGCGTACAGTCCGAAGTTGGGTGCGAAGAAGTAGCGGAAGCCGAAGGTGAGCTCCATGCCGAAGGGCATCAGGCTCTTGAGGGTGACACCGCTGTCCTCGGGGCCATCGTCCTCAACCGTCCACTTCGCGTCCCGGTAACCCAGACCGAAGCCCACGTAGGGGTCGAATTTCGCGTCGCTCCCGATGTGGTAGTTGAACCGGGCCAGGATGCTGTACGTGCTTCGGGTGGTTCGGCCCTTGTATGAGGTGGAGTCGTACTCGTACCGGTAGTTCCATTCGTTGGTGGCGTAGGCCACGTTCAATCCCAGGCCCACATGGTCGTCCATGGCATGCTCGAACTTGAAGTACACCGGCCCCATGCTGCTGTAGGATACATCGCTGTTCACATCGAAGTTGCGGTTGATCGCTCCCAGGAAGGTGCCTACACCGTAGCCAACGCTGAGGGAGGTGGATCCCTTCGGAAAAGCTTGGGCATGGACGGTGCTGCTGCTGAGGAAAAGGCTCGCTCCTGTGGCGAGGCCGAGGATCAATGGGCGGAAGTTCATGGTGCGTTGCATGGGGTAAAGGACGGAAGAGGATCCGTGTTCGGTGCCTCACCATTCCAATTCTCGTGCCGAACTGTTGAAAAGGTGGTACTTCGGTACTTTCGCAGCCCGAACTCCCCGTACCCGTGAAGGAACCCGCCCGCACCACCGTCACCGCCGCGTTGCCCTATGCCAACGGCCCCTTGCATATCGGGCACATCGCCGGGGCCTACCTGCCTTCGGACATCTACGTGCGTTGCCTGCGGGCCCGTGGTAAGGAGGTGCTCTTCGTCTGCGGTAGCGATGAGCATGGCGCGGCCATCACCATTCGCGCGATGAAGGACGGTACCACGCCCAAGGCCATCGTGGACAAGTACCACGCCATGATGGGCAAGGCCTTCGCGGACTTCGGCATCCATTTCGACATCTACCACCGCACCAGCGCCGATCTGCATCGGCAGACCAGCCAGGACTTCTTCCTGGAGCTGTACAAGAACGGAGCCTTCACCGAGCAGGAGGAGATGCAGTACTACGACGACGAGGCCAGGCAGTTCCTCGCCGATCGCTACATCAAAGGCACATGCCCGGTGTGCGGTAATACCGAGGCCTACGGCGACCAGTGCGAGAAGTGCGGCACGGCGCTGAGCCCGAAGGAACTGAAGGAGGTGCGCAGCACCCTGAGCGGAAGTACGCCGGTACTGAAGCCCACCAAGCATTGGTACCTCTCCATGGACCGTGCGCAGGCGTGGATGGAGAAGTGGATCAATACCGGCGAGTTGGATGGCGTACAGCAGCACGATGCCGCGGAATGGAAGCCGCAAGTGCTGGGCCAATGCAACAGTTGGTTGAAGGACGGGTTACGTCCGCGCGCGATGACGCGTGACCTGGATTGGGGCGTGCCGGTGCCCCTGCCCGGTGCCGAAGGCAAGGTGCTCTATGTGTGGTTGGATGCACCCATCGGCTACATCACCGCCACCAAACAATGGGCGAAGGACCACGGCACCGATTGGGAGAAGTGGTGGAAGGCCGAGGATACACGACTCCTGCACTTCATCGGCAAGGACAACATCGTGTTCCATTGCATCATCTTCCCCATCCTGCTGAAGATGCACGGCGGTTTCGTCCTGCCGCAGAACGTGCCGGCCAACGAATTCCTCAACCTCGAAGGGCAGAAGCTCAGCACCAGCCGCAATTGGGCCGTGTGGCTCCACGAATACATCGAGCGGTGGCCAGGTCGGCAGGATGAGCTGCGGTACGCGCTGGCCAGCATCCTGCCCGAGTTCAAGGACAGCGAGTTCACTTGGAAGGACCTCCAGGACAAGAACAACAACGAGCTGGTAGCGATCCTGGGCAATTTCGTACAACGCGTGTTCGTGCTGTGTCACAAGTACTACGAGGGCAAGGTGCCGCAGCCTGCGGATGGCAACGAACAGGATGTATTGCTCTTCGCGGAGTTGAACACGCTCCCGGCCAAGGTGGCCGATGAGGTGGACCGTTTTCGTTTCCGCGATGCGATGGCCAGTGCCATGCAGGCCGCGCGCTTGGGCAACAAGTACCTGACGGAGACCGAACCATGGAAGCTGGAGAAGACCGATCCAGCGCGCGTGCGTACGATCCTTTTCAACAGCCTGCGCATCACGGCCGCCTTGAGCGTGCTGCTGGAGCCCTTCCTGCCCTTCACCAGTGCGAAACTGCGCACCATGCTGGGAGTGGGAGCGTTGAAATGGGATGATGCCTTGAAGGCCGGACTCATCGTCCCCGGCGCTGCGCTCGGCAAGCCGGAACACCTCTTCAAACCCATCGACGACGAGGCGATCAAGGCCGAAGTGGACCGCTTGCATGCCATGCAACCCGCATCTGTGGCTCCGGCAGCTCCGGCGGCGAAGAAGGAAGCGGCG
>CAUJED010000051.1:0-3404 GCA_963169535.1 Bacteroidota bacterium | reverse complement strand
GCGGCATGCACCATGGCGTACACCGCACGGTCGTCGCGGAACTTGATCTCCGTCTTGGTGGGGTGGATGTTGATGTCGATCTGGGCCGGGTCTATGGCGATGAAGAGGAACCACGAGGGGTGGTTCTCGCGCGACACCAGTTCGTCGTACGCCTTGCGCACCGCGTGTTCCAGGTAGTTGCTGCGCACGAAACGCCGGTTCACGAAGAAGTACTGTTCCCCGCGCGACCGCTTGGCGAACTCCGGCTTGCCCACGAATCCCGTCACGTTCACGAAGTCCGTGTGCTCATCCACGGGCACCAGGCGCTCGTCGTACTTACGGCCGAAGAGGTGGACCACGCGCTGCCGTTCGTTGCCCACGGGCATGTTGTACTCCTCGTGGTCGTTGTTCACCAGCTGGAAGGCGACCTCCGGATGGGCCAGCGCCACACGGTGGAACTCGTCCAGCACATGCTTCATCTCCACGCTGTCGCTCTTCAGGAATTGGCGGCGTGCCGGCACGTTGAAGAAGAGGTTGCGCACGGCGATGGTGGTGCCCACGGCACAGGCCATGGCTTCCTGGGTCCGCACGCGACTCCCCTCGATCAATACGCGGGTGCCCAGCTCCTGGTCCCTTTCGCGGGTCTTCAACTCCACTTGGGCGATCGCCGCGATACTGGCCAGGGCTTCGCCACGGAAGCCTTTCGTGCGCAGGGCGCTGAGGTCGTCGGCCTCCCGGATCTTGCTGGTGGCATGGCGTTCGAAGCAGGCCCGGGCGTCCATGGTGCTCATGCCCCGGCCATCGTCGGTCACCTGCACCAGGGTACGACCGGCATCCTTGATCACCAGGACGATGCGCGTGGCGCCCGCATCCACGCTGTTCTCCAGGAGCTCCTTCACCACGCTGGCAGGGCGTTGCACCACCTCGCCGGCCGCGATCTGGTTGGCCACATGGTCGGGGAGGAGCCGGATCAGGTCAGCCATGGCAATGGTGTACGCAGGCGCGCGGGGAGGGGTGGCTCATGATGAACGGCCAAAGGTAACGGCCTTCACCGGTGGTGAATGGGAAAAGCCTCCGGTGAGGGAGGCTCTTCGCTGGGGTAAGTTCGATCAGAACTCCATGGTGGCCCGGCGCTTCGCTGGGGTCACCGACCGGGTATGTCGCACGGCAACGCAGCCCCCGCCGGGTTCAAACCCGAGGTTGCCCACCGGACCGGCATAGGTGAGGCCCGCCATGAAGCGCTCTTGCTCCATGATCACCGCCAACTTGACCTGCCGGCGGCGGGATCCTGCGAAGTCGCCGTCGTTGATGTGGCGCGTATCCACGGAGACCGTTTTGGTCACATGGCCGGGCTTCGCGAAGCGCAGGGTGGCGGAAGTCTCGGCGGGCAGGTCGATGGTGAACCGACCGCTGTTGGAGACGGATGCGGTCCGTACCTCGCCGTTCACATCCACCTCGAGGGTCACGTCGGCCATGAAGGCATCATCCACGTGCAGCCAGCCGGTCAAGGTCACGGTGGTTCCGTTCATATCGCCCACCGGTGGGGCCAAGGCGTGAGAGGGTGCCGCCAGGAGCAGTGCGCTGCTCGCGGTCAGCAGGTAGGTGTGTAGGTTCTTCATGGGTGCAGGTTCGGGTTCCGGGGTGGGAAACGAACCTGGTGCGTGGATGTTGCGCGGTGGGGGTCGAGTTTCGACGGATGGGAGATGGCGCACGTTGAAACGGCAGGATACGTGCCTGGATCCTCCACGGCTCTTGGACGGAAGCGGACCTATTCCACCACCAATTTACCCCCCGTAAGCCACTTGTTACCCGTGGAAAGGTGGAAGTGGTAGAGGCCAGGCCCCACCCCTAACTCCACATTGAGGGAGAGGGGGGCCTGAGTGGACGATGGAGGTAGCATTCGGCTATGCACCACCCGGCCATCGGCGGCCACCACGCTCAGCTGCAATGGTCCATTGTCGATGCTCGGGGGCAGGTCCAGCGCGATCGTTACGGTACCACCGTGCGCCACAGGGTTGGGGTACATGCTCAGCGCCCCCAGCAAGTTGGTGGCCTGTTCGGTGATGCCTACGCCATTGCAGCCGGGCACGATGCAGCCATCCCCATCCACCTTCACCACCCAGGTGTCCTGGCTGTAGCCGGGTGGATTGGGGGCTTGCACGGGGTTGTACACGGCACCAGCGGCGATGAAGCCACCATCGGGCGTGGGCAGTACATCGTAGAAGCGGCCCTGTCCGTTGCTGATCACCTCGTCCTGGTAGTAATAGCTGCGCATCCAGAGGCTGTCGCCCGCGCTGGAGGTGCGCAAGAGCAAGCCCTTCTGGCCTTCTTCGGCGTAGGTAACGCCGCAGGCGATGAGGTCGCCGGTGGAGGTTTCTTTGCCGGCGAAGAGGGTGGTGGTGAGGGCGGCTTGGCCAAACTCCCGCTCCCAAATGATGTCACCGTTATCATGGTCAAGACGGAGAATACAAGGCCGAAGCAATGAAAAGCTCTGTCCGTAGCCCCGGGCGCTGAAGACGGCTAGGTTACCATCTGAAAGCGTGATGATCTCGGAACTGCCTTCTTGCCATGGACCACCGAAGCTCACTTGCCAGATCAGTTCTCCATCTGTGTTCAAGTGAGCGATCCATGTATCGGTATTCATATCTGAAATGCCTCTAGAGCCTCCGACATAGTAGCTGCCATCGGCAGCCAAAGCAATGGAAACAAGACCACCTTCCGTTTGCCCATCCCAAGAGTATATGTTGGTCCACTCTTCATCGCCTTCACTATTCGTCTTGATCACGAATCCATTGAATGGTCCGTTCTGGTCGGTGATGCCTGTGATCACGAAGCCTCCGTCCATGGTGTGTTTCACTTGCTGCCCGATCCAGAACCGGTTCAGCGTAGGATCCCCGAACACGCGAGTCCAAAGTGTATCGCCGTTGGCATCGAAGCGCATGAGGCACACCTCGTCGCTGCCATCGATGGCCTCGCTGGCCCCGCCCACGATGTAGCCGCCACCGGGGATGGTGTCGCAGCAATTGGCCCAGCCGGCAAAGGCGCTGTGCATGGGGCGCCAGGCGCGTTTCTCCCAGATTCTCGTGCCACTCAAGTCGATCTTCGTCAATAACACAGAGGCATGGAAGAAACACTCCTCCGGCGAAACACTATCGCAATCAGCACTGCTAGAAATGATCGTGTAGCCACTATCTGATAGTTCCATTCCATATCCTTCCTGTGGGAATCCCCATCCAAAAGCATCATATCGTTCATTGAAGCCCTGGCCGAATGCCAGGGCTTCAATCACGGATTCAACTCATAAACGCAATCGGATAGACCGACAAGACGACTGATCTTTTTTTCAGGAGGAGGAGAGGCTTTCGCCCCTCGCTCCTCTCTGAATGGAGGATACGATCTACCCTTGTGCTGGGGTCCAATCCGTT
>CAUJED010000050.1:0-15366 GCA_963169535.1 Bacteroidota bacterium | reverse complement strand
CGAGTGATTTCACGAACTGGCCCGCCGAGGGAATTTTGGATAAGGGACAAGACCTGTATCTGGCACCCTTTGTCGATGCCGACGGCGATGGCTCATACAGCCCTACCGATGGCGACTATCCGGACTATGGACTGGACGAGACCGTAGAGGAGTGCAAGACCCGCCGTCGGGAGGATCCGGTGAACCTCTTCGGCGACCACAACATCTTCTGGATCTTCAACGACAAGGGTGATACGCACACCGAATCGTTCGGTGGCGAGGCCATTGGTCTGGAGGTGCGCGCACAAGCCTTCGCGTTCAGCTCCAACAACGAGGTCAACAACATGACCTTCTACAACTTCACCGTGATCAACCAGGGTGAGCAGACCTTGAACGACACCTATTTCGGGCACTTCATCGACCCGGATCTCGGTTGCTCCAACGACGATTTCGTGGGATGCGACGTGCAACGTGGCTTCGGCTTCGCCTACAACTGGGATGAGAACGACGAGGACTGCAACGGGGTGAAGGGTTATGGCGTACAGCCTCCCGCCGTAGGTGTGGACTTCTTCGAAGGGCCGTACCAGGATGCGGATACCATCGACAATCCCGGGCCGGCAAGTGGCCTGGAGTTCCTGGACTGTGTGGTGGCCCAGCAGCAGAAGGGTATCCCCTACAAAGGGTTGGGTATCGGCTATGGCGACGGCTTCGTGGACAACGAGCGTTTTGGCATGCGGGCGTTCCTGTTCTGGAACCGTGAAGGTGCCTTCGCCGTGACCGATCCCAGTGCACAAGGTCACTTCTACAACTACCTGAAGGGCATCTGGAAGAACAACGTGGAGATGACCTACGGCGGTTCCGGGTACGACGAGACCCCCGGTGCGGTGACGACCCGATACATGTTCCCGTGGAGCAGCGACCCCGTGGGTTGGGGTACGAACTGTGTGCCGCAGCCGGACTGGCGCGAGAGTGCACAGCAGCCGATCGACCGCCGCTTCGTACAGAGCGCAGGCCCCTTCACCTTGGAACCGGGGGCGTACAACAACATCACGCTGGGCGTGGCCTGGGCGCGTGCCGTTACGGGCGGTGCAACGGCCAGCGTGGCCAGCTTGCGTACGGCCGATGACAAGGCGCAGGCGCTGTTCGACAACTGCTTCAAGATCCTTGATGGTCCCGATGCACCGGATCTGGAGATCGTGGAGTTGGACCGCGAGCTGATCATCTTCATGAGCAACCCCGAGGGCAGTAACAACAACCTGCAGCAGCCGGTGAACATGCCCCCGTTGAGCTACCAGGAGTTGGATCCCATCATTCCGGAAGCTGGTCCGGATGGCGAACTCTACGATCGCTACTACCGCTTCCAAGGGTACAAGCTGTACCAGCTGAAGAATGCGGACGTTAGCGTTTCCGATCTGGGCAATGTGGAACTGGCACGGCTGGTCTACCAGGGCGATATCGAGGATGATGTCGACCAGATCATCAACTACCCGTACAGCGAGTTGCTCAATTCGCCGGTGCCCACCGAGATGGTGAATGGAGCCAACGTGGGTGTGGCAAGCTCGGTCCGTATCACGGAGGATAAGTTCGCCCAAGGTGATCCGCGCCTGGTGAACTTCAAGTCCTATTACTACATCGCCATCGCATACGGGTACAACAACTACGAGCCGTACAGCATGGAGACGCGCTCGGGTCAGGCCTACCCGTACGTGGAAGGTCGTAAGGCCGCGTTCGGCTCGATCCGCCGCTATGTGGGCATCCCCCACCGTCCGGATCCCCGTACCGGAGGCACGATCCTGAATGCCAGCTACGGCGATACCTTCGAGATCACCCGTGTGGAAGGCTTGGGCAACGGTGGCCACGAGCTGGTCATGAAGCGTGCATCGAGCGATGCCAGCATCACGGCACCTGGGTGGCGTAAGCAAGAGGTGACCTATGAGCGCGGATTCGGCCCGGTGACGGTGAAGGTGGTGGACCCGCTGAAGGTACCCGCGGGCACGTTCGAGATCTGGATGAAGAACGACACGGCCTCCCAGGCCAATTTGGACCGGGCGAACTGGTTCATCGTGAAGCAGCCGGGGAACGACACCATCCAGAGCGATCGAACGATCGACATGGCCTACGAGCAGGTGATCCCGGAGTGGGGTATCAGCGTGATGGTGAACCAGACGGCTTACGTCGGAGATTTCGCTGAGCCTGTCGGCGAGGGCCGTATGGAGTTCAGCGAGCCGGCCAAGACCTGGCTGATGGGGGTGCCCGATGGCGAAGCGGACCAGGTGAGCAACTGGATCCGGTCCGGCGTGTACAACAGCCCTGAGTCGCCGATGTGGGCCGACCGCAGCATCGACCCCAATGAGAAGTGGGAGAACTACCTGGGTGGCACCTGGGCGCCCTGGCCGCTGGTCGGGCAGGCACCGCTGCAGCCCGGGGTGGCCTCGGACAGCGATAGTGATCTTCCGCACCCCTCCATGTCGTCGCCAGCCTCGTTGTTGCGTCGCACACCGAGCATTCAGGTGGTGATCACGGCGGACCGCAGCATGTGGTCTCGTGCACCGGTGTTCGAGCAGGAGTCCAATGCCACGTTGGCCCAGGGTGGCGCGCAGCGCATGGCCCTGCGGGCGGCGCCGAGCATCGATAAGAATGGCCGTAATTCCACCATGGCGG
The DNA here is from genome assembly GCA_963169535.1 of Bacteroidota bacterium. GTDB lineage: Bacteria > Bacteroidota > Bacteroidia > Flavobacteriales_F > PHOS-HE28 > PHOS-HE28. Next base: position 12,726 of record CAUJED010000050.1, on the reverse strand, counting down.
GCTACAACGCCGCCGAAGGGGATCTGGTCAACACCACCGGCATGGGCTGGTTCCCAGGCTATGCGATCGACCTGGAGACGGGAGAGCGGTTGAACATCGGCTATGGGGAGAACAGCTTCTGGGGTGGTACCATCGGCCGGGATATGCAGTGGAACCCCAATGGTCAAATGTTCACCTCCACCGGTGGCGCTTTCTACGGCGGCGGCCATTGGATCTACGTGTTCAAGAACGAGCGACGCATCATGGGCAGCGCGAACGAGGTGCCGCAGTATGATCAAGGCGAGTTCATCCGTGGTTTGATGCAGTCCAATTCCTCGGCCAACCGGTTGAAGACGTTCAAGTCCATCGGCTGGGTGGGTAGCGCCATGCTGATCCCCGGCACGGAGTTCCTCGGAACCGATGTTCGCATCACCCTCGGTGTGAAGAAGCCCTATGAGCGGTTCACGAACTACACAGGTGGCCCTGGCGACATCGGTATCGACCGCAACAATGGTCTGCCGTTGTACACCTTCACCACCAGCGGCATGGAGACCGTGACCAATGATGCGACCACGGCGGAGGATGCGCTGGCACTGATCAACGTCGTGCCCAACCCGTACTACGGCTTCAGCGGTTACGAGACCTCGCGCCTGGATAACCGGGTGAAGTTCATCAACCTGCCACAGACCTGTACGATCTCCATCTACACCGTGAACGGCACGTTGGTGCGCAAGTTCCGGAAGGACAATGAGCTCACGTACCTGGATTGGGACTTGAAGAACACCACGAACATCCCGATCGCCGGAGGCATGTATCTCTGCCACGTGGATGTGCCGGGTGTGGGCGAGAAGGTGTTGAAGTGGTTCGGTGCCTTGAGGCCTTTGGACCTTCAGAATTTCTAAGTGCCAGCATACACAATACGGAAGTACACGATGCGAACGATGCAACGAAGGACCGCAGTGATGGCCATGGCCGTGGCCATGTCCGCAACGGCATGGGCGGGGAACCCGGACCGTGCAGGCTCTGCTGGCGCTACGCAATTGCTCATCAATCCATGGGCTCGCTCCTCGGGCTGGGCGTTGGCGAACTCCTCCTCGGTTCGTGGTGCTGAGGCCATGTTCAGCAACATCGCCGGCCTGGCGCACACCAATAAGACCGAGGTGGTCTTCTCCAACACCAAATGGTTGAGCGGCTCCGGCACCACCATCAACAGCATCGGCTTCGGCCAGAAGCTGGGCTCATCCGGGGTGCTGGGCATCACGGCGATGACCATGGGCTTCGGCGACCTGGAGATCACCACGGTGGATAACCCGGCCGGTGGCCTGGGTACGTTCCGCCCCTCGTTCGCCAACATCGGCTTCTCCTATGCGAAGAGCTTCTCGAACAGCATCCACGGTGGCTTGTTGATCCGCATGGTGTCCGAGAGCATCGCCAACGTACGCTCGCAGGGCATGTGCTTCGATGCCGGTATCCAGTACGTGACCGGCGAGAAGGAGAACATCCACTTCGGCATCGCGCTGAAGAACGTGGGACCGGCGATGTCCTTCTCGGGTGATGGTCTTTCGGTGCAAGGCTTGTTGGTGGCAGGCAGCGACCAGCTCACCTTGGAGCAACGGTCGGCCCGGTTCGAGATCCCCTCGCTGCTCAATATCGGCGCGGCTTACGACTGGCATCTGAACGAGCGGCACCGGATCACCTTCGCGGGTAACTTCACCTCCAACTCCTTCACCAAGGACCAGGGGATGCTGGGTGTCGAATACGCCTTCCACCGCATGTTGCACCTGCGCGGCGGTTACATGTACGAGGCCGGTATCACTTCGGAGGAGGAGCGCACCACGGTGCTCACCGGCCCCACGGCCGGCCTCAGCGTGGACCTGCCGTTCGGCGAGGAGAAGAAGTCTGCCATCGCCATCGATTACAGTTATCGGACCACCGATCCCTTCGGCGGCATCCATAGCATCGGTGTGCGCCTGAGCCTCTGATCCGGTATAGTATCTTTGGAAAGAGGGCCTTTCGAGGTCCTCTTTCATCTTTTCACACCACACAAGCGAATCGGCCATGAGCACACCGGCCTATTACACCGAAGAAGGATTCCGTAAGCTGCAGGAAGAGCTGCATCACCTACGGACCGTGGAACGCCCGCACATCAGCCAGCAGATCGCCGATGCGCGCGACAAGGGCGACTTGAGCGAGAACGCGGAGTACCATGCGGCCAAGGAGGACCAGGGGCTGCTGGAGGCGCGGATCGCCAAGCTCGAGGAAGTGGTGGCCAACGCCCGCATCATCGACGCTTCGCAGCTGGATACGAGCAAGGCCTACATCCACAGCACCGTGCGCGTGAAGCAGGAGGGCAGCGGCATGGAGCGCGCCTTCACCCTGGTGGCCGAGAGCGAAGCCGATATCAAGACCGGCAAGATCAGTGTGAGCTCCCCGATCGGAAAGGGGTTGCTGGGCAAGGCCGTTGGCGATATCGCCGAAGTGACCACCCCGGCGGGTACCACCAAGTTCGAGGTCCTGGAGATCACCCGTTGAGCCATGGCCAGCATCTTCACCCGTATCATTCATGGCGAGATCCCCTGCCATAAGCTGGCCGAGGACGACCGCTACATCGCTTTCCTCGATGTGAGCCCTGTGCGCGCAGGCCATGCACTGGTGGTGCCCAAGCGCGAGGTGGATCATCTGTTCGACCTGGAGGGCGCTGAGCTGGGCGATATCCTGGCGTTCGCCAAGGAAGTGGCGCGGAAGATCAAGGCCGTGGTGCCCTGCACCCGCATCGGGATCAGCGTGGTGGGGCTGGAGGTGCCCCATGCGCACATCCACCTCATCCCGATCGATTCCCTGGCCGACATGGACTTCACCCGGGAACGCTTGAAGTTCACCACCGAGGAGTTCGCCGCGCTGGCACAGCGCATCCGCGAAGCGTGATCACCGCACCCGGTCCGGGTTGTTGCGGATGAAGGCGGACCAATCCTTGCCGCTGCCGCGCTTCGCACCGAACGACCCACCACCACCGCTGTTGGCGAAATGGTGGCACACGGCCACGGCCACCGCATCGGTGGCATCGGTACTGCTGGGCAGGGCCTCGATGCGCAGGATGCTCAACAACATGGCCGCCACTTGTTCCTTGGCCGCATTGCCGTTGCCGGTGATGCTCTGCTTCACCCGTTTCGGGGCGTACTCCACCACGCTGAGGTCGCGTTGGAGCGCAGCCGCGATGGCCACCCCCTGCGCGCGTCCGAGCTTCAGCATGCTCTGCACGTTCTTGCCGAAGAACTGCGCCTCGATCGCCAGCTCGTCGGGCAGGTGTCGCTCGATGATCTCGGTCGTACTGCGGAAGATGGCGCGCAGCTTCAGGGTATGATCCCCGGGCTCGAAGCGGATGGCACCGGCCTCCAGCAGACGGAGGTCGCGCCCTTCCACGGCCAGCACCCCGAAGCCCATCACCGTGGTTCCCGGATCGATCCCCAGGATGATGCGTTCGCAAGGGACCTTCCCCGGCACCGTGCCGGGCCTACTTTTGGCCGCCTGCTCGTCTTGCGGGTGTACGATGGCTGCACGTCGACCGTTGCTCATGGTGTTCCGTTGGGGGGTCTTCCTGCTGGCCTGCGTGTTCCTGTACGTGAAGCTGGCGGGTCCCAAAGGTATCGTCGCCACGGACGGTGCTCGACTCCTGGCCATGCTGGCGGCCAACCGCGCGGTGTTACTGGTGGTGGTGGCGCTCATGCTGCTCAACTGGTTGGTGGAGTCCGGCAAGTGGCGCGTGCTGATGGCCGAGGTGGAGCCGGTGGGGCCCTGGCGTGCGTTCGTGGCCACCATTGCGGGCACCAGCGTGGGCTTCGTCAGCCTCAACCGCACGGGAGAGTTCATCGGGCGGGTGTTCTTCCTGGCGCCGGAGAACCGGATCGCCGGAGGGTTCGCCACGGCTTTGGGAAGCATCGCCCAGTTCGTGGTGACGTTGGTGGCCGGAGGGGTCGGCTTGTTCGTGCTCACCACGGCGGGTATCCCCCTGCCCTGGCCTGCGGGTTGGACCTCGTGGATCTTGGCCACCCTCACCGCCTTGGTCACCGCCATCGCGCTGGTGCTGTACCTCTATCCCGGCCTATTTCGTCAGCTTCTGCTGTTGGTGCCGTTCATTCAACGCTTCGGGCACGCGTCGGCCGTGCTGGCCCGGTTCCCGCGCAGCAGGTCGTTGGGCGTTCTGGTGCTGAGCCTGGTGCGGTACGTGCTCTTCACCTTCCAGTTCGTGTTGCTGCTACGGACCTTCGGTGCGGGTGTAGGGGCGTGGGAGGCGGCAGCGGGGGTGCCTTTGGTCTACCTCATCGCCACGTTGATACCTTCGGTGATGCTGACGGAGCTCGGGGTGCGCGGCTCGGTGGCGGTGGCCGTTCTCGAGCCGATGGGGGGCGAGGCGTCCATCGTCCTGCTCGCCACCACCTGTCTGTGGATGATCAACGTGGCCTTTCCGGCTTGCATCGGCAGCGTGATCCTCGTGTCGGCACGGATTCGAACGCGGAACGGAACAGCATGATCGCACCGGTGTACATCGCCTTCGTGCTCTTCGGAGCCTCCTTGGGCTATGCCGTGGTGCTGACCGCATGGCGCGAGCGGTTGCGCAAAGCCCGGGCCGAGGAGCGTGCACCGACCGAGGATGCCCCACCGGTCTCCATGGTCGTTCCCGCACGCAATGCGGAGCACACCCTGGTGCCGCTGCTACAGGACCTCAACGCACAGGACCTGCCCAAGGATCAGGTGCAAGTGATCGTGGTGGACGACCACAGTAGCGATGGTACCGCGGGTATCGTGCTGGGCATGGTGGCCCGTTGGCCTCAACTACAGTACAAGCCGAACGTGGGCGAAGGGAAGAAGGCGGCCATCGCCTGCGGGGTGAGGGATGCCTTGCATGATGTGATCATCCTCACCGACGCCGACGCACGATGCGGCCGCCAGCGTGTACGTGTGATCGCGGAGGTCATGGCGAAGGATCGTCTAGACTTGCTGATCCTGCCCGTACGCACCGCGGGCAACGGAACCTTCCTGGGGCGGTTGCAGGAGGAGGAGCAGGCGGCCTTGCTCGGCATGGCCATGGGCCAGGCCCTGCTGGGCCGACCAGGCTTGGCGTATGGGGCCAACCTCGCCTTTCGGCGCGAGGCGTTCGAGGCGGTCGGTGGCTATGGCGGCGACCGGTTCGCCAGCGGCGACGATGTTTTTCTGGTGCTGCGGATGAGGAAAGCGGGGAAGACCCTGGGGGTACTGGCCGATATGGATGCGTTGGTAACGGTGGAGGCTGAACCCACCTGGCGCGGTTTCCTGACGCAGCGCCTGCGCTGGGCCGGCAAGATGCGCGGCGTACGCGGCGGCATGCCCTGGATGGGCCTGTTCGCTCTGTTCCTGCCCTGGGCTTTATGCTGGGCCTCGGTGCGGCTCACGGCAGCGGACATCATCGCACCGGATGGTGTGGAGACCCTGCTGATGGTGATCTTCGGTTGGCTGCTCTGGGTGGTGCCTACGACAACGCTCGTACGCGAGGTACGCCGGATGTTGGGTCAACGGCGAATGGCCATGGTCACCGTGATGTGCCAGATGCTCTTCACCGTGTACGCCCCCTTGGTGGCCATCCTCTCCTTGGTGTACCACCCGCGTTGGAAAGGCCGGAGGGTCGTGCGTTGATGGGATACCTGTCCGGCCGAAGCCCCCACACGGGTCCGTGGCGCGGAGCTTCGACTTGGACTGGAGCGGTCAATTGAGGGTATCTCGAAGAACCCCGTTCCGGCGGCGTTCATGAGAAAGAAGCACAGCGGTCATCGCTTGCTCTCAATCGCCCATACTTTGATGCTCCTCCATCGGATACTTCGATCCAGTATCCTCTCTTCGGAGCGCCTCGTCTGGACGAATGATAGCGGCGCGCGCCATCCGTTCGAGGTTCTTCGAGGCACCCTTGAGGCTATCCCCAAATGCTATTGGAAGCGAGCGAGCGGAATTCCGTGTCCAGGCGAGACGTGAGAGCCGAGCATAGCCGGTAGCTCTAAAAGGCTTTTCACAACGACGCCTGGGCGTAAAAGACCCTCGCGCAGCCCCAAGGGTGTTCTTGGGATAGCCGCTGATCAGAACGGCAGGTCGTCCTCATCGCTGCCGCCGACGGGCATGTCGGCCACAGTGGGCGGCGGTGCAGCCTGGTAACCGCCTTGGTGACCGCCACCTGCCGGGGCTGCGGCACCACTGCGATCGATCCGGTTGCCGCTGAGGCTGAGGAAGTACTTGGTAACACCATCACGGCCGGTCCATTCGCGGCCGTTCACGTAGCAGGTCACGGTCACTTCGTCCCCGGGGTTGAAACCGTCCAGGAGACCGCAACGGTCCTGGGTGAACTCAACGGGAATGTGCTGCGGGCGTTGGCCGCTGGGCTCGGTCACCACCAATTCGCGCTTGCGGAATTTGTCGCTCACGTCCTGGGTCTTGCCTACTACTTTGATGGTGCCGGTGATCGTTACTTGTGCCATGGTCGTTGGTGTCCGCGTTCTTACGGACTGCTTGTTGGTTAGCGTGCGTTGAAGGCCAGCAGGGTCTTCCAGGCTTCTTCCACCCGGTCCTGCGCGAGCAGTTCGTGGGCGTGCTGGTGTAGAGCAGTGAGGAGTGCGCTGGGGCGATCCTGATGGGTGATGAAGGTATCGCTCAATTCCGTGAGCTTGTATTCGTTCACCGCGGTCTCATCGGGAATGGTGAGCGAAACACCGAGTTTTCCCAGATCGTTCCCAGTGAGGATGTGGCTGTTACGTGCTTCGGGGGGTAAGTTGTCAACACCCACGCCGATGTTGGTGTTCGGCTGTGCCAATTGGAAGAGCGCGTCGCCGTGTGCCCGCGCATAGAAGTGCCCGCCCATGCGGCCCACGAGATCGATCTTCCGTTGATCGATCTTCCCGTTCGCATCGAGCACGGCCTCATCCACATGGATCATCACCACTTCGCAGATCACCAGGTTGCCGGCGCCACCACCGGTCCCTGTCTCGATCACCTGCTTCACCACGCACTCGAACTGCACCGGGCTCTCCTTCACCCGGAAGGGTCTCACTTTTTCCGATGCGATCGGGGTGAAGCCGGCCTTTTCGAACTCGTTCACCCCCTCCGGATATTCGGTGCTGGCCAAGGAGGTCTGGTGTACCATGGCATAGGTCACCACGTTGATCACCACCTCGGGCACGGCTTTCACGTTGTGGTAGCTATGCTTGGTGGTGTTGTCGCGCCCACGTCGTGCCGGGCTGAAGATCATCAGCGGTGGGTTGGCACCGAACACGTTGAAGAAGCTGAAGGGGCTCAGGTTGGGCCGGCCTTCGGCATCGATGGTGCTGGCGAAGGCGACCGGGCGCGGGCCCACGGCCCCTACCAGGTAGCTATGCAGTTCCGGGATCGGTAGGCTGGCAGGGTCGAAGCTTCTCATGAGCATGCAGCAGGTGGCGAAGGTAGGTTCCTGGTCCGGACCCGATCGCCAAGTGGGGTGGTGGGCTATCTTTGCCGCCCTTCGTGCCCACCCTACTGGGGGCGAAGGCTCCACGGACGTGGCGGAATTGGTAGACGCGCCAGACTTAGGATCTGGTACCGCAAGGTGTGGGGGTTCGAGTCCCCCCGTCCGTACAAGGTGAACGGGATCACCGTCCACCAACAGCGGCAGGCTGTCAGGAGTTGTCAGGCCGAATTGGCCGGATCGATCCACGGTATGTCCCTTGTTAACAGCAGAACCACTTCGACACTCGTCATCATCCCATGAACATCGAACGCCAAGACACCGGCACCCTCACCGCCACCCTCAACGTGAAGCTGACCCCCGAGGATTACACCCCCGGGGTGGAAAAGGCCTTGAAGGAGCAGCGGAAGAACGCCACCCTGCCCGGATTCCGCCCTGGCCAGGTTCCCATGAGCCTCATCCGAAAACGTGTGGGCAAAGCGGTGCTGGTGAACGAAGTGGAGCGGCTCATCGACGCCAACCTGCGCGAATACCTGCAGAACAACGCGATCCGCGTACTGGGCCAGCCCCTGCCCACCCCGGGGAACAGCGAAGCCAACAATTGGGACGAACCCGGCGACCTGCATTTCGCCTATGAGCTGGGCCTGGCCCCCACCATCGAGTTCGAGCTGAACGAAAAGCTGGGGGTGGAGTACCCCGTGGTGGATGTGAGCGATGAACTGGTGCAGCGCGAGGTCACCGACATGCAGCGTCGCTTTGGCACGGTGGAAGAAGCCGAGGTGAGCGGCGATAAGGACATGCTGCTCGGCGACATGATCGAGCTCAATACCGATGGCAGCATCAAGGAAGGCGGTATCATGAACCGCACCTCCATGAGCCTGGAGTTCATCGAGGACGAAGGAAGCAAGAACGCGCTCGCCGGAAAACGGGTTGGCGAAGAGGTGGTGCTCGATCCGCACAAGGTGAGCAAGGGCCACGACGACCTGGCCCGGATGCTCGGGGTGGACCATGACCGGGTGCACACCCTTGAAGGGCGCTTCTTGTTCCGGATCGCCGAGATCAAACGCATGGTGCCCGTGGCGGTGGACCAGGCGCTCTTCGATCGGGTCTATGGCAAGGATGCGGTGACCGATGAGGCCGCCTTCCGGAACAAGGTGAAGGAAGGGCTGGAGAACATGTTCCGTCGCGATAGTGATCGCATCTTCAAGCGGCTCGTGGTGAAAAAACTTGCCGAGAACACCGCATTCGAGCTGCCGGACAGCTTCTTGAAGCGCTGGATCCGGGAAACGAGCCAGACGCCCGTGACCCCCGAGCAGATCGAGGAGAGCTACGGCGAGTACGCCAACGGCCTCAAACGCCAACTGGTCGAAGAACGAGTGATCGAGAAGTATGGTCTGGAGGCGAAAGGGGAGGAGCTGGATGCCTTCGCCAAACGGTACGTGAGCGACCAGTTCGCGCAGTACGGCATGCCGGCCCCGGACGATACCCAGCTGCAACAGATGGCCGCCCGGATCCTGGGCGATCGCGAGCAGCTCGGCCGCATCCGCAACAGCATCGTGGAACAGAAGCTCAACACCCACTTCAAAGCCCTGTTGAGCCCCAAGGAGAATAAAGTGAGCTTCGATACGTTCGTAACCTTGGCCCGCACGGCCTAAGGTGACCGCGGCAATACCGTCCTTTACACCATACGCGGATCCCGCATGTTCCCGAAAGACGAGTTCTCCAAGTACGCGGTGAAGCACTTGGGCCTGAGCAGCAACACGCTGAACGGCTATACCCGTGCGCTCACCCCCTACATCATCGAGGAGCGCCAGTTGAACGTGGCCCAGATGGACGTGTTCAGCCGGTTGATGATGGATCGGATCATCTTCATGGGCACCGCCGTGGACGATCAAGTGGCCAACATCATCCAGGCGCAGCTGTTGTTCCTGGAGAGCGTGGATGCCAAGAAGGACATCCAGATCTACCTGAACAGCCCCGGTGGCGGGGTGTATGCCGGCCTGGGGATCTACGATACCATGCAGTACATCGCTCCCGATGTGGCCACCATCTGCACCGGCATGGCCGCGAGCTTCGGTGCGGTGCTGCTGTGCGCCGGGGCCAAAGGCAAACGCAGCGCGTTGAAACACGCCCGGGTGATGATCCACCAACCGCTGAGCGGTGCGCAGGGCCAGGCCAGCGACATGGAGATCACCCTCCGCGAGGTGCTGAAACTGAAGAAGGAGTTGTACGAGGTGATCGCGCATCACACCGGGCAGCCGTATGAGCGGATCGACAAGGACAGCGACCGTGATCACTGGATGACCTCCACGGAAGCGAAGGAGTATGGCCTCATCGACGAGGTCTTGGTGAAGTCACGTTAACCCAGACATTCCGAACGCAGATGTTCCCTCAGGACGAATTCAATAAGTACGCGGTCAAGCACCGTGGCATCAGCAGCAATACCCTGCACAGCTACACCAAGGCGGCGATCACCTCCTCGGTCACGCCGTACATCATCGAAGAACGTCAGTTGAACGTGGCCCAGATGGACGTGTTCAGCCGGTTGATGATGGACCGGATCATCTTCCTGGGCACCGGGATCAACGATCAGGTGGCCAACATCATCCAGGCACAACTGCTGTTCCTGGAGAGCGTGGACGCCAAGAAGGACATCCAGATCTACCTGAACAGCCCGGGCGGTGGTGTGTATGCCGGTCTGGGGATCTACGATACCATGCAATACATCAACTGCGACGTGGCCACCATCTGCACCGGTATGGCCGCCAGCATGGGTGCTGTGCTGCTCTGCGCGGGCGCCAAAGGCAAGCGCAGCGCGCTGAAACATGCCCGGGTGATGATCCACCAGCCGATGGGCGGGGCCGAAGGACAGGCCAGCGACATGGAGATCACCGTGCGCGAGATCCAAAAGCTGAAGAAAGAACTTTACGACATCATCAGTTCGCACAGCAGCCAGCCATTCGACAAGGTGGAGAAGGACGGCGACCGCGATTACTGGATGACCGCCGAAGAGGCCAAAGCCTACGGCATGATCGACGAACTGTTGGTGCGGAACCCTAAGTGAGGGGTATGGTAGGTCGCCACGGGCGGGCCGTATGACCGCCGAGGTGGCTTTCTGATCAGGAATACGAATGAAGGCCGGGTGGACGAACGCCCGGCCTTCGACGTATCTTTCGGGACTTTGCCGATCGGCCATACCGTAGCGCAGCACACCCCCCCCATGGATAAGAAAGAGATCAAGTGTTCCTTTTGTGGACGGGACAAACAGGACACCAATGTGCTGATCGCGGGCATCACCGGGCATATCTGCGATAGTTGCATCGCACAGGCGCAGAACATCATCTCCGAGGAGTTGAGCCAGCGTACGCGCTCGGAGATGGAGGGCAGTCTCACCATTCAACGTCCAGCGGATATCAAGCGGTACCTGGATGAGTACGTGATCGGGCAGGATGATGCCAAGAAGGTGCTGAGCGTGGCGGTGTACAACCACTACAAACGCTTGCTCCAGAAGCCCTCGAGCACCGCCGATGAGGTGGAGATCGAGAAGAGCAACATCATCTTGGTGGGCGAGACAGGGAGCGGGAAGACCCTGCTGGCCAAGACGATCGCGCGCATGCTCAACGTGCCCTTCGCCATTGCCGATGCCACGGTGCTCACCGAGGCCGGCTACGTAGGCGAGGATGTGGAGAGCATCCTGAGCCGCCTGTTGCAAGCGGCGGATTACGACGTGGCCAAGGCCGAACGGGGCATCGTCTTCATCGACGAGATCGACAAGATCAGCCGCAAGAGCGACACCCCCAGCATCACCCGCGATGTGAGCGGTGAAGGGGTGCAACAGGCCCTGTTGAAGCTGTTGGAAGGAAGTACGGTGAGCGTGCCTCCGCAAGGAGGGCGTAAGCATCCGGAACAGAAGCTGATCCAGGTGGACACCAAGAACATCCTGTTCGTTTGCGGTGGTGCCTTCGATGGCATCCAGAAGATGATCGAGCGCCGGGTGAGGAGCAGCGCGGTAGGCTACAGTGCCAGCAAGGAACATCGGATCCACGACGACAACCTGTTGCAGTACGTGAGCCCGTCGGACCTGCGTACCTACGGCCTCATTCCCGAGCTCATCGGGCGTTTCCCGGTGCTCACCTATCTCGATCCCCTGGACCGCGAGAGCTTGCGCCGGATCCTCACCGAGCCGAAGAACGCACTGGTCAAACAGTACGTGAAGCTCTTCGAGATGGACAAGGTGAAGCTCAGCTTCGATAAGAAGGTCTTGGATTTCATCGTGGAGAAGGCGATGGATTACAAGCTGGGGGCACGCGGTCTGCGCTCCATCTGTGAAGCGGTGATGACCGATGCCATGTATGAGATCCCCGGGGCCAATGAAAAGCCCACCGAGCTGCGGATCACCCTGAGCTATGCCCGTGAGAAGTTCGATCGTTCGCGCCTGAGCAACCTGCGTGTGGCCTGAACGGGATCGGGTACCGGCATCCGCGGGGTTACCTTTGCTCCTATTCCATAACCCAGCACGCCATCACGTGCCGAAACCCATTACCCCATGAAAGGGAGCCTATTCACCGCAGCCACATTGGCCGCAACGATCGTTAGTGCACAAGAATTGCCGCAAGCCAGCCCCCTGGGCGAGGTGGAGCAGGTCATCGGCCTTACCACGGTTGATGTCGAATACGCGCGTCCAAGCGTCAAGGACCGGGTGATTTTCGGCGACTTGGTGCCATACGACAAGGTGTGGCGCACCGGTGCCAACAAGAACACCATCATCGAGTTCAGTGGGCCGGTGAAGTTCGGTGGCATGGACGTGGCCGCTGGCAAATACTCCCTTTTCACCGAGCCGGGCAAGGAGCGGTGGGTGGTACACCTGAACAAGAACATCGAGCAATGGGGGGAGAGCAGTTTCAAGTTGGAAGAGTGCGTCGTTTCGATCAAGGTGGCCGCATCACCCGCTGAATTCACGGAGACCCTGACCTTCTCGTTCGACAACGTGGCGAACGACAACGCTGATCTGGTGTTGCGCTGGGAGAAGACCAAGGTGGTGATCCCGATCAACGCCGATGCCACCGAGCAGGCGTTGGCCAACATCAAGGACGCCTTGGCCAAGGGCGATATGAAGGGCGGGGGGTATAGCAGTAGCGCACGGTTCTGCCTGGACCGGAAGGTGATGACCAAAGAAGCGCTGGAGTGGGCGCAGAAAGGAGCGGAGATGGATAGGAAGTATTGGAACCTGCACACCCTGGCCCGCGCACAAGCCGCCAACGGCCTCACCAAGGAAGCCGTGGCCACCGCCG
>CAUJED010000049.1:0-5962 GCA_963169535.1 Bacteroidota bacterium | reverse complement strand
CATGGCGAAGTTGAAGCGCCAACAAGCCCGTGCAGCCATGGAACAGGAACGCCATCCGGACGATCCGCTGATCGGCAAGAGCCCCGGCAAACAGATCACCCTGGGACTGGACGATTGATCCCTGGGTAACGGGAAGGTGTGGCCCATGGTCGAACCACTGCGTTCAACGGGGGGGCGACCCATGCGCCAGGTTCCTTCCGCTATGATCGTTCCGTAGTACAGGCTATCGGAAGCTTCACTCCGGGCCACACTTCGGCTGTTTCATCCTGCGGAAGCATCGCTTCGCAAGGCTCCTTGATGCGCCGAGGTCTATGGTCCTGCCGGGCCAGTGGTTCAAGCTTCGGCCGCATGGTGTTGATCCATGCCGTGCCGGTGTGGACGCGACATGGTCATAACGGGCATCGAGTCGCAGAGCGATGGGTCCACCATCGTCTGGGCGTGGTACCCCGGAGAGGTTCGCGGCATCCGTATCGGATGTGGCTCAGTGCGCCTTCACCAACCGATGGCGAGCGGTTCCGGTCGGACCCGCGATGTGGAGCAGGTACACGCCATCGGCGAGGCCGCCAAGGTCAAGCTCCACCACCTCGGGCCGTGCATGGCCGAAATGCATGGTACGCACCTGCTTCCCGGTGGCGTCGCGCACCTCCAGCCACTGCGCCTCGAAGCTGCCGAAACGTACCGTGGTATGCGTTCGGAACGGCATGGGGGCGATGCTCACCACAGGGTCTTGTGCCGCGTCGATCCCTGCGCATACATCCACGATCAGGTCGATGGTGTCCTCGCCGGGGCATCCCTCATCGGGCGTCACGGTCAGGGTCACCGGCCACACACCCACGCCCAATACTGCTGGGTCCACCGGCAAGCTGGCGCCTTCACCGGTCAACGCGCCGCTCCATGTGCCCTCGGCGGAGCCCATCAGTTCGAAGGGTGGCGAATTCAAGCAGAGGCGTCCCACCGGTTCGATGTTCACCACGGCTGGAGCGCCATAGTGGACCATCACGGGGTCGTGCGCGAGGATACATCCGCGCGGGTCCACATAGGTGTACACCACCGGGTATTCCCCGTGATCCAGCCCGTCCACACCGAAGAGACCGTTGGTGTCCAGCGGTGCGCTCCACGTACCACCGGCGGGGTAGGCGTCGAACTGGATCGGTGCATCGCCATCGCACAACAGCAGGTCGGTGGCCAGGGCGTTCACTGCGGCCTGTGCGGCCACGGCGACCGTGGTGGAGGCCTGGGCCTGGCAGCCGACCTCAGAGGCCACGAAGTAGCTCACCAGGTGGATGCCTTCGCCCACGATGGCCGGATCGAGCTGTCCGTTGCTCACGCCACTGCCGCTCCACACTCCGCCGGTCGGCTCGGCACCCACCAGGTCGAACGCCCCATTCTGGGCGCAATACACGGCCATGGGTTCGAAGGCGATGGTGGGGGTGGGGGCCACCACAACTTGGATGGTATCGCTATTACGGCATTGGTTGGGCGCATAGGCTTCGGCGTTGAGGATCACCGTATAGGTTCCTGGGCCGATGGAGGGGTCGAAGAGCGCCCCGGTGGCGGAGGCGTTGAGCACAGGGCCCTCCCAGCTCACACCCAAGGCCGGTGCCGCCACCACGGGGATCGGCACCAAGGCGTCGGTGGAACAGAGGGTGTCCACTTCGGCGAGTTGCGCGGGCAAGGTGTTCCAGCGTAACACGGGCCCTTGGACCTGGCTGCACTGCTGGCCCGTGGCATCGGTGTATTCGCACACCACGTAGCCACCGCCCCAAGTGGCGGGATCGATCACGTTGCTGCCATCCATACCGTACCATGCCACATCGGTGGGGGTGGCGTGCAGCACGATAGGGGCATCGGCGGAGCAGATCACACCGGGTACCGTGGTGATGATGGATGGCCGTTCGATCACGCGGATGGCGGTGGCGGCGGCCACGGGGCATCCACCCTCGGGGTACACCGCGTGCACCACGGGCAGGTCCATGGTCCCGCTCAGGTTATTGCGGAACAGCAAGCCGTTGGCGATCTGGGTGCCGTACCACTGCCCACCTCCGGGTGTGGCGGCGGGCAGGGCCACCGGTGCACCGGACAGGCAGAGGGTGTCCATCGTCGGAAGCTGCAATTCGACCAGGGTGTCGACCAGGGTGTTCGCGAACCAGGTGAGTTGTCCGTTCACCTCCATCACCAGGTCGTCGTTGCCATCGGCGTTGAAGTCGGCCAGCAGCGGACGACGGCCGCGAGGCATGCTGGGGAGTTCCTGGGAGTAGGCGAGATCCTCGAGCAGCGGCACATAGGTGTTCCAGCGCGGCGCCAGGGCGGGGTTGTTCGGCACGAAGAAGAGGCTTGCCCCGGTGGAGCAGGAGGTACGCCCGAAGGCACCATCGCCGCTGGTGGTCCAATCGGCCACCACATGTTCTTCGAAGGCCAGCACACCGCCTTCGTCGGAGAGGTTGCGCAACCAGTGTACGGCGCTGCCGCGTGCTTCGGCCAGGTCCAGGAGGCCATCGCCATCCATATCGATCAGTATTGGGCTCCGGTACACGTACCCGAGCGGACCATCGGGGATGTTGAGCGGTTCGGTCTGCCAGGTGCTGGCATCACCGGCCACGTTACGGGCCACCACCAGGCTGTCGTTGGCCATGTTCAGGATCAGGTCCTGGCCCCCGGAGAGGTCCACATCGCCCACCTCCAGCATACGCGAGGCAGCGCCATTGTGCAGCCCGGTGTAGGGGACCAGCGCGGCGAAGCCCAGGTCGGAGCCGAAGAAGATGCCCACGCCGGGGCCCTCGACGAACTCCAAGGTCAGGAGCAGGTCCTTGTACCCGTCGCCATTGATATCGGCCACGGCCAGGGCCTCGGGCCGGGTGTCCAGTTCGAATTCTTCCTCGGGTGCGAAGGTGCCGTTACCCAGGTTGCGCAACAGGACGAGGTCGTCGTCCGAATCGCTCACCAAGAGGATGTCCGGGGCGCCGTCGTTATCCACATCGGCCACTTGGAGCAGCGCGCACCCCTCATCGAGGTCCATGAGGATCTGTGGTGGGGTGAAGGTGCCTTGCCCGTCGGTGTTGGCGAACCATTTCAGGTGGCCCCCGAACACCCCCACCAGGTCCAGTGTTCCGTCCTGGTCGATGTCGGCGGCGCGGACCTCGGCGTTGTTCGCATTGGAGAAGATCGGTTGACCGGTGCCGAACTGCGCATCGGCGGCGGTGGCCAAGGCGCATCCGAAGATCAGCAGCGGGAAGCGACGTGTGGTGGACATGAAAGGAAGGGCACGGTCACACCAATGACGATGCTGTGCGAAGGTACGGTGCCTGAAGGACTTCCGGCTGCCGTTCCCCGGGCCTGACCGATCATCGGCGGATCAGGTACAGAGCACGGGGATCCGCGGAGCGTTGGTCAGGATGCGCTCCTTTTCGGCA
Organism: Bacteroidota bacterium; assembly: GCA_963169535.1. GTDB lineage: Bacteria > Bacteroidota > Bacteroidia > Flavobacteriales_F > PHOS-HE28 > PHOS-HE28. The sequence continues at coordinate 2,552 of CAUJED010000049.1, read as the reverse complement.
TCGGCGATGTAGCGGTACTCCTCCGAAGCATGGGACATGATGGCGATGGCGCCGGCACCCACCCGTTCGGCGTACTTGATGGTGGCCTCCGCGAAGCCGATGCTGAAGGTGGTGCTGGGTTCGTTCACCTCTTCGTAACGCAGGTTCTCCTTTTGGAGGCGTTCGAGCATCCGGAGCTTGTTGGCCAGGAGCTCGTCGGAGGGCGATTCGCCGGGGCGTACCAACTGGTACACATGCACATCGGCGGCGAACACCGTGGCCAGGGCGACCACCACATCGAGCAGCCGTCCGATGTCGGAGTGGGCCGCCACGGGAAGCACGATCCGGCGAAGCAGCGACTCTTGGCGCACCCCTTCTTGCACCACCAGGCACGGAATGGCGGCGTGGCGCACCAGTTTGAGGATATCGGCGCCGAAAAGGTTCTGCCGCAGTCCGCGAGCACCGTGGGTGGCCAGCACCAGCAACGAATGGCCCTGGCCGGACTCGGAGGCGATGGCCTTCATGGGGTCGCCTTCGAGCACCTTGGGGGTGGCCCTGGCCTCGGCCCGGGCACCTTTGATCTGGTCGTTCAGCGCGGCCAGGACCTGGTCGCGCCCGTCATCCTTTCGTTCGCTCCTGAGCAGTACATGCAGCAGGGTGATCCTGGTGTTGAGCCGTTCCGCGACCGTCTGCGCGGCGAGCAGAGCGTCGTGTGATGCGGGAGAGAGGTCGGTGGCACAAAGCAGGTCCTTGTCGAGCATGGTGATGGGCTGTTCCCCACGAAGGTACTCCGTTGGAGTGGAACCGTGGATGGCTCAGTGCTTCACCACACGCATCGTGTGCTGTGCGGTTTCGGTCCGCACCACCACGGTGTACACGCCATCGGCGAAAGGAGAGAGGTCCAAGGTGGTATCCCCTTGTGCTGGACCGTGGTGGAGCACGCGACCATCAGAAGCCACGATGGACAGGGTGGAGGGCTGGGGAACGCGGATCCGTACCAAGTCTTGGGTGGGATTCGGCCAAAGCGGTATGGGAAGCGCTTCATGCTGCGCTTGCACCACTGTGGTGCCGGGCAACTTGAGCCGGTACGCCAGCATGGCCAGGGTCGAACTGTTCACACCGGTGCCGGTGATGTAACGTCCGTCGGGCGAGATGTCGCTGGCGGTGTACAGCACGGTATTGCCCAAGGGGATCCCGAGGGTGTTGCTGGCATAGGTGTTCAGGTCCTGAAGCCCCCCCCCGGCGCTCCAGATGAACGCCTTGCGCGGGGCGCCGAAAAATGGGCCGTTGAACCAACCGACCACTACCGAGCCATCGGCCGAGATGGCCGAGACATACCCGGTGCCCATATTGGGCAGGGCCCCCAGGCTCACGAAGCCATCGGCCTCGCTCCAGATCCAGGGTTCGTCGTTGTTCGCGAAATCGCCATAGCCGCCGATCACGCTGCCGTCGGCCGAGATGGCGCTGCATTCGCCGGCCAGGTTGTTCTCGTCCGTTCCGCTACCTGTGGGGTCGATCAGGATCGGGGTGTTAGGCAGGTAGCCGCCGCTGGGATCCTTGCGCCAGACGGCCGCTTTCCACGGTCCGTTCTGATCCTGCCAGCCCACCACCACGGTACCATCCGCATTCACGGCGTTGGCACGGGTGCTGGCCTCCGGGAACAGAGAACCGAGGTCCATCAGGCCTTCGGAACCGTTATAGGCCACGGCGTGCGCTCCACCGGCACTCATCCAGGCCAGCCCCACCACCGTGGTGCCATCGCCGGAGATCCCCCATGCGCTGCTGGCGTTCCCATCGGACACGCCGCCCAAGCCACCCAACGCGATCCACTCGCCGTTGTTCCGGTCGAAGTAGGCCATCTCCGAGGCCGTTGCACCCATGGCGCCGCCGGAGAGCCGTTGGCCATCGGCCGCGAACTTGGCCTGGCCACCGGCACCACCGGCCGGCGAAACACCTTCGATATCCTCCGTGGTGGAGAAGTCGGGGTTCCAAAGCATATAGGTGGGGGCACCCGCCAGGTAGCCCGCCACCAAGCCTTCGTTGTTCACCGCGCTGGCCCAGTAGCTCTGGGGCAACACGGAGAGCTGAGCGTTCGCTGTGCCGGCGACGCATGCAAGGAGAAGCGGGAGGGTGTAGTGGTGTTTCATGGTGTTACCGGGTGGTGCGTGTGTTCCTGCTACAGAAGTCGACCGGAAAGGTATCCGCGATCGGCCACACCCCGACCATCGTGCGTGCACCATGGATCACACGCGTGGAAGCCTATGGTGGGCGAGGGGCACGCCCCAAACACACAAGGCCCCTTGCGGAGCCCTGTGTTCATTGGTTGCCCTATCTGTTCGTTCGTACCGGTCGCCCCGGTGGGCGACGCTACGGGTGCGGATCTCCACCGCCGTGCGTCACACCCCGGCCTTCTCCTTCTTCCCCTTGCTTGCGCCGTTCCCGTTCTGCTCCTTCTCATCAATGGGCTTGCGCAACACGATCTTCCCGTCGAACACATCGATCACCTGGGGCTTGCCGGTCTCCAGCGTGCCTGCGATGATCTGCTTGCTCAGCTCGTTGAGCAGTTCCTTCTG